>CAXTBW010000041.1:0-34058 GCA_964242925.1 uncultured Acetobacteraceae bacterium
ACGCCAGCGCCATCGGCGGCGGCCGCGCCGGCATCATCGAGACGACGTTCAAGGAGGAGTGCGAGACCGACCTGTTCGGCGAGCAGGTCGTGCTGTGCGGCGGCCTGGTGGAGCTCATCAAGGCCGGCTACGAGACCCTGGTCGAGGCCGGGTATGCCCCGGAGATGGCCTACTTCGAGTGCCTGCACGAGGTGAAGCTGATCGTGGACCTGATCTACGAGGGCGGCATCGCGAACATGAACTACTCGATCAGCAACACCGCCGAATACGGCGAGTACATCAGCGGCCCGCGCATCGTGAATGCGGAGACCAAAGCCGAGATGAAGCGCGTGCTGAACGACATCCAGTCGGGCAAGTTCGCGCGCGACTGGATGCTGGAGAACCGGGTCAACCAGGCCAGCTTCAAGGCGACGCGGCGGCGAATGGCGGAACATCCCATCGAGCAGATCGGCGAGAAGCTGCGCGCCATGATGCCGTGGATCAAGCAGAACGCGCTCGTCGACAAGGCGAAGAACTGATGCGCTGGGTCCACGCCGCCGGCCTGATCGTGTTGCTGGGCGGCGCCGGCGCGGACCCGACGCGGATCGGCGACGTGAGCACGACGTTCCGCATTCTAGGCGGCAACGACAAGATCACCGTCGAGCGCTACGACGACCCGAAGGTCGCCAACGTAAGCTGCTACATGTCCCGCGCGCAGACTGGCGGGATCGCGGGCTCGGTGGGGCTCGCCACAGACCCGAGCCGCTTCTCGATCGCCTGCCGCGCGACGGGCCCGGTGTCGCTGCGTGGAGCGGTGCCGGACAACGAGGTGGTGTTCGGCACGTCGGCCAACTGGGCGTTCAAGGAAATCCGGATAAGCCGGATGGTGGACCACGAGCGCAACGTTCTGGTGTATTTGGTATGGTCCACCCAGTCGCTCGGCAAGGGCGGCAGCCCGTTCAACAGCATCACCGCGGTGCCCATCGACCAGCACTGATTCGGGCGGCCGGCTAAGCGCCGTCTTGGCCGGACTTGATCCGGCCATCCACGGGGCGCCATCCGCGCTGACATAACGAACTTGGCGGCGGCCCGGGCCAACACCGGCTGACGCAATTCGCCCGAACCCCGTGGATACCAGTGTCAAGCACTGGCATGACGAGAGGGGAGCGTTGGAGCATCAGCTTGGCGGACCGAACTAAAGGCGTAATCCGCTGGGCCATCGTGCTAATCGGGCTTCTAGGCGTGCTGGCGCTAGCGCTGCAAACGCCGCCGATGCAGCGCGCGGTCCACTGGGTCGCGTACCGGCTGACCGGCAACTTGCCGCCGCCGCTCGTCGTGGGCCGCAACGGCCGCGTGTTCCTGGGCAACCATCCGGGTGAGGCGCCCGGTTCGCTGATCGCCGACGTATGCGGCGCCGGTGTCGATGCCGGCGCCATCGCGCATGCCGCAGAAGCACTCCGGCCATTGCTCGCCGCCGGCCAGGCCACTGGACTGCCGTTCCGGTTCCTTATCGTCCCGACGGCGCCACGGCTCTACCCGGAGGACCTTCCCGCCGGCACGGCTTGCGCCAGCCCGGCCGCGGACCGGCTGACGGCGGCGCTGCACGATGGCGACCTGGTCTATCCTGTCGCGGCAATGGAAGCGCTCAAGCCGCGTTTCGACGTGCTGCCGCGCCACCATTTCCACTGGGCGGGGGAGGGCCCCCTGCGCGTCGCCGAGCTGGTCGCGGACAGCATGGGCCTCACGCGCACCCTGACCCTCGCGCTGCGTCCCGACAACCGCGCCTCCGACCTGCGCGGTTTCTACCCCGGGATGGGCCTGCACGACCGCATCGGCACGCCGTTCCTGAAAGCCGCCGGCGTCACGCAATGCACCGGCGCCGCCTGCGACCCGGCCGCGCCCGGCGACGTGGTCGTCTACCGCCGCGATGGCCCGGATCGCCTGAAGCCGGGTCGCCTGCTGGTGATCGGCGACAGCTTCGCCGACGAGATTGGCGGCGACTTCAGCGAATACGCCGGCACGGTCTGGCTGGTGCGGATGAACCTGGCCATGGCCCGCCCGCCGGCGCTGGCCGGATTCCACCCGGACGCCATCGTGGTGGTCTATCACGACGCAGGCGCCCTCGCGCTCGACGCCGCCTCGCAGGCCAGCCTTGCAGCCGCCACCCGACTACTTGGCGAACTACGCTTGCCAGCAGGCGCCGCCGCCCGATAGGGTACTTAAGCAATGAGCCGCCACGCACCCTTCTCGACCGGCATCGCTTTCGCGAGCGCGCTCCTTCTTCGACTTCCCAGCCCCTGAGCGTTCCGCCGGGCTGATGTGCGCCGGCCCGCTCAGGGGGACCCCTGAGACGCCGTGTCGCAACCGCACCCCGAGGATCGCTCCCGATGGCCATCAACCACCCTAGTTTCGGCAACCTGGCCGATGACCGCGTCGTCCTGTTCGACACCACCCTGCGCGACGGGGAGCAGTCGCCCGGCTTCTCGATGAACCTGCACGAGAAGCTCCGCATGGCCGAGGCGCTGGCCGATCTCGGCGTGGACGTGATCGAGGCGGGGTTCCCGATCGCCTCGCCGGGCGACTTCGACAGCGTGAAGCTGATCGCCGAGCAGGTGCGCGGCCCGGTGGTCGCCGGCCTGGCCCGCACCGGCCGCGCCGACATCCTGCGCGCCGCCGAGGCCGTGCGCGGCGCCGAGCGCCCCCGCATCCACGTCTTCCTGTCCACCAGTCCGCTGCACATGAAATACAAGCTGCGGATGGAGCCGGACGCCGTGCTGCAGCTCGCCGTGGACAGCGTCACGTTGGCGCGGCAGCACGCGGACGACGTGGAGTGGTCCGCCGAGGACGGCAGCCGCACCGAGCCCGACTTCCTGTGCCGCTGCGTGGAAGCGGCGATCAAGGCCGGCGCCACCACCATCAACATCCCGGACACCGTCGGCTACTCGCTGCCCGAGGACATGACCCGCATCTTCACCATGCTGCGCGAGCGGGTGCCCGGCGCCGACGGCGTGATCCTGTCCACGCACAACCACAACGACCTGGGCCTGGCCGTCGCCAACACCATCGCCGCCCTCCGCGCCGGGGTGCGCCAGGTGGAGTGCACGATGAACGGCATCGGCGAGCGCGCCGGCAACGCGGCGCTGGAGGAGATCGTGATGGCGCTGCGCACCCGGCAGGACGCGGTCCCGTTCAAGACGGGCGTGAAGTCGGAGCATATCCTGCGCGTTTCGAAGATGCTGGCGACCATCACCGGGTTCGACGTGCAGCCGAACAAGGCGATCGTCGGCCGCAACGCGTTCGCGCACGAGAGCGGCATCCACCAGGACGGCGTGCTGAAGAACGCCGCGACCTACGAGATCATGACGCCGGAGAGCGTTGGCTGGGCCAAGTCTAGCCTGGTGATGGGCAAGCACTCCGGCCGCGCCGCGTTCCGCGACAAGCTGCGCGCGCTGGGCTACGGCGAGGTGGGGGAGAACCGCCTGAACGAGGCGTTCCGCCGGTTCAAGGACCTCGCCGACCGCAAGAAGATCGTCTACGACGAGGACTTGGTCGCCCTGGTCGACGACGAGGTGGTGCGCGACCACGAGACGCTGCGGTTCGTGTCGCTGTCGGTGCAGGCCGGCTCCCACGGCCCGGCCACCGCGTCGCTGGAGTTGGCGGTGCATGGCGAGACGCAGTCGGCGACCGCGACCGGGCTGGGCCCGGTGGATGCCACCTTCAACGCGCTGCGGATGATCTTTCCGCACGAGGGCCGGCTGGTGCTGTTCAGCGTGGGCGCCGTGACAGAGGGCACCGACGCCCAGGCGCGCACCACGGTGCGGCTGGAGGAGGCCGGCAAGATGGTGGACGGGCAGGGCGCCGACACCGACACCATCGTGTCCGCCGCGCGCGCCTACGTGCACGCGCTGAACAAGCTGGTGGTGAAGCGCGTGCGCACCGAGCCGGAGCAGCTTTCGGCCTGACTTGCTGGAACCCTCTCCCGCTTGCGGGAGAGGGCAGGGGGAGGGGACTGGGCCACGGGTCGTGCGCAAGAGCGCCCTCATCCAGGCCCTCTCCCGCAGGCGGGAGAGGGAGTAGAAAGCGCCCTTGCCCAGCCCACCCCGGCGGCGCCACTTTATCGCCCACATGCCCTCCGCAATCCGCGCCGCACCCCCGCCGCACCCCGACGCGACGACGCTCACGACCGAGCGCCTGGTGTTGCGCCCGCCCGTCCCAGCCGACGCGGAGCAGCTGCACCGCCTGGTGAACGACTGGGGTGTGGTGCGCATGCTGTCGCGCCTGCCGTTCCCCTACCCACGCACCCTGACCGACGAGTGGATCGCCTCCACCGCGGCGCAGCGCGCCAATGGGACGGGCTACCACCTGATCATCACCGGGCAAGAGGCTGGGAAGGAACTGGTGATCGGCTGCGTCGGGCTGCGGCTCGACATCACGCCCGGCGTGGCCAACCTCGGCTACTGGGTCGGCCGCAGCTACTGGGGGCATGGCGTGGCCACGGAAGCGGTGGGCCGCGTCGCGCGCTGGGCGCTGGCCAACCTGCCGGTCGAGCGGATCGAGGCGCATGTCGCGGCGGACAACCCGGCGTCGTCCGCGGTCCTGCGCCGGGTTGGCCTGCGCGAGGTGGGGACCGGGCGCGAACGCTTCCTGGCGCGCGGCGGCGATCACCCGGTGATCCGTTTCGCCGCCACGCGGGACGACCTGTTCGGCGCCGTGGAGGCGCCGGTTGCTCCTGCCGCGGCAACCGGCGCGACGCTGCTGCTGGTCGCCGCCTGCGCGCTGATCGACGTGGACGGCCGCGTCCTGCTGGCCCGGCGGCCGGAAGGCAAGAAGATGGCCGGCCTGTGGGAGTTCCCCGGCGGCAAGCTCAACCCCGGCGAGACGCCCGAGCAGGCGGTGATCCGCGAGCTGAAGGAGGAGCTGGGGATCGACGTGTCGGAGGCCTGCCTTGCGCCGTTCGCCTTCGCATCGCACGATTACGGCCGGTTCCACCTGCTGATGCCGCTGTTTCTGTGCCGCCGCTGGACTGGCGCCCCGACCGGGCTGGAGGGGCAGGCGCTGGCCTGGGTGCGGCCCAACAAACTAGCCGACTACGACATGCCTCCGGCCGACAAGCCGCTCATCCCGCTTCTGAGGGACTTCCTATGACAAACCCGACCGCCTGCGTGCTCGTCATCGGCAACGAGGTGCTGTCCGGCCGCACCCAGGACGCCAACATCAACTTCCTGGCCAAGCGCCTGGGGGAGATCGGCATCCCCGTGCGCGAGGTGCGGGTGATTCCGGACGTGCCGGAGACGATCGTCAACACGGTGAACGAGGTGCGCGCCCGGTTCGACCACGTGTTCACCACGGGGGGCATCGGGCCGACCCACGACGACATCACCAGCGAGTGCATCGCCGCCGCGTTCGGCGTCCCCTGGGAGCCGCACCCGGAGGCGTGGGAGCGGATGAACCGCCACTACAAGCCCGGCGAGTTCAACGCCGCCCGGCAGCGCATGGCGACCATGCCGCGCGGCGCGACGCTGATCGACAACCTGGTCTCCATCGCGCCTGGCTTCACCATCGGCAACGTGCACGTGATGGCTGGCGTGCCGCGGATCATGCGCGCCATGTTCGACGCGTTGGCGCCCATGCTGGCCGGCGGCCCTCCCATCGTCTCGCGCGCGGTGCACGCGATCGGGCTGCTGGAGGGGCGCGTGGCGGAGGGCTTGAAGGCGGTGCAGGACCATCACCCCGGGCTCGACCTCGGCTCCTACCCGTTCTACCGCGAGAGCGGCAACGGGGTGGCGCTGGTGGCGAAAGGCCCGGACGCGGCGGACGCGGAGGCGGCGATCGCGGAGGTGACGGCGCTGATCACGCAGATGGGCATGGTCCCTATCCCGGGCGAACCGGCCGCCTGACGCAACCGCCTTTCCCACCATCCTGCCAGGGCTCGATGTCGATGCTAAAACTGACCTTCGCCGCGCTTCTCATCATCGGGAGCTTTGTTCCGGTTGCCCGCGCCGAGCTGTTGCAGGCGGTTCGCGCCGGAGTGATGTGCGTCTCGGCGGATGCCCTCGCAAAGCTAAGCCTTCCGGACGGCAGTAGCCGAACCGCTGCGCCAAATCCACCAGCAGCGTTGCAGGCCATCGCGGACGCGGGTGGTTGCACCGACTTCCCGGCCGGACACGTCGTCATTCTTATCACAGCGCGCAAGAACACCAGCATCGTCCGCAGCGACAATCTAGCGGGCGAAGGAGTAATGGCGACCGAGTTGATCCCGAACATGGATTTCAAGCCCTACTCGCCACCCCGCGATGCATTCAATGACGTCATACGGGCGCGGTGCCCAGATAGGCTGGAATTGCTTGCCGCGCGTGGCCCCAATACTTACCCATTCGTTCAGTCGCTCCCGGCGCCCACTCGCTCAGCTATCGAGAATGCCGTCGATAGCCAGTGTGGAGGCATGCCCCGTTGCACAAGCGTAGAAATGCCTGCCGAACTCAACAGACGTCGCCTCGTCCAACGATGGGCGGAGTTTGTCTGCGCTCACCCTGATTGACTGTCGCTGAACGCCGCCGGTCAAACCCGCTCCAGCAGCATCGCGATGCCCTGCCCAACCCCGATGCACATGGTGGCCACCGCCAGCGCCTGCCCCCGCTGCTCCAGCGCGTTCACCGCCGTCAGCGCCAGCCGCGCGCCGCTCATGCCCAGCGGGTGGCCCAGCGCGATCGCGCCGCCATGCGGGTTCACGTGCTCAGCATCGTCCGCCAAACCCAATTGGCGCATCACCGCTAATCCCTGCGCGGCAAACGCCTCGTTCAGCTCGATGACGTCGATGTCCGCCAGCCGCACCCCGGCCCGCTCCAACAGCTTGAGCGTCGCCGGCGCCGGGCCCATGCCCATGATGCGGGGCGGCACGCCGGCGGTGGCCATCCCCACCACGCGGGCGCGCGGCGTCAGGCCGTGCTTGGCCGCGGCGGCTTCGCTGGCCACGATTAGGGCCGCAGAACCGTCGTTGACGCCGCTCGCGTTGCCCGCGGTCACGCTGCCGCCCTCCTTGCGGAACGGCGCCTTCAGCTTGGCCAGCGCCTCCAGGCTGGTCTCGCGCGGGTGCTCGTCGCGGTCGACCACCGTCTCGCCCTTGCGCGTCTTGACCGTCACCGGCGTGCTCTCCCTTGCGAAGAACCCGGATGCCTGCGCGGCCAGGCAGCGCTGCTGGCTGCGCAGGGCGAACGCGTCCTGGTCGGCCCGGCTGACCTGGAACTCCTGCGCGACGTTCTCCGCCGTCTCCGGCATCGAATCGACGCCATACTGGGCCTTCATCAATGGGTTCACGAACCGCCAGCCGATCGTGGTGTCGTAGATCTCCACCGTGCGGCTGAACGCCTCGGTCGCCTTGCCCTGCACGAACGGCGCGCGGGTCATGCTCTCCACCCCGCCGGCCAGCACCAGCTCCGCGTCGCCGGCGCGGATGGCGCGGGCCGCCGTGCCCACCGCGTCCAGCCCGCTGCCGCACAGCCGGTTCAGCGTGGCGGCGGGGATGCTGGTCGGCAGCCCGGCCAGCAGCGCCGCCATCCGGCCGACGTTGCGGTTGTCCTCCCCGGCCTGGTTGGCGCAGCCGTAATACAGGTCGTCCACCGCCTCCCAGTCCACGCCCGGGTTGCGCGCCATCAACGCCCGCAACGGAACGGCGCCGAGATCGTCGGTCCGCACGTCCTTCAGCGCGCCGGCGTAGCGCCCGATCGGGGTGCGGACGAAGTCGCAGATGAAGGCCTCAGGCATGGCGGCGGTCTCCTCGATGGTCAGGCCGGTTGACACGGCCCGGTGTGCCGCCGGAGTCTCGCCCCGGCTCGGGGAGACTGCAAGGCATGCACGCGATGTGGGAGGCGGACGCCGCCAGCCAGGGCCTCGGCATGGTGCTGGAGGAAGCCGGGCCAGGGATCGCCCGCATCTCCATGCCGGTTGGGCCGCATATGCTGAACGGCCACGGCAGCTGCCATGGCGGCTTCATCTTCGCCCTGGCCGACAGCGCGTTCGCCTTCGCCTGCAACAGCCGGGGCCGCGCGGCGGTGGCGCAGAGCTGCAGCATCACCTACCTGCGCCCGGTCCGCGCCGGCCAGCGCCTGGTGGCGACCGCGCGCGAGCTGGCTCTCGCCGGGCGGTCGGGCCTCTACGATGTCAGCGTCGTCACGGCGGACGGCGTAGTGGCGGAGTTCCGCGGGCAGTCTCGTGAAGTCGGGGCTCGCGAAGTCGCATGATCGGATTCGAACCGATCGAAGACGCCAGTCGCGACGAACTGCAGGCGCTGCAGACCCAACGGCTGGCCGCGACGTTGCGCCAGGTCTACGCCGCCGTGCCGCATTACCGCCGGGCGTTCGACGCCGCCGGCGTGCACCCGGACGATTTCCGCCAGCTGAGCGACCTGGCGCGCTTCCCGTTCACCGTGAAGTCGGACCTGCGCGACAACTACCCGTTCGGCCTGTTCGCCGTGCCAAGGGCCGAGGTCGCGCGCATCCACGCCTCCTCCGGCACCACCGGCAAGCCCATCGTGGTTGGCTACACGGCGGCGGACCTGGCGATGTGGGCCGGCGCGGTCGCCCGGTCGCTGTTCGCCGCCGGCGCACGGCCGGGCATGGCGATGCACAACGCTTACGGCTACGGCCTGTTCACCGGCGGCCTCGGCATCCACGCCGGCGCGGAGCGGCTGGGCTGCGCAGTCATCCCCGTCGGCGGCGGCATGACCGAGCGGCAAGTGCAGCTGATCACCGACTTCCGGCCGGAGATCATCACCGTCACCCCCTCCTACATGCTGGCGCTGCTCGACGAGTTCGCGCGCCAGGGGATCGACCCGCGCGCCAGCTCGCTCAAGATCGGCATCTTCGGCGCAGAGCCCTGGACCAACGCGATGCGCGCCGAGATCGAGGACGCGTTCGGCATCGACGCGGTCGACATCTATGGCTTGTCGGAGGTGGTCGGCCCGGGCGTGGCGCAGGAATGCGTCGAGACGAAGGACGGCCTGCACATCTGGGAGGACCATTTTTACCCCGAGGTGATCGACCCGCTGACCGGCGCCGTGCTCCCCGAGGGCGAAGTAGGGGAGCTGGTGTTCACCACGCTCACCAGGCAGGCCGCGCCGATCGTGCGCTACCGCACCCGCGACCTGACCCGCCTATTGACCGGCACCGCGCGCCCGTCGTTCCGTCGCATGGAGAAGGTGACGGGCCGGTCGGACGACATGATAATCCTGCGCGGCGTAAACGTGTTTCCCACCCAGATCGAGGAGGCGCTGCTGGCGACCGAGTGGTGCGCCGGCCACTTCCAGATCGAACTGCTGCGCGAGGGCAGGATGGACGCGATGGTCATCCACGCCGAGGCCCGCCCCGCCTCCTGGGACGGCGCCGGCCTGCTGGAGGCCGCTGCCGCCGCAGTGCGGCAGGTGAAAGGCACGGTCGGGATAACGGCGTCCGTCGTGGTCGTGCCACCGGGCACGCTGGAGCGATCCGTCGGCAAGGTGCGGCGCGTGGTGGACCGGCGTCCCCGCAAAGCCTGATCAGCGGCCGTCATCGCAAGGAGCGCTTGCGACGCGGCAATCCAGCGGCCGGCGCCGCGCCCGCGTCCTGGATCGCCACGCCGCCAAGCAGCGGCTCGCGATGACGGTGATTGCGCTGGGCCGCTGGTCAGTCCCGCTTGATCGGGCCGGAAAACGAGCCGGCCGGTGATCCCTGCGCTGGCGCTTTATTGCGTCCGCCAGGCACCGCCGATCCGGCCAGATTACCGCCATTGTCAGACCCCGGCGCGCGCCGGCCCGCGGTTGGCGCGCCGGTGGCGCCAGCGCCCGCATCCCCCGACGCGCCGGCATGCGGCGCCACCACCTGCGCCGGTGGCGCAGTCGGCGTTGCCGCGGACGAAGGCGGGTTCGTCACGTTCTGCGCCAGGCCAGGCGACGCCGTTGCGAAAACCATGGCGGCAAGCAACGCGGCGTCGATCGTGCGCATCATCAATCTCCCACAACGATGGCGGCTGTCGCCGCATCCTCCAGCTCCTTGAGCCGGGCCTCGGCCGTGCTTGGCGCGCCAGGATTGGCGGAAGCGCGCGCCTGCGCATACTCGCGGTCCAGCACGAGTTCGAGCATCAGCAAGCTGCGTCCCGTCACGACGTATTCGGACCCGAACTCGTGGCGGCAATCGTCCGGATCGTCGGACAGATTGGTGTCGATCAGACACCGCCAAGCCAGTCCGCCTGGCACGGCTGGCAAGCTGAAGCCTATCCCGTCGTGGTATGAGTTGACGACCACCAGCACCGTCGCGTCGGCGCCGCGACGCCGAATGCCCGAGACCTGCGCGCGTCCGTCGAGCAATATGCCGAGGCAATGCGCGTCACTGTCGTCCCAGGAGCTTTGATCCATCTCCGAGCCGTCCGGCTTGAGCCAGGTGACGTCCTTGATGCCCAACTCTTCGTTCCACTGCGCGGTCAGATAGCGTGAGCGGTGCAGGATCGGCAGCCGCCGCCGCAGCGCAGCGAGGCGAGAGACGAAGCGCACCAGATTGCGCCCTTTCTCCTCCAGTTTCCAATCAAGCCAGCTGATCTCGTTGTCCTGGCAGTAGGCGTTGTTGTTGCCGCCCTGGGTGCGGCCGAACTCGTCCCCGGCCAGCAGCATGGGCGTTCCACGCGATAAGAGGAGCGTGGCCAGCATGTTCTTGATTTGGCGCTCGCGGATGCCGTTGATCGTCTCGTCGTCGGTCGGGCCCTCGACGCCGCAATTCCAGCTCTCGTTGTTGCTGTTGCCGTCCTTGTTGTCCTCGCCGTTCGCGTCGTTGTGCTTCTCGTTGTAGGAAGCCCAATCGTTCAGCGTGAACCCGTCATGCGCGGTGAGGAAGTTCACCGACGACCAGGCCGGCCGGCCGCGGCGGTTGAAAAAGTCGCTGCTGCCGGTGAAACGAGTGGCGAAATCCTTGATCTTGCCTTTGTCGCCTTTCCAGAAACCCCGAATGTTGTCGCGGAAACGGTCGTTCCACTCCGCCCAGCCCGGCGGGAAGCCGCCGACCTGGTAGCCGCCCGGGCCGCAATCCCACGGCTCGGTGATCATCTTGACCTGGCTCAGCACCGGGTCCTGACCCACCGCGCGCAGGAACCCGCTCTCCTGGTCGAAGCCGTACGACTCGCGCGCCAGAATGGTGCCGAGGTCGAAACGGAAGCCGTCGACATGCATCTCGGTCACCCAATAGCGCAGGCTGTCCATCACCATCTGGATCACGCGGGCGTTGGACAGGTTGAGCGTGTTCCCCGTCCCAGTGTCGTTGATGTAATAGCGCTTCTGGTCCGGCAGCAGCCGGTAGTAGCTGGCGTTGTCGATGCCCTTGAACGACAGCGTCGGGCCTTTCTCGTTGCCCTCGCAGGTGTGGTTGTAGACCACGTCCAGGATCACCTCGAGCCCGGCGCTGTGGAAGCGGCTCACCATCTCCTTGAACTCGGAGAACGCGAAATCCGGCACCGAGGCGTAACGGCGGCCCGGCGCGAAGAAGCTGAGGGTCGAGTAGCCCCAGTAGTTCACCAGCCCCTTTTCCATCAGGTAGCTGTCATCGGCGAACATGTGGATTGGCAACAGTTCGACGCTCGTGACGCCGAGATTCTTGATGTAACGCAGCACGTTCGGGTCGGACAGGCCGCGGAACGTGCCGC
This sequence comes from uncultured Acetobacteraceae bacterium, assembly GCA_964242925.1. Lineage (GTDB taxonomy): Bacteria > Pseudomonadota > Alphaproteobacteria > Acetobacterales > Acetobacteraceae > LMUY01. Next base: position 11,638 of record CAXTBW010000041.1, read on the forward strand.
GCAGCTCCTCCGGAACGGCCGGATGGAGCTTGGTGAAGCCTTTTACGTGGGTCTCGTAGAGCACCGTCTGCTCCCAAGGCACGCGCGGCGCACGGTCCTCTCCCCAGGTGAAGGCGGGGTCAATGACGCGACCCTTGACCATGAACTCGGCGCTGTCGCGCTCGTCGTAGGTGGTGTCGTCCTCGCCCATTATGTAGCCGAACAGCTCGGGCGCCCAAGTGATGCGCCCGACGATGCCCTTGGCATACGGGTCCAGCACCAACTTGTTCGGATTGAAGCGGTGGCCGTTCTCCGGCTCGTAAGGGCCGTGGACGCGATAGCCGTAGACGGTGCCGGGCCGCGCGTCGGGCAGGAAGCCGTGCCAAATCTCGTTGGTGTATTCCGGAAGTTGGATGCGCTGGAGTTCGGTCTCGCCTTTGTCGTCGAAGATGCACAACTCGACCTTGGTGGCGTTGGCGGAAAACAGCGCGAAGTTCACCCCCAAGCCGTTCCATGTCGCGCCTTGCGGAAACGGGCGACCTTCTTCCACGCGAAAGCTGCTCGATTGGCTCATGCGATACCTGCTCGGGAGATTGTACGATGCGATGGAAGCGCGCGGGCCTGCACCCGGTTCCGTCCGGGGTGTCGTAGGATGGGCGCATGGATCACTCAATCTTCGATGACCACTTCCGCACAGGGCTGGCGACGCTGTTTCGCCTGCGCCGCGACGTGCGACGCTTCCGGCGGGACCCGGTTCCCAAGCCGATGCTGCAGGCGTTGCTGGACACGGCCTGGCTGGCGCCGTCGGTCGGCCTCAGCCAACCCTGGCGATTCGTGGCGGTGGACGACCCGGCTCGCCGAGCCGCGGTGCGCGCCAACTTCGCCCACTGCAACGCCGCCGCGCTGGGCGCGCAGCCAGACGACCGCGCCGCCTGCTACGCCCGCCTGAAACTCGCCGGCCTGGACGATGCGCCCTGCCACCTGGCCGTGTTCGTCGAACCGGACCCTGCGCAAGGCCACGGCTTGGGCCGTCGCACCATGCCAGAAACCGTGGGCTACTCCGCCGTCATGGCGATCCACACGCTATGGCTGGCCGCGCGCGCCGCCGGGCTTGGGCTCGGCTGGGTGTCGATCCTCGATCCGGCGGCGGTCGCGGCGGCGCTGGACGTGCCCGACTCGTGGGGGTTCGTGGCGTATCTGTGCCTGGGCGCACCAAAGGAGGAAGGCGAGAGGCCGGAGCTCGAGCGGCTTGGGTGGGAGCAGCGAGCCACCCCTACGCTGCTGCAGCGCTGAGGCAGGGCGTCAGCGCTCACGCCGTCAAGCCCTGGCATGACGAAACAGACCCAAACTAATCCTCATGTCGCCGTCGCCTTCCCCGGCGGCGCGCCGCCCTCCGTCGCCTGCGGGTGCTGCGCGGTCGTCTTCGCCCACGCGCTGTCCGGCCCGGCCAGCAGCAGCGCAATGCAGCCCGTCCACCCCGTCTGGTGCGACGCGCCCAAGCCGCGGCCGGTGTCGCCGTGGAAATACTCGTGGAACAGGATGTGGTCGCGGAACTCCGGATCGGTCTGCGACAGCGCGTCGTCGCCCAGGAAGGCGCGTTTGCCATCCGCGCCACGTAGGAACAGGCTCATTAGTCGCGTCCGAAGCATGTCCGCCACCTCGCGCAGCGACGCCATATGGCCGGAGCCGGTCGGGCACTCCACTTCGAAATCGTCGCCGTAGTAGCGCTGGAACTCCCGCAGGCTGTCGACCAGCAGGATGTTGATCGGCATCCACACCGGGCCGCGCCAGTTGGAGTTGCCGCCGAACGCGTGGCTGGTGCCCTCGCCGGGCTCGTAGCCGATGCTGAACCGGGCGCCGCCGACCTCCAGCACATAAGGCTGCGCCTCATGCGCCTTGGACAGCGCGCGCACGCCGTGCTGGGAGAGGAACTCGGTCTCGTCCAGCATGCGCCGCAGCAGCATCTTCACCCGGTGGCCGCGCAGCAGGCTCAGCAGATGCCGCTCCCCGGTGCCGGGCTCGGTCCAGCGCGAGATCAGCGCCGCCAGGTCGGGCCGGCTGTTCAGGAAATACTGCAGCCGCTCGCTGAACTCCGGCAGCGCCACAAAGGCCCGGCTGCCGATCACCTCGACCGCGAATAGCGGGATCAGCCCCACGATCGAGCGCACCCGCAGCGGGATCGTCTCGCCGTCGGGCAGATGCAGCACGTCGTAGTAGAACTGGTCCTGCTCGTCCCACAAGCCGATGCCGCCGGCGGTGGTCATCGCCTCCGCGATGTACAGGAAGTGCTCGAAGAACTTGGTCGCCATGTCCTCGTAGGCGTCGTCCTCCAGCGCCAGCTCCAGCGCGATGCGCATCATGTTCAGCGTGAACATCGCCATCCAGGCGGTCCCGTCCGACTGGTCGATGCTGCCCCCCGTGGGCAACGGGTGGGACCGGTCGAAGATCGCGATGTTGTCCAGGCCGAGGAAGCCGCCCTGGAAGATGTTGCGCCCGCTCTCGTCTTTTCGGTTCACCCACCAGGTGAAGTTCAGCAGCAGCTTGTGGAACGCCATCTCGAGGAATTTGCGGTCCGCCTGCCCGGTGACGATCCGGTCCATCTGGAACACGCGCAGCACCGCCCAGGCGTGCACCGGCGGGTTCACGTCGCCGAACGCCCACTCGTAGGCCGGCAGCTGGCCGTTCGGGTGCATGTAGCGCTCGCGCATCAACAGCAGCAGCTGCGACTTGGCGAAGGCCGGGTCCATCATGGCGAAGCTGACGGTGTGGAACGCCAGGTCCCAGGCGGCGTACCACGGGTATTCCCAGGTGTCCGGCATGGTAATGACGTCGGCGTTGTCCAGATGCCGCCAGTCGGAGTCGCGGCCGTGCTTGCGGTCCTCGGGCGGCAACGGCTGGCCCGGGTCGCCGTCCAGCCAGCGGCGCACGTCCAGGCCGTAGTACTGCTTGCACCATAGCATTCCAGCCAACGCCTGGCGTTGCACCAGCCTGGCGTCCGGGTCGTCCATGCCGCGCTGCAGCGCCTCGTAGAACGCGTCCGCATCGGCGCGGCGGCTGTCCATGATCGGGTCGAACCAGGCGAACGCCTCCTCCGGGTCGTCGGGCCGGAAGCGCAGCCGCAGCTGGACCTGGCCGCCGCCCGGGATCTCGTAACGCATGTGCGCCGCGCACTTCGTGCCGCGACGCAAGGCGCTGACCGCCGCGCGGGCGCCGCCCACGATGCGGTCGTTGATGCCGTCCTTGAACGGCCCGGTCATCGCGGCGCCGTTCAACCGATTGAAGTTCGTTTCGTTCTCGCAAAACAGCCACTCGGCCTCCGGCGCGTCCACCTCGCAGACGCGCATGCGCGCCAGGCCGGGATGCTCGGCGGTGACCCGGCCAGCATCCAATTTCAGCATCGGCTTCGGCGTGCCCGGCTGCCACGACCAGTTGTTGCGCGCCCAAAGGTGCGGCAGCACGTGCACCGGCGCCGGGTCGGGCCCGCGGTTGTGCACGGTGATGCGCATCAGGATGTCGTCGGTGGAGGCCTTGGCGTATTCGATCTCGACGTCGAAGTAGCGGCGCTCGGCGAAGATGCCCGTGTCCACCAGCTCGAACTCGCGGTCCTTGACGCTCCGCGCCGCGTTCTCCTCGACCAGGCGCTGGTAGGGATAGGCGGCTTGCGGATACTTGTACAGCATCCGCATGTACGAATGCGTCGGCGTGCCATCCAGATAGTAGTAGAGTTCCTTGACGTCCTCGCCATGATTGCCCTGGGAGTTGGTCAGGCCGAACAGCCGCTCCTTCAGGATCGGATCCTGCTCGTTCCACAACGCCACCGACAAGCACCAGCGCAGCCGGTCGTCGGAGAACCCGGCCAGCCCATCCTCGCCCCAGCGGTACGCCCGGCTGCGCGCCGCGTCGTGCGGCAGGTACTCCCAGGCGGTGCCGCCCGGGCTGTAATCCTCGCGCACCGTGCCCCACTGCCGTTCGCTCAGGTACGGGCCCCAGCGACGCCAATCTTCCCCCCGTTGCACCGCAAGCAGCCGCCGTCCCTCGACGGTGTTCAGGATGGGGTCAGGGTCCATTGGTCGCTCCCAGCATAGCCTCGATGCGGATCAGTTCACCCAGCGACCAGGCCTGGAACGGGCAGCCGCCTGGCATGTGCGGCGCATCGCCGTCGGCCACTTCCGACACATGGCCCAGCCCGGCGACATGCAGATGCGCGTGCAATGGCGGCAGGAAACGAGCGCGGCCTTCCGCCTTGGCCGCCTCGCCGCCGCCGCGCGCGGCCAGCCACGCGGCGACGAACGGTCCCATCAGCCAGGGCCACACCGTGCCCTGGTGATAGGCGCCGTCCCGCTCCGCCGGGCCACCCCGGTAGCGCCCGCGGTAGTCCGGGTCGTCCGGCGCCAATGTGCGCAGGCCGAGCGGGGTGAGCAGGCTGCGTTCCGCCACCGCCACCACGCCGGCGACCAGGCGAGGGGTCAGCACGGGGATGGGCAGGCCGCCGGCGGCGAGCACCTGGTTTGGCCGCACCCGGCGGTCGAGCTGGCCTGGCGCGCCGTCCACGTCCAGCACGTCGATCAGGCCGCCGGTGACCGGATCGGGGAAGTGCGCCAAGACGCTGTCGCGCGCGCGCAGCCCCGCCGCCATCCAGCCCTCGCCGCCGGGCCAGCGGCCGGCGATCGCCAGCGCGTTCACCCACAGCGCCTGCAGCTCCACCGGTTTGCCGATGCGCGGCGTGATGACGCGGCCGTCCACCTTGGCGTCCATCCACGTCAGTTGCTGGCCCGGCACGCCGGCGCGCAGCAGGCCGTCCGCCGGGTCCGCCGCGATGCCGAACCGCGTGCCCGCGGAGTAGCCCTCCAGGATGGCGGCCCCGGCGGCGCGCAGCCGGCCGTCGGGCGCGGCGCCCGCCTGCTCCAACTCGTGCACGGCCACGATGAACCATAGCGAAGCGTCCGCGGCGTTGTACTCGGGCGCGCCGGCGCCTTCGGGGAAGCGGTTGGGCAGCATCCCCTCGCTCACGTTTTCCGACCACGCGAGCAGGATCGCCGCCGCCGCCGCCAGCCGCCCGCGCGTGATCAGCAGGCCGCGCAGGGCGATGAAGGTGTCGCGCCCCCAATCCGTGAACCAGGGGAAGCCGGCCAGCAGCGTCTCCCCGGCGCCGCGCTCGGCCAGGTAGGCGTCCGCGGCCATGTCCAGCGCCGGACGATCGCGGCGGGCGCGCTCCGCCGTTTCCAGCGCGGCGACCGGGGTCGCGCTCGGCGCGTCGGCCCGCAGCACGAGCGCGGCCTCGCCCGGCAGGTCGAAGGTGAAGGCGCCGGGGGAGGCGAGGTCCTCCCCGTCATCCAGCCCGCGCGCGACCTCCGCGGCGTAGCTGAACCGGCGATACCATTCGGCGCCGTCCGTCCAGGCGAAGTCCCCGCGCGCCGTGATGGCGGGGATGCCGGCGTAGGGCTGCCATAATAGCGCGTCGCCCTCGCGCCGCGTGGTGAAATCGAAATCCGGGTTTTCGTGATGCAGCCCATGATAGTCGCGGCCCGACATCAGCAGCCGGATGGTGAGCCGCGCCGGGACGTCCGATTTCCAGCGCAGCACCGTCTCCCCGGTGGCGCGGCTGACCATCACCTCCTGCGTGACGGCGCCATCCGGCAGGGCGAACCGCCAGGTCGGCCACGGCGCCGTGGTGAAGGCTTCCAGCCGCCCGCGCCCATCGGGGAACACGGCGTTCGGCTGGTAGGCCTGGCTGCTGAGCGCGAACCGGCCGAAAGCGGTCTCGATCCAGGCCTCGAGGCCGTTGACCAGGACGAAGCGTCCCTGCGGACGATCGGCCAGCAGCAGCGCATGATAGCGCCGGGTGCGGATTAGCCCGACGGTTCCGGACGCGAATCCGCCCGCGCCATCCGCCTCAAGCCACTCCGCATCCCAGTCCATGGCGGCACCATGCCGCGCCCGGTGCGGAACGCAAGCTATTCGCCCAGCAGCAGCGGAACCAGCGAGGCGACCAGCAACGCCGCCATGGCGACGTTGAAGGCGCGCAGCTTGCCCGGCGTGCGCAGCAGCCGCGCCGCCCCGACGCCCAGCGCCGTCCAGATTGCCAGGCAGGGCAGGGTGACGGCCGCGAACACGACCGCCAGCAGGCTTGCCTGTCCGAGCGCGGAGTCGCCTGCGTTGGTGAACGCCGCGCTGGCGCCGATCGAGATGAGCCAGGCTTTCGGGTTCACCACTTGGAACAGAGCCGCGCGGATGAACCCGAGCGGCCGGCCACCAGCGCCAGGTGTCGACGCGGGCGCGGCCCGCGCGATGCCGATCGCGAGCCACACCAGGTAGGCCGCGCCGATCCACTGCAGCGTCGTCTGCAGCACGGGCGACGCCCGCAGCAACGCGCCAGCACCTAGCGCCACTGCGAGCAGCATGACGGGGAAGCCGAACGCCACCCCCAGCATGTGCGGGATGGTGCGCGCGAAACCCCAGCTCGCGCCTGACGCGGTGACCATCGCGTTGTTCGGCCCGGGCGTCGCCGACATGGCGAGCGCGAACACGACCACCGAGGCGAGCCAGGTCCAGCTGACGATTGCGATCGTTGTCATGACTGCGATGCTGGCACGATCCAGAGCGTTCGCGTCATGCCGGCTGCGCAACGCGGCTAAGACACCGTCATGCCCGGGCTGGGCTCCCAACACCGTCATGCCAGGGCTTGATCCTGGTATCCACGGTGTCCCGGCCACGCCGGCTATCCAGCATTGCGCTCCGAAGCGCCAACGGGGATCTTCGTCCTCTGCCGCGGCTCGTGGATACCAGGGTCAAGCCCTGGCATGACGATGAGGGGACGGTAAGGGCGCCGATCACCCAAGCCGGACCGGGGTGAGGTCCTGGAACCAACTCTGCGCCTGCACGAAGCCGTGCACCTTTGGGCTGAGCGTGCGCGGGTTCAAATCGTGCGCGGCGAACAGGAACAGCGCCTCGTCGACGATCTTCTCGTGGATGGTGCGCAGCAGCGCGTCCTGCTTGGCCGGGTCGAACGTGACATAGACCTGGTCGAACATCGCATCCATCGCCGGGTCGGAATAGAACCCCCAGTTCGCCCCGTTCGGCGCCGCCAGACTGGACTTCAGCAACCGGGTGAACGCACTGTAGGGGTCCTGCGCGGAGTAGCTGAAATTGATTGCCGTGCAGCCGCGGGACACGGGCGCCTTCGCGCCGCCATGCCATACGTCGATCAGCGAGTTCCAGTCGAACACCTCGTAGTCGATCTCTATGCCGACGTCCTTCAGGTTCTGCTGGATGAACTCGTTCATCGGCAGCGGCTGCATCTGGCCCGAACCCGATGTCGAGATGCCGACCTTGGTGCGCAGCGGCTTGCCGGGACCGAACCCGGCTTCCTTCAGCAGGGCGCGCGCCTGGTCCGGGTCGTGCGTCAGCTTGAGCGCGGGCGTGCCGTGCCAGGGGTTGGACGGCGGCACCAGCCCAGCGCCCTCCAGCATCAGGCCGCCCAGCAGCTCCTTCAGCCCGGCGCGGTCGCACGCCAGGTTCGCCGCCTTGCGCACGCGGATGTCGTTCCACGGCGAGCCCTCGACGCGCGACAGGTGCCACGTCCAGTTGTGCGGGTAGGGTTCGGTGACGGTGGTGAAGCCGGCGCCCTTCAGCGAGTCCACCGCGTCCGGCGGCGGCGCCTCGATCATGTCCACCTGGCCGGAGCGTAGCGCGGCGACCCGCGTGTTGGCCTCCGGCATCGGCAGCAGGATCAGCTGGGCGCATTTCGGCGCCCGCGCGGCGTCCCAATACTCGGCGTGGCGCAGCAGCACCGCGCGCTCCCGCAACGAGAAGGTCTGCAGCTTCCACGGCCCGGTCCCGACCGCCTTGGACAGGTAGGCGTTCCAGTCGCGCCCGGCCGCCTCCCACGCGCCGCGATGGGTGATGCCGACCCAGGTGACGCCGTAGGGGACGGTGCTGTCGACGATGGTGGTTTCCAGCCAGAACTTGTCCGGCCCGTCGGCGCCCCACGCGGCCGCCGTTGGCAGGCGGAGCCCGACCTGGGCGGCGGCGCGCGGGTCATACGCCGGGTCGCCCTTCTTGAACGCGCGGTCGAACGAGAACGCGACGTCGGCGGCTTCCAGCACCTTGCCGTCGTGGAATTTTACGCCCGGGCGGATGGTGAACACCCAGCGCTTCTGGTTGGCCGGGTCGACCGCCCAGCTGGTGGCAAGGCCCGGCGTCAGCGCGGCCGCCACGTCCGACTTCGACAAATCCCACTCGACCAATTGGTCGTAGAGCGTGATGCCCATGAAGCGCTGGCCCTCGGCGCCCTGGTCGGGGCAGCCGTTGGACAGCGGGACCGCGCCGGCCGTCATGGCCAAGCGCAAGACGCCACCTGGAGCTTGGGCGCGCGCCAGCTCCCAAGGCAAAAGGGCGGCGGCAGCGCCTGCAAGCAGGGCGCGGCGGGTGATCGGCATTGGTGTAGGCTCCTAAACGGTCAGCCGCGGACGTCCATGGCCGAGCGCAGACCGTCGCTGACCATGTTGAAACAGATGGACGTCGCGAAGATGCACAGGCCCGGCAGCATCGCCGTCACCGGCTGCGAATAGATCGCCGTGCGCAGCGTGTTGAGCATCAGCCCCCACTCGGCTTCCGGCGGACGGGTGCCCAGGCCGAGGAACGACAGCCCGGCGGCGAGGATCATCGACACGCTGATCAGGCTGGTGGCGTAGACGAAGATCGGGCCCAGCACGTTCGGCAGCACGTGGACCCGCACGATCGCGAACGTCCCGGCGCCGCTGGCCCGCGCGGCCTCCACGTAGTCCAGGTTGCGCACGCCCGTCGTCACCGTTTCGGCCACGCGGATGATCTGCGGCACGAACACCAGGGTGAGCGAGAGGATGGCGTTGCCGATCCCGGCGCCGAGCGCCCCGCTGATCGCCACCGCCAGCAGCACGGAGGGGAAGGCGTAGAACACGTCCGTCGTGCGCATGATCAGCATGTTGACGAAGCCGCCCGCGAACCCGGCGACCACGCCCAGCAGCCCGCCGATGAAGAACGAGATCACCACAGGGGTGATGCCGATGCTCCACGATAGCCGCCCGCCGTACAGCAGCCGGGTCAGCATGTCGCGGCCTAGTTCATCGGTGCCCAGCGGGTAGCCCGGCGTGCCCGCAGGTTTCAGCCGGCGCAGCATGGACGTCTGGTAGGGGTCGTGCGGCGCCAGCAGCGGCGCGAACGCGATCGCCAGCAGGATGAGCAGCAGCAGCGCTGCGAAGGCGAGGGTGACCGGGTCGCGCCGCAAGCGCTTGCCGACGCCGCCCCAGTAGCCGGCGGACCGGCGCTGCGTGCGCGGCAGGATGATGGCCGGGGAGGTCGCGACGCTCATGGACGCTCCTTGCCTTGCTGGAGCCCTCTCCCGCTTGCGGGAGAGGGCAGGGTGAGGGGGGCCCAGGACGCAGCAGCAGCGTGCCGGTTGCCCTCACCCCGACCCTCTCCCGCAGGCGGAAGAGGGAGAAGAAGGGAAGTCATCAGCGCTTGATCCTTGGGTCGAGCGTGGTCTGCAGCACGTCCACGATTAAGTTCACCGCCACGAAGAACAACGCCAGCACAAGGATGGTGCCCTGCAGCACGGGGATGTCGCGCTGGAAGATCGCGCTGTTCAGCAGCAGGCCGGTGCCGGGCCAGCTGAACACCGTCTCCACCAGGATCGACCCGCCCATTAGGTAGCCCAGCTGCAACCCCATCACCGACAGCGCACCCGGCGCCGCGTTGCGCGCCACGTGCGCGATGATGCCAGCGCGCAGCAGCCCCTTGCCCCGCAGCGTGTTCACGAAATCCTGCCCCAGCACCTCCGCCACGATGCCGCGAACGGTGCGGGTGACGATGCCCATCGGGATCACGCTCAGGGTGATGGCGGGCAGGATCAGGAACTTCGTGTGCTCCCAGTCCCACATCCACTCCGAGCTGCCGCCCGGCCCGGCGCCCATGGCCGGCAGCCAGCCCAGCAGCACGCTGAACACCACCACCATCACCATGCCCAGCCAGTAATGCGGCACCGACACCCCGGCCACCGCCAGCGTCGTCAGGCCCCGGTCCAGCCCCGACCCGCGCGTCGCCCCCGCGATGGCGCCGAACGTCACCCCCAGCGTCATCCCAATGAGCGAGGCGACCAGCGCCAACCGCAGCGTGTTCACCAGCGCCACTGACAGGTCCGACCACACCGAACGCCCCGTCGCCAGCGAGCGGCCGAGGTCGCCCGTGACGACGTGGCCCAGCCACAGCCCGAACTGGATCGGCAAGGGACGGTCCAGGCCGTATTCGTGCTTAATCTGCTCCACCACCTCCTGCGGCGCGTCGGCTGGGACGATGGCGTTCACCGGATCGCCAGGCGCGATGTGCACCAGCATGAAGCACACCAGGCTGACCGCGAGCGCGATCGGGATCGAGTAGCCGATGCGCCGCGCGATGTACAGCAGCATCTCAGGCCGCCGCCTGCATCACATCCGCGACCCGCACGCAACGCGCCGCGCGGCCCGGCGACGGCCGCCGCGGTTCGGGGACGGCGGGCAGGCAAGCGGCTTCCACATACGGGCAGCGCGGCGCGAAGGCGCAGCCCTGCGGCGGATGCTCCAGGTTGGGCGGCGCCCCCGGAATGGTGGTCAGCCGGGTGCCGCGCGCGCCGGCGTGCACGGTGGCCCCCAATAGGCCTTGCGCATACGGGTGCAGCGGGTCGCGCATGACGTCCGCCACTGGGCCCTCCTCCACGAAGCGCCCCGCGTACATCACGGCGATGCGGTCGGCGACCTCCCCGGCCACTCCCAGATCGTGCGTGACGAAGATCATGCCCATGCCCAATTCCTGCTGCAGGCGGCGCAGCAGCAGGAGGATCTGGATCTGCACGGTCGCGTCCAGCGCGGTGGTCGGCTCGTCCGCCAGCAGCAGCTTCGGCCGGCACGACAGCGCGATGGCGATCATCGCGCGCTGCCGCAACCCGCCCGACAGCTCGTGCGGGTACGCCGCCAGCCGGCGCTTGGCGGACGGCACCTGCACCAGCTCCAGCAGGTCCAGCGCGCGGCGGTCCGCCTCGGCCACGCTCAGCCCCTCGTGGCGGCGGATGGTCTCGCGGATCTGCCGCCCCACGGTGAACACGGGGTCCAGCGCGGTCATCGGCTCCTGGAAGATCATCGACACCACGGCGCCGCGGATGTCGGCCAGCCGCCGCTCCGGCGTCGCGATCAGGTCGTGGCCGCCGACCCGCACCGTGCCCGTCATCACCGTGCGGCGCGGCGGGTTCAGCCGCATCAGCGAGCGCAGGGTGACGGACTTGCCCGACCCGCTCTCCCCCAGGATGCACAAGGTCTCGCGCGGCTCGAGGTCAAAATCCACGCCGCCGACCGCGTAGACGGTGGCGTCGCGCGAGACGAAGCGGACCTTCAGGTCGCGCACATGCACCAGCGGCTCGCTCATGCCGCCATCGCGAGAGCGCGGGAGTGGCCGCTGCCGGGCTGCACCGCCAGGCATGCGGTCGCGTGGTCGCCGCCCAGCAATGGCGGGACGGCGGCGGCGCACACCGGCTCGGCCCACGGGCAGCGGGTGCGGAAGCGGCAGCCGGAGGGCGGGTTGACCGGGTTGGGCGGGTCTCCGGTCAACGGCGGCTCGGTGCGGCGGCGCGCCGGGTCCATGGAGGGGCGGCTGTCCAGCAGCGCGGCGGTGTAGGGGTGGCGCGGCGCGGCATAGACGCTGTCCACGGGGCCGAGCTCCGCCACCCGGCCGAGGTACATCACCAGCACGCGGTCCGAGACGAACTGCACCACGTTCAGGTCGTGGCTGATGAACACGTAGGTCAAGCCGAAGCGCGCCTTGAGGTCCACCAGAAGGTTCAGCACCTGCGCCTCCACCGACTTGTCCAGCGCGGACACCGGCTCGTCCAGGATCAGCAGGCGCGGGCGCAGGGCGAGCGCGCGGGCGATGTTGACGCGCTGGCGCTGGCCGCCCGACAGCTCGTGCGGGAAGCGGCGGGCGAACTGCCCCGGCTCCAATCCCACGGCGTCCAGCAGCTCGGCCGCCCGCGCGGTCGCCTTGCCGCGCGCCAGGCCGTGGATCTGCGGCGCGAAGGCGATGCTCTCGCCGACGGTCAGCCGCGGGTTGAGCGAGGAGTAGCTGTCCTGGAACACCATCTGCACCTGGCGGCGGTATTCCTTGACGGCGACGTTGTCGGCGCCCGGCCCGATGCCTTGGCCGTCGAAGATCACCTCGCCCCCGGTCGGCGGCAGCAGGGCCATGATCAGGCGCGACGTGGTGGACTTGCCGCAGCCGGACTCGCCGACGATGCCCAGCGTCTCGCCCTGGCGCACGTCGAAGGTCACGTCGTCCACCGCGCGCACCACGCCGGCGCTGCGGCCGAACATTCCGGCGGTGAGCGGGAAGTGCTTGGTCAAGCCCCGCACGCTCAGCAATGGGCCGGATTGTCGTTTCGCCGCCTGTTCCATGGCCCGTTTTCATGCAAGGCGGGCGCCATGGGGGTCGGTGTCGCGCACTTGAACTCCCCCCGCCGGGCGCTAGGGTGGACGCTGGCGTAACGGGAGACCCGAGCATGGCCGAAAGCGGCGACGACGACCTGCTTTACAGCGTCGAGGGCGGGATCGGCCGCATCACCTTCAACCGGCCGCAAGCGCGCAACGCGATGACCTTCGCGATGTACGACCGCCTTGCGGCCATCTGCGCCGCCGCCGGCGACGATCCGAGCCTGCGCGTGCTGATCATCACGGGCGCCGGCGACAAAGCGTTCGCCTCCGGGACCGACATCTCGCAGTTCCGCGCCTTCGACAAGGACGAGGACGCGCTCGGCTACGAGGCGCGCATCGACCGCACCCTGCTGGCGCTGGAGCGCTGCACCGTGCCGACCATCGCCGCCATCTCCGGCGCCTGCACCGGCGGCGGGGCGGGGATGGCCGCGGCGTGCGACCTGCGCATCGCGACCGAGCCGTCCCGCTTCGGCTTCCCCGTCGCGCGCACCCTCGGCAACTGCCTGTCCATGTCGAACTACGTCCGCCTGTCCGCCCTGGTCGGCCCGGCCGCGGTCAAGGACATGGTGTTCACCGCCCGCCTGCTGGGCGCCCCCGAGGCCAAGTCGCTGGGCTTCCTGACCGAAGTGGTGGCGGACCGCGAGGCGCTGGACGCCCGCGCCGAGGCCCTGGCGCAGCACATCCTGACCCTGGCGCCGCTGACCCTGCGCGCCACCAAGGAGGCGCTGTTCCGCATCCGCGAGCGCTCCCGCCCGGAAGAGGCGCACGACCTGATCCTGATGTGCTATATGAGCAACGATTTCCGCGAGGGACTGGACGCGTTCCTCACCAAGCGCACCCCGCAATGGACCGGAACATGACCGAAGAAGGCATCCCGACGCTACGCGCCGAGGGCGCCGTCGCCACGGTGCAGCTGAACCGCCCCTCGGTGCACAACCGGCTGGAGCCCGAGGACCTGACCGCGCTGAACCGGCTGATGGACCAGATCGAGGCCGACCCGGCGTTGCGCGTGGTGGTGCTAACCGGGACGGGGAAGTCGTTCTCCTCCGGCTACAACATCGGCAACCTCGGCGGCGGCGGCGACGAGACCTCGTTCGACCACGTGGCCGACCGGTGGGAGCGCCTGTCGCCGCCGACCATTTGCGCGCTGAACGGCGGGGTTTACGGGGGCTCCACCGATCTGGCGTTGGCCTGCGACTTCCGCATCGGCGTGGAGGGCATGGCGTTCCTGATGCCGGCCGCCAAGCTCGGCCTGCACTATTACGCCGGCGGGCTGCGCCGCTACGTGGCGCGACTCGGCCTCGGGGCGGCCAAGCGGCTGTTCATGCAGGCGCAGCGGGTCGAGACGGCGGAGCTGCTGCGCATCGGCTACCTGGACGAGGCGGTCCCGGCGGACCAGTTGGCCGATCGCGTGGCTGCGCTGGCGGCGGTGCTGGCGGCCAATGCGCCGATCGCGGTGCAGGGCATGAAGCGCTGCCTGAACGACATCGCGCGCGGCGAGCCGGATTTGGAGCTGATCCACGCCAACGAGGCGCGCAGCAAGCGCTCGGCCGACCTGGTGGAGGGCCGCGACGCCTGGCTGCAGAAACGTGCGCCGCGCTTCATCGGCGCTTAGGAGGAGCACACGGGATGATCAAGTTCTACTACAGCCTGGCGCCCAACCCGATGAAGGTGGCCTTGTTCCTTGAGGAAGCCGGGCTCGAATACGAAGCCATCCCGGTCGACACCCGCAAGGGTGACCAGCACGCCCCCGACTTCGTGGCGCTGAACCCGAACAGCAAGGTTCCGGTGATCGTCGATGGGGATGCGACGGTGTTCGACAGCAACGCCATCCTGCTCTACCTCGGCGAGAAGACGGGGAAGTTCATGCCCGACAGCACGCCCAAGGGCCGCGGCGAGCTGTTCTCGTGGATGATGTTCGTGGCGTCCGGCATCGGGCCGTACTCCGGTCAGTCCGTCCACATGCGCCATTTCGCGCCCGAACCGAAGGACTATGCCGTCAAGCGGTACCTGTTCGAGGCCAAGCGGCACTACGGCATCATCGACGAGCGGCTCGCCAAGCATGAGTGGATGCTGGGCGAAGAGTACAGCATCGTCGACATGGCGCTATGGGGCTGGGCGCGCCTGGTTCCGTTCGTCATCGGCGAGTCGCCCAAAGACGCCACCGTTTGGGAGCATCTGCCCAACATAAAGCGCCTGCTGGACGCGGTGAACGCCCGCCCGGCGGCCCAGCGTGCGGAGGCGATCCGCGAGCGGCACAGCTTTAAGGCGGAGATGGACGAAGAGGCGAAGCGCGCCATGTTCCGCCACATCGCGGCGTAACGCCGGCCCCCCCGTCATGGCCGGGCTTGACCCGGCCACCCACGGCGTCACGCCGGCGCAGGCCTAACCGGCTTGGCGCGGTCATCGCCACGCGACGCGAGCCCGGTTCGCCCGCGCGGCGTGGGTGGCCGGATCAAGTCCGGACATGACGGTTGTTGTGGGAGGCTGTCACCTGCACCCCATCACCCCGCCGGACGCGGGCAGATGCGCCAGAGTTCACCCTTGCCGTACGACCCATACCCCCGTTGCAGCGTCTCGAAGCAGCCATCCGTGCTGGTGGGCACCGGAGGCTTCACCGGCAGCGACCCCGGCGGCGAGATGTCCGCCTGCTCGACCCAGCCGATCGCGCGTTGGCGCTCCACCCGGCACCAGCCGTCCTGGCACGACAGCACCTCGACCTGCGCGCCGCGATCCACCTCGTCCAGCACCTGATACTGCCGGCCCGGCCCCGTGCGGTAATAGGTCGGCCAGCTCACCTCGCCGGTCCAGGCCAACGCCGGGCCGCAGGTCGCCAGCAGAACCACCCCCAGGCAACCTACTCGCGCTGCTTGTCGCATCCGCCGCCCCTGTCATGGCAAGTTGACACAACTTATGTCAAGATTGCTTGACAAGCGCAAGTCGAAACACAGATGGTTCCGCAGCCTGCAACGGAGCGCTCCGATGTCGATGATGTCCTACGAGCAGAAGTATCGCGTTCGCGGCGGCACGCTGGTCGGCGGCGACACTTTCGATTTCTGGGTCGGGCCGTTTTACGTCGGCTTCTTCGGCGTGGTGGGCACGGCCGCCACGTTGGTCGGCACGCTGCTGGTGTTCTACGGCGCGGCCATCGGCCCGACTTGGGCGCCGTTCAAGATCAGCATCAACCCGCCGCCGATCGCCTACGGCCTGTCTTTCGCTCCCTTGCGGGAAGGCGGCCTGTGGCAATGGATCACCCTGTTCGCGCTGATCTCGTTCGTGTCCTGGGCGCTGCGCGAGGTGGAGATCTGCCGCAAGCTCGGCATCGGGCTGCACGTGCCCATCGGGTTCGGCGCCGCCATCGTCGCCTACTTCACCCTGGTCGTGGTGCGCCCGGTGCTGATGGGCGCCTGGGGTTACGGTTTCCCCTACGGCATCATGAGCCACCTCGATTGGGTGTCCAACACCGGCTACCAATACCTGCACTTCCATTACAATCCCGCGCACATGATCGCGGTGACCTGCTTCTTCACCACGACCTTCCTGCTGGCGATGCACGCCGGCGAAGTGCTGTCGATCGCGCACCCGCAACCGGGCCAGACAGTCAAATACGAGGAGTACGAGAGCCTCTACTTCCGCGACACCATCGTCTACTCGATCGGCTCGCTCGGCATCCACCGGCTCGGCTACTTCCTGGCGCTGAATGCCGGCATCTGGAGCGCGATCTGCATCCTGATCTCGGGTCCGTTCTGGACCCGCGGCTGGCCGTATTGGTTCGACTGGTACATGAACATCCCCGTCTGGGGCCCGCGGGGGTTCCACTGATGGCCCGCTATCACACCCTGTTCACCAGCATCGAACTGACGGCGCCCTTCGAGCCCGGGCCGCCGGTGGCCCGCGGCGACGGCGCCCGGGTGCTGACGCCGCGCCACTCGATTTGGCTCGGCCGCCTGGGGGAGAGCCAACTGGGGCCGACCCACATGGGCATCATCGGCATCCTCGCGATCCTCTCCGGCTTCATCGCGTTCGAGATCATCGGCCTCAACATGCTGGCCTCGGTGGACTGGAACGTCATCCGCTTCATCAAGCTGCTGCCGTTCCTCTCGCTCGAGCCGCCGTCCGCCAAGCAGGGGCTGTCGATCCTGCCGCCGCTGAATGATGGCGGCTGGTGGCTGATGGCCGGGTTCTTCCTCACCACGGCGATCCTGCTGTGGTGGACGCGGATGTACCGCCGCGCGATCGCGCTCGGCATGGGCACGCAGGTGCCGTGGGCGTTCGCCTCGGCGATCTGGCTCTACCTGGTGCTGGGCTTCTTCCGGCCGATCCTGGTCGGCTCGTGGTCCGAGGCGGTGCCGTTCGGCATCATCTCGCACCTGAACTGGACGGCCACGTTCTCGGTGCGCTACGGCAATCTGTTCTACAACCCGTTCCACATGCTCTCGATCGTCTTCCTGTACGGGTCGACGATGCTGTTCACCATGCATGGCGGCACCATCCTGGCCACCGCGCGCTACGGCGGCGACAAGGAAACGCGGGAGATCGTGGACCCTGGCAGCGCCTCGGAGCGCGGCGCGCTGTTCTGGCGCTGGACGATGGGGTTCTGCGCCAACTTCGAGTCGATACACCGCTGGATCTACTGGTTCGCCGTGCTGACCACGCTCACCGGCGGCATCGGCATTCTGATGACGGGGACCGTGGTGGACAACTGGTATCTGTGGGGCGTCAAGCACGGCATCGCGCCGGACTACGCGCCGGTGCTGCAGAACCCGCCGGCGCCGCCGCCCGACGCCGTGCTGCACTACGCGCCCTATCCGGAGCCCGTGCGATGAAGTCCATCACCTGGATCGGCATCGCCGGCCTGGCCGCCGCCGCCGCCTTCGTCGTGTTCGTGCCGCGATGGGACGGCCCGCCGCGCAGCTCGGACGAGGTGTCGTTTCCGCAGGGCATCCTGTTCCACACGGCGGCGGAGAAGGCCGCGAGCAACACGCCGCCGCCGCCGCTGGCCCCCGCGGCCATCGGCGGCCCGTCGGCGATCGAGACCTACAAGAACGTCAAGGTGCTCACCGACGTCAGCGCCGCCGAATTCATGCGGCTGCAATACGCCATCACCGCCTGGGTCTCGCCGAAGGAGGGCTGCGGGTTCTGCCACGCCGGCGAGAACTACGCCTCCGACGAGAAGCCCACGAAGGGCGCGGCGCGCATCATGATGCAGATGACGCGGCACCTGAACACGGACTGGGCGACGCACGTGAACCCGGTCGCCGGCGCCGGCATGACTTGCTACACCTGCCACCGCGGCCAGCCGGTGCCCGAGGCGATCTGGTACCCGGACGCGCCGGGGCCGCAGCCGCGCGCCTCGGGCGGCACGGAGAACTGGCAGGAATCGGCCGATACGGTCCGCAAGTTCTTCCCCGACAACGGGTTCGCCGAATACTACCTCGACGACCAACCGATCCACGTGCTGTCCGAAACGATCGAGCCAAGCCGCACGATCGGCTCGTGGCCCGAAGCCAAGCGCATCTACGAGATGATGATGCAGATGTCGGACGGCATCGGCGCGAATTGCGGCCTGTGCCACAACTCCCGCGCCTTCAACGACTGGAGCCAGAGCTCGCCCTACCGCTGGATCGGCTTCGCGGCGCTGCGGCTGACGCGTGACCTGAACCGCAATTTCCTGGCGCCGATGGCCGCCCTTATCCCGGAAAGCCGCACCTTGATCGGCGAGACGCGCATCCCCGCGCTGCCGGAACGCATGACGGGGGCCCAGATCGGCAACGGCCTGGTCAACTGCGCGACCTGCCACCAGGGCATCCTGAAGCCGATGAACGGCGCCAACATGGTCCACGACTACCCCGGGCTGACCCGGCCGCTATCCCCGACCGACCCGGCGCCGCACGCCGAAGCCACCCCTACAGCATCACCCGGTTGAGGAGCGCGTCATGAATTTCGGCGCTTTCGGCAACATCACCCAGGTCATCGACCTGCCGGACACTGCATTCTGGATATTCTTCCTCTTCTTCGTTCTGCTCTGCCTCTACAACCGTCGCTGGGACAAGCGGGAGGGCTACCCGCTCAAAGCCTCGCCGTTCACCAGCGAGACGCTGGACGGTTTTCCGCCGATGCCGGCGGACGTGGAGACCTACAAGTTGAACGAAGGCGGCACGACGGACGCGCCGCACTTCTACGAGCCGGGCACGACCCATGGCGAGCCGCTCTACGCGTTCGACGGCACGCCGTTCTCGCCGCTGGGCAACCCGCTGCTGTCCGGGCTGGGCCCGGGCGCCTGGGTGCGGAAGAAGGACGAGCCGGCCTTGACCGAGGGCGGCACCCTGCTGCTGCAGCCGATGCGAAACCTGCCGGAATGGTCCATCGCCAAACGCGATGCGGATCCGCGCGGCATGGCGGTGTTCGACTGGCGCTGGAACCGGGTCGGGACCGTGCGCGACATCTGGATCGATCACGGCATCAAGATCGTCCGCATCTTCGAGGTGGCGCTGCTGCCCGAGTTCGGCGGCGGCATCGTGCTGGTGCCGATCTACTTCTGCGTCATCAAGGAGCGGCGGCGCGAGATACGGGTGGTGGCGCTGCGGTCCACCCAATTCGCCGAGATCCCGCGCCCGGCGCAGGACGACCGCATCACCGGGCAGGAGGACGAGCGGCTGAACGCGTATTTCGCGGCCGGCAAGTTCTACCGCGACTCGCCGCTGACCGCGCCGACCCGCGAAACAGTCTGGGGGATCAACCGATGAGCAAGCTGATGCCGGACGAGCGCGTGCTGTGGCAGGGGCGCCCGGCCTGGCGCGCCGTTGCCGGCGACGTGCTGCGTCTTGGTTGGGTCGCGGGCTATTTCGCGGTGATGCTGATCTGGCAGGCCGCGTCCAACCGGTCCGACGGGCTCGGCCCTGTCGATACGCTGTGGGCCGGGCTGCCGCTGGCCGTGCTCAGCCTGTTGCTGCTGGGCGGCGGCCTGGGTTTCGCCTGGGCCATCGCGCGCACCACGACCTACACGATCACGACCGAGCGCTGCATCCTGCGCTACGGCGTGGCGCTCGGCGCGACCCTGTCCCTGCCGTTGCGCCGCATTGCCGAGGTGTCGGTCGCGGCGGCGTCGGACGGCACGGGCAGCATCCCGATGCGGCTGAAGCCGGGCGCCCGGGTGCAATACCTGAAGCTGTGGCCGCATGTGCGCCCGTGGCGCACCAGCCGGGCGGAGCCGATGCTGCGCGGCGTGCCTGACGTTCTGATGGTGGCCGCAACGCTCAGCCAGGCCGTAGCCGGAGTGACGCCGGGGGCGCTGCATGCCGTTCCCGCCCGCAAGGCCCGGCAGGCCGCGATGGCGGACGCTACTTCGCCGGCGATCGGGGGCTAAGCTCGAGCATCTGCGCGAAGGCCCCTTCGTTGGACGGGCCGAACGCTTCGAGTTCGATCAGCTTCCCGGTCGCCTTGTCGTCGATGGTCAGCCGTCCGTCCGACCAGCGAGTCAGGTGGAACGGGATTGCGGGGCTGCCGAGGTCCTCGCGCCGCCGCTCCCGCACCAGCCCGGCGAGCACGACGCGCAGGAACCCGTTGGTGGACCGCGGGACCGTTTCGACCAGCTTGCCGGTTTGGGCGTCGGTCACGTCGATGCTGCCGTCGTCGTGGTCCTGCATCACCAGGTCCGCGGACCGCACCACGCTGGCCGGTGGCGGCTGCCCCTGCGGGGTGCCGATCCGGGCCTCGATGAACAACACGACGAGCGCGACGCCGAGCACCGCGATGACGATGACCGGGCGGGAAGGCGCGTTCAGTTCCGCCGCTCCCTCTCCTTCTGGGAGAGGGCCGGGGTGAGGGGCCCACGCGACGCAGTTCCACAGATTGCCGCCCTTCTCCCCCCGTCATGCCAGGGCTTGACCCTGGTATCAGCGGCGTCCGAACAGCGCCGGCCTGCACGGAAACGCTCCGGCCGCGCAACACGTCGCCAGCTGTGCCCCGTGGATACCAGGGTCAAGCCCCGGCATGACGCTAGTGGGTGGCGCCGGCCTCTCAAACCTTCACCAGGAAATCGAAATCGCAGCCCTTGTCCGCCTGCGTGACGCTGTCGCGGTAGAGCTTCAGGTATCCCCGGTCCGCCCCAGCCGGCGCGGCCGGCGCGGTCCAATCGGCGCGCCGGCGTTCCAGCTCCGCATCGTCCACCAGCAGGTCGATCCGCCGCCCGGCCACGTCCAGCCGGATCGTATCCCCCGTCCGCACCAGCGCCAGCGGCCCCCCGATCGCCGCCTCCGGGACCACGTGCAGCACGATCGTGCCGAACGCGGTCCCGCTCATCCGCGCGTCCGAGATCCGCACCATGTCTTTCACGCCGGCCCGCGCCAGCTTCTTCGGGATGGGGAGGTAGCCCGCTTCCGGCATCCCCGGCGCGCCGCGCGGCCCGGTGTTGCGCAGCACCAGCACGTCCTCCGCGGCCACCTCCAGCGCCGGGTCGTCGATGCGGGCGGCCATGTCGTCCACGTTCTCGAACACCACCGCGCGGCCCTCGTGCTGCAGCAGGGCAGGGGTCGCGGCGCCGAACTTGATCACGGCGCCCCCGGGCGCGAGGTTGCCGCGCAGCACCGCCATCCCGCCTACGGGGAACACGGGGTTGTCGCGCGACCGGATCACCGTCTGGCCCGGCACGTCCTCGGCGGCGTCCATCGCCTCGCCCAATGCGCCGCCGGCGACGGTGCGCGCGGCCGGGTCGATCAGGCCGCGCAGCTCCCGCATCAGCCGGGGCAGGCCGCCGGCCCAGTGGAAATGCTCCATGTAGTGGTCGCCGGTCGGCTTGAGGTCGATCAGCACGGGCACCTCGCGGCCCAGCCGGTCGTACTCGTCCAAGTCCAGCTTCATGCCCAGCCGCCCGGCGATCGCGGCCAGGTGCACCAAGCCGTTGGTGGAGCCGCCGATCGCCTGCAGCACCACCTGCGCGTTGCGGAACGCGGCCGGCGTCATGATGTCGCGCGGCAGCCGGCCAGGCTGCCCGATGGCGGCGACCGCGGCGGCGCCCGACTGCTCGGCGCAGCGGATGCGGTCGGCGTGGGTGGCGGGGATCGCGGCCGAGCCCGGCAGCGCCATGCCCAGCGCCTCGGCCACGCACGCCATGGTGCTGGCGGTGCCCATCACCATGCAGGTGCCCGGCGTCGGCGCCAGGCGGCCGTTGATCGCGTCCATCTCGGCCTCGGTGAACTCGCCGGCGCGGTGCCGGGCCCAGAACCGGCGGCAATCGGTGCAGGCGCCCAGCACCTCGCCCTTGTAGTGGCCGACCAGCATCGGGCCGGTGACGAGCTGCACCACGGGGACGTCCAGGCTCGCCGCCGCCATCAATTGGGCGGGCACGGTCTTGTCGCAGCCGCCCACCATCAGCACGCTGTCCATCGGCTGCGCGCGGCACATCTCCTCCGTGTCCATCGCGGCCAGGTTGCGCAGGAACATGCTGGTCGGGTGCGCGAAGCTCTCGTGGATCGACACGGTGGGGAACGCCATCGGCAGCCCGCCCGCCAGCATCACGCCGCGCTTGGCCGCCTCCACCAGCTGCGGCACGTTGCCGTGGCAGGCGTTGTAGGCGCTGGACGTGTCCACGATGCCCACGATCGGGCGCGACAACGCGTCGTCCGAGTAGCCCATCGCCTTGATGAACGCCCGGCGCAGGAACAGGCTGAACCCGTCATCGCCGTAGCTCGTCAAACCCTTGCGCATGCCGCGCGGCGCTTCGTCGCTCATCCCCGCTTCCCTCCGGTCGTCCACGGGAGTTTATTGCACGCAATGACAGCCAAGCGGAGTGCCCGGTGATGATGAAGGACGCGATCTACGGCGGCGTGAATGCGGCGGTGCTGACCGCGATGAACGCGGACCTGTCGGTGGACCTCGACCGCATGGCCGCCCACAGCAAATGGCTGCTGGCCAATGGCTGCAACGGCCTCGGCATCCTGGGCACCACCGGCGAGG
>CAXTBW010000042.1:0-26521 GCA_964242925.1 uncultured Acetobacteraceae bacterium
GCCGCCGCCCGGGCCGCCTGCCCGGCCGCCTCGCGCGCCGCGGGGTCGCGCAGGCCGGCATCCACCCAGGCGGCCAGCGCATCCGCGTCGGCGACAGTGGCCAGCCCGCCGGCATCGGCCAGCCGCGCGGCGGCGTCGGCCTGGTTGAACATGGCGGGACCGGCCGCCAGCGCACAGCCGAGCCGGGCCGGCTCCAACGGATTCTGCCCGCCGCCCTGCGAGACGAGGCTCTTGCCGACGAACACGATCGGGAACAGGCGGTACAGCAGGCCCATCTCGCCCAGCCCATCCGCGATCCACATGCCACCAGCCGGCGGGTCCTGCCCAGCGCCGCGACAGGGCGCGGCCAGTTCGGCCGCCAGCGCCGGCCCGCGGTCCGGGTGGCGCGGCGCGATGGCCGTGAGCAACCCGGGGTGCGTCGCTTCCAGCCGGCGGTGCACGGCGGCGGCGATGGCCTCCTCGCCGGGGTGGGTGCTCGCCGCCAGCCAGCGGGGCCGCGCGCCGAGCAGGGCGGCCAACCGGGCCAGCTCGGCCGGGTCGGCGGGCAGCTCCGCGGCGGCGAACTTCAGGTTCCCCGGGAAGCTCACGTCGCGGCCGCCCAGCGCGCGCAGGCGCTCCGCGTCGGCCGCGGACTGCGCCCACACCAGGTCGAACGCGCCCACGACGCGGCGGGCGAAACCAGGCGCGCGCGCCCACCCGGCGGCGCTGCGGGCGGACAGCCGCGCGTTGAGCAGCATCAGTCGCACGCCCCGCTCGCGGCAGGCGGCGAGCAGGTTGGGCCACAGCTCGCTTTCCAGGAACGCCGCCACGTCGGGCCGCCAGTGGTCCAGGAAGCGCGCGGCCCAGCGCGGCACGTCCAGCGGCGCGAAGCGGTGCAGCGCGTCCGGGCAGCGCTGCAGCAATAGCCGGGCGGAGGCGACGGTCCCGGTCGTCACCAGCACCGCCGCCGGGCCGCCGCGCAGCGCTTCGAGCACCGGGAGCATGGAGACAGTCTCGCCGACGCTGGCCGCGTGCAGCCAGATCAAGCGGCCAGGCGGACGGGCGGTGGCATCGATGCCGCGCCGTTCGGGCAGGCGGGCGGCGATCTCCTTGCCGCGACCAACGCGGCGGCGGAGCATGACGCGCAGTCCGGGCGCCGCAAGGGTCGCCGCCACGCGCCAGACAAGCGCCGGCAGGAAGCCCTCTCCAGAAAGCGGGGGCGTCATGCGCCGCATAGGGCGTCCGCCTGGTCGGCGACGGTGTTGAGCGCGGCCTCGATGGCGGGCAGCGCGGCCTCCCAGCCCAGCCGCGGCACCCGGATCGGCGCACCGCAGACGATCACGCCCCGCCCCCAGGGCAGCGGCGCCAGCATGCGGTCCCAGGTCGGCAGCACCCGGCGGCGGCTGGTCTGCGCCCCGATCGGCAGCACCGCCGCGCCCGACAGGCCGGCCAGCTGCGCCACCCCCGGCGAGGCCTGCCGCCGCGGCCCGCGCGGGCCGTCCGGCGTGATCAGCACGTGCTCCCCCGCCTGCATCACGGCCAGCAGCACGCGCATGCCCGCGGCCCCGCCCTTCTCGCTCACGTCCCGGGCCGACCCGTCCTTCGACGACGAGCCGTGCACCACCACCACGCCGAACCGCCGCACCACGGTGGCGATGAACCGCCCGTCGCGGTGCTTGCTCACCAACACGCGCGGCCGGCCCTGCGCCCCGTGGCGACGCATGTGCATCCACAACGCGGGCAGCATCGGCAACTGCTCGTGCCAGAACGCCGCCACGGTCGGTTCCCCGGCGGTGGCGGCGGCGGCGTGCTCCTCGCCGACCACGGTCCAGCGCGTGGTGCGCAGCGCCAGGTCCAGGTAGAGGCCGACGAGCCGCGCGGTGAACGCCTGCGCCAGCGCGCTCCGGAGCAGCTTTTTCAGCAAGTCGCGTGATCACCCATGCGCCGGGCGGGTAGCATGGCGGCTGCTAGGCTGCCAACTTGGGCGGTCCGGCCGCCTGACCTTTCACCGGCGCCAGGTTGCGCACGAACGCCTCCGCGGAGGCCCGCCACGAGAAACGTTCCGCATGCGTGCGGCAGGCGGCGCGGTCGGCGGCTTCCAAGGCCAGCAGCGCGGCCGTGCGCAGGTCTGCGTCCACCGCGCCCACGCCAGGCGCGGCGCCCGCCAACACGTCCAGCGGCCCGGTCACCGGGAAGGCCGCAACCGGCGTGCCGCAAGCGAGGCTCTCGAGCAGCACCAGGCCAAACGTGTCGGTCCGCGAGGGGAACACGAACACGTCGGCGCCAGCGAAGGCCCGGGCCAGCTCCGCGCCGTGCTTCATGCCGGCGAAGTGCGCGTCCGGGAAGCGACGCTGCAAGGAGGCGCGCGACGGGCCGTCGCCCACCACCACCTTGGACCCGGGCAGGTCCAGCGCCAGGAAGGCGCCAATGTTTTTCTCCACCGCGACCCGGCCGATATAGGCGAACACCGGACGCGGCAGGCCCCAGTCCTCCCGCGGCTCCGGCTGGAACTGCGCGAGGTCCACGCCGCGCGACCAAGCCTTCACGTTGGTGAAACCGCGCGCCGTCAGCTCCGCCCGCAGGGTAGCGGTCGCGACCATGGTGGCCGACCCGGGTGCATGGAAACGCCGCAGCCAGGCGTAGCTCAAGCTGGTCGGTATGCGCGTGCGCGCGTGCAGGTACTCCGCGAACCGCGTGTGGAATGCCGTGGTGAACCGCCAGCCGCGCTTAATGGCCAGGGCGCGGGCGGCCATGCCCAGCGGTCCCTCGGTGGAGATGTGCAACGCGTCCGGGGCGAAATCGTCGATCAGGCGGGCCAGCCGCCGGCCGGGCAACAGCGACAGCCGGATGTCGGGGTAGGTCGGGCATGGCAGGGTGCGGAACCGGTCCGGGCCGATCACCGACGTGGTGCAACCCATGTCCGTCAGCTCCCGCAGCAAGGTCGCCAGGGTGCGGACGACGCCGTTCACCTGCGGCTCCCAAGCGTCCGAAATGATCAGGACGCGCTGCAGGCCGGCCAGCGAGACCCCGCCTTGAGCGTCGATATCGGAAGCGTCGAGGAGGATCGAATCAGGCAGGCTCGGGAACCGCCGGGCGAGCGGAGCGGCGCGGAGCGGCGAACGACAGCCGGTTCGTCGCCGCCCAATCGATCAGTTCGAGCCGGCCATCGAGATGCTCGACGAGCGCGGTGCAGCTTTCGACCCAGTCGCCGTCGTTGATGTAGAGCACGCCAGCAACCTCCCGCATCTCCGCGTGGTGGATATGCCCGCACACCACGCCGTCGTAGCCGCGCCGCCGGGCCTCGCCGGCCATCGCCAGTTCGAAACGATCGATTGCCTTGACCGCTCCCTTGACCTGACGTTTCAGCCAAGCCGACAACGACCAGTACGGATGGCCGAGGCGACGGCGGATCGCGTTGAACCAACGGTTCAGCGCCAGCGCCGTGGTATACGCCTGGTCGCCCAGCAGCGCGAGCGCCTTGGCGTAGCGCAGCACGCTGTCGAACTCGTCGCCGTGCATCACCAGCAGGCGGCGGCCGTCCGCGGTCGTGTGCTGCGCGTCCA
Source organism: uncultured Acetobacteraceae bacterium (assembly GCA_964242925.1). Taxonomy (GTDB): domain Bacteria; phylum Pseudomonadota; class Alphaproteobacteria; order Acetobacterales; family Acetobacteraceae; genus LMUY01. The sequence goes on from CAXTBW010000042.1 coordinate 3,543, forward strand.
GCCGCAGCTTCACCCCGGCAACCTCGAGCCCCATCGGCAGCCAGGCGCGGAACATCTCGTCGTGGTTGCCCGGTATGTAGGTGACTTCGGTCCCCGAGCGCGCCTTCTCCAGGATCAGGCGGATGACCTCGTCGTGGTTGGCGTCCCAGTACCAGGATTTCCGCAGCCGCCAGCCGTCGACGATGTCGCCGACGAGGTAGAGGTGCTCGCTGCTGGTCTGTCGCAGGAAGTCCGCCAGGAAGTCGCTTCGGCAATTCTTGGCGCCGAGATGGAAGTCGGAGATGAACACCGACCGGTATCGGTGGGCGGGCCGGTCAGTTTCGGCGGTCGCCGTCATTCCGGCCCATTCATGCTGCGAGGCCCATGTTCGCTGCTGGCAATATGATCACGCGCTGCACATAGGCGGCGCGCCCGCGTCGCGATCGTTAAGTTTGCATGACGAGCGCCAAGGCCCTGCGACGGGCTCGAGCTGGGAATGGCCGCGAAACCATCGCGCCGCGCAGAGTGCAGGCGTGGCGGCGACCGTAATAACGGCGGCCGCCGCCAATCCAGTCGGCCGCGGCTTGTATACCTTTGGGAAAAGGTCCAAATAGGTTGCAGTGAGGCGTCAAAATAATTGGAGGTCCGTGTCCGGCTTTTTTCTGCCGAGCGCACGCGCTTGCCTTCATCCTAACTCGAAAGACAGTGAACATGGCAGCCAAAGACGTACGGTTCGGCGCGGATGCCCGCGGGCGGATGCTGCAGGGCGTTAACATGCTCGCCGACGCGGTGAAGGTGACGCTGGGCCCCAAGGGCCGCAACGTGCTCATCGACAAGAGCTACGGCGCGCCGCGCATCACCAAGGACGGCGTGACAGTCGCCAAGGAGATCGAGCTTTCCGACAAGTCGCAGAACATGGGCGCCCAGTTGCTGCGCGAGGTCGCCTCCAAGACCAACGACCAAGCTGGCGACGGCACCACCACCGCAATCGTGCTGGCGCAGAGCATGGTGCGCGAGGGCGGCAAAGCGGTGGCCGCCGGGATCGCCCCGATGGAGTTGAAGCGCGGCATGGACAAGGCCGTCGCAGCCCTCGTGGAGGAGCTGAAGCGCCAGTCCAAGACCATCACCACCGAGGCGGAAACCGCGCAGGTCGGCACCGTCAGCGCCAACGGCGAGAGCGACATCGGCCGGCTGATCGCCCAGGCCATGCAGCGCGTCGGCAACGAGGGCGTCATCACCGTCGAGGAAGCCAAGGGCATGGAGACGGAGCTCGAGGTGGTCGAGGGCATGCAGTTCGACCGCGGCTACCTGTCCCCCTACTTCATCACCAACGCCGAGAAGATGCTGGCCGAGCTGGCTGACCCTTACATCCTGATCCACGAGAAGAAGCTGTCCGGTCTGCAGGCGCTGCTGCCGCTGTTGGAAGCCGTGGCGCAGTCTGGCCGCCCGCTGCTGATCATCGCCGAGGACATCGAGGGCGAGGCGCTGGCCACCCTGGTGGTGAACAAGCTGCGCGGCGGCCTGAAGGTCGCGGCCGTCAAGGCGCCCGGCTTCGGCGACCGTCGCAAGGCGATGCTGGAGGATTTGGCCATCCTGACCGGCGGCCAGGCGATCAGCGAAGACGTCGGCATCAAGCTGGAGAACGTGACGCTCGAGATGCTCGGCACGGCCAAGCGCGTCGTCATCGAGAAGGAGACCACGATGGTGGTCGAAGGCGCCGGCGACTCCGAGGCGATCAAGGCCCGTTGCGCCCAGCTGCGCGTGCAGGCGGAGGAGACCACGTCCGACTACGATCGCGAGAAGCTGCAGGAGCGCCTGGCCAAGCTCGCGGGCGGCGTCGCGGTGATACGCGTCGGCGGCAGCAGCGAGGTCGAGGTGAAGGAGCGCAAGGACCGCGTCGACGACGCGCTGCACGCAACCCGCGCGGCGGTCGAGGAAGGCATCGTGCCCGGCGGCGGCGTCGCTTTGGCGCGGGCCAGCCTTATCCTGGCGCAGCTCAACCCGCTGAACGCCGAGCAGAAGTTCGGCATCGAGATCGTTCGCAAGGCGGTGCAGGCTCCGCTGCGGCAGATCGCCGAGAACGCCGGTGAGGACGGCGCGGTGATCGCCAGCAAGGTGCTCGAGAACACCACTTACGCATTCGGCTACGACGCGCAGACCGGCCAATACAAGGACATGGTCGCCGAGGGGATCATCGACCCGACCAAGGTCGTCCGCGTCGCGCTGCAGAATGCGGTGTCGATCGCCGGGCTGCTGATCACCACCGAGGCGATGGTCTCGGAGCGGCCGGAGAAGTCGGCGAGCGGCGACGCGGAGTAGGTTTACAGGCGGGGAGTTTCGAGCATGTCCAAGCCATCGCACACGCCAAGCGCCCCGACCGACGAGGTGAGCTTCGAGGTTCGCCTCGCAAACCGGCGCGTGCGATGCGTCGTGTCGGAGGAGGCGCTCGGCGCCGTCTCCGGCACGACGCTGCCGCTCACGTCGGTGACCCGGCGCGGCGCGTTCGACCGTTTCCGCGTGCTGATCGACGCGGCGGCGAAACTGAAGATGGAGCTGCCGGACACCAAGAACCTGCAAACCATCACGCTTACACCCGGCGATCTGCGCCGCGTGGTGCCCTCGCACGACAGCCCGCCGTTCGGCAGCTCGCCGCGGCCGACCTCGCGCCCCGCCGCCTCGCCCGCGCCTGAGACAACTGCCGAGACCGCCGCCTGCGGCTGACGCTTGCCTGACCCGGCCCAGACACGCAGGATCACCCACCAACCGAGGGGTGCTGCATGAAGGGTCTGTTCCTGGACGCGAGCGACGCGCTAGCCGACGTGTTCGACCGCATGGTGCAGCCCGGCGACCCGCCGATCGACGTCAGCCAGGAAGACGTCGTTCCGGCCGAAACGTTGCCCAGCCTACTCGAGGGCTACGAGTTCATACTGGACGACCACACCCACTTGCCGGCGGAGGCGCTCGCGCAGTGCCCGTCGCTCAAGCACGTGATCTTCCTCGGCACCGGCGCGCGTTCCTACATGGACCCGGAGGCGCTGGCCGCGTTGGGCATCACCGTGCACGTCATCAAGGGCTACGGCGACATCGCGGTGGCGGAGCATACGGTGGCGCTGATCTGGGCCGCCGCGCGCGGCGTTGCGGCAATGGACCGCGGCATGCGCGAGGGCAACTGGCTGCGCACCGAGGGCGCCCAACTGCACGGCAAGACGCTGGGCCTGCTCGGCTTCGGCGGCATCGCGGGCGAGGTGGCGCGCATCATGGGCGGCGCCGGCATGCGGGTGACCGCCTGGAACCGCACCCCGCGCGAGGCGCCCGGCGTCGAGTTCGTGCCGCTCGATCAGTTGCTGGCCGAGAGCGACGTGCTGTCGCTGCACCTGCTGCTGACCGACGAGACGCGCGGCTTCCTGGGGGTGGAGCGGCTGAGCCGTTTGCGCCCCTCCACCATCCTGGTGAACACCGCCCGCGGGGCGCTGGTGGATGAGGCGGCGTTGATCGACGCATTGCGCGCCGGCCGCATCGCGCATGCCGGCCTGGACGTGTTCGACCACGAGCCGCTGCCGCCGGGCCACGCTTTTACTGAGCTTGACCGGGTGACCCTGACGGCGCACAGCGCGTTCCGCACCCCCGAGGCGAGCGACACGCTCATTCGCCGCGCGCTGGATATCGCCAAGCGGGTTGCGGCCAGATAGGCTTCGCGCACGACACGCCCGCCTGGCGGAATGGTAGACGCAGCGGACTTAAAATCCGATGTCCGTGAGGATGTGCCGGTTCGAGTCCGGCGGCGGGCAAGCCTTTGGATCCGTTGCGGGCGCAGCGTTACGCCGCCTTCCGCACCACGGTCAGAAAGCGGCCTATTTCGGACCGAAGCGCTCCGGTGGCGTCGGCGATGCCCTCGGCCAATCCTGGCAAGGCGGATGCGACCTCGCTCGCCTCGCGGGTGCAATCCGCGGCCTCGGCGACCTTGGCTGCCGCTTTCTCCGTGCCGCTGAACGCGGTCTGCGCGGCAAGCGCGATCTCGCCCGTCGCGACGCGTTGCTGCTCCACCGCGACCGCGACCTCCGTCGCCGCGCACGATACGGCGCCGACCTGCGTCGACAACACCCTGATGCCACCGGTCGCACGCGTGGTGGCGAGTTGGATGGCGGCAACGTGCGCGGCCACCTCCGTGGTCGCGCGCGCGGTCTGCCCCGCCAGGCTCTTGACCTCGGACGCGACAACGGCGAAGCCCCGGCCCGCGGCGCCGGCCCGCGCCGCCTCGATGGTGGCGTTCAGCGCCAGCAGGTTGGTGCGCGCCGCGATGTCGGCGATCGCGCCCACCACGGCGCCGATGCGATCCGCCATCTCCGTCAGTTCGGCGATGTGGCCCAAGGCGGCGTGCGCCTCCGTCGCGGCGCCGCTCGCTGCGGACGCGGCGTCCGCCATGCGGCTCGCAACGCCCCCGATGGTGGCTGCCACCCGGTTCACCGCCAGCGCCACCGCCTCCACGTTCGCCGTGGCCCCGGCCACCCCCTCGACCGCGCCCTCCGTCTCGGTCGTGGTGCGGCGACTGCACAGGTCGAGCCTGACAACCGCCTGCTTCAGCGTCAGTTCACCGCCATGCACCTGAACGAGTTGCGCGACGCTCGCCTGCTCGAACCGCAACGCAGCGCCAGTCAGGATGCGGGCCGCCTCGAGCTTGCGATGGTCGTCCTCGGCCGCGCGGCTTCGAAGACGCTTGGCCTCTGCGGAGCGGTCCCGCAGCACCAGGATGGCCGCGGCCATATCGCCCAACTCGTCACGCCGGCTTGCGCCTGGCACGTCGGTCTCCAGGTCGCCTTCCGCGATGTTCGACACCGCGCGCGTCAGCTTCGAGAGCGGTCGCGCAACCCGTCGCAGCACCTGCCACGCGATGCCCACCGTCACCCCGAGCGCCAAGGCGGCCAAGGCCATGGCGATGGCCAATTGCTCAAGCGTGCGACGCTGCTCCGCGGCGAACAGCACCTCCAGGTCTGCGAATGCAGCGTCCCTCAGCAGCAACGCGTTGGCGAGCATCGGCGAGGTCCAGGCGCGGAACTCGGCGGCTGTCATGCCCGGCGTCCGGTGGCTGCCGAGGTCGGTGATCAGCGCGCGGTATCGCCGGTCGCCTTCGCCCATGATCGTGGCGGCCATCGTTTTGCCCGCGTCCACGACCTTGGTGGAATTGGCGACTTCCGTGATGCCGATCTCGATTCTCTCCCACGCCAGGGCAACCCGGCCGCTCAACTCGTCCAGGGCGCGGAATTGGTCGGCCGGAAGGTCGTTGGCGACCAGGGCTGGCGACAACAGCGCCGAACGCAACCCGGCCGTTTCCCGCAGCAGCTGCGACAACCGCGTGAGACCGGTGAGATGAGCCGCGGCCGGCGATGCCAGCGCGGCGTCACGTTCCATGCGGTCGGCAAGCTCCTCCACCGCGTGCTGGGTGGCGGCTGCCTGCAGCACGTAGGCTCGATCAGCCGACATCGTGCGCAAGGCGGCTGGCAGTTTCGCCGCCGCGATGGCGTTCGCGCTCGCCTGACGCAACAGATGCCAAGCCGCTTCCAAGTGCGGCTGAACGGTGGAATCGAGCGGGAGCACGGCTGCGATCGACTTGTCGGCGGCCTGCCGGGCCTGCTCGAACGGCGCGAGGCCTTGGCTGGTCGCCGCGTCTGTACTGCTGAACAGCCTGCCGATCCTGCTGCGCTCGGCCGAGATGCGCTCGCTCAAGGTCAACGCGAGCTTGAGCCCCTCCAGGGCGCGCAGCGAATTTTGCGTTTGAACCCGATCACTGGCCGCATCCATCGCGCGCCAACTGGCGTCGGCAGTGGCGAGCAAGCCGACTGTTCCGATGCCGAGCAGCAAGACGGTTTGGATTCGCAATATCCGGGATCGAGCCATGGTCGGCATCGTAGCCCTGAGGCGTTAGCGGACGGTTTACCTCCGGGCGCGCCTTTGAGTTCGAGCCCGCCGACGCGGCCTGCTACCGTGCCGCATGACCGTCATCGCATACATCTTTGTCGCAATCGCAGGCGCGTTGAACGCGGTGCAGTCCGGCAGCAATGCCGCCTTGGCGCGCTCACTCGGCCGACCTTGGCTGGTCGGCGTGTTGGTCAGCCTGGTCACGGTGGCGGCGTTGGTCGTGGGGCTGATCGCAACCGGCGCGCGGATGCCCGAGCCCGGACGGCTCGCCGCGGCGCCATGGTGGGCGTGGACTGGCGGGGTGTGCGGCGCCGTCTACGTGGTCAGCACGTTGTTCTTCGCCGAGGGGATGGGCGCCGGGCTGTTCACCGCCTTGACCATCACGGCGGGCATCGTCGCCTCGATCGCGGTGGACCATTTCGGCCTGGTCGGCTTCCAGCAGCACAGCGCCAGCCTCCTGCGGATTGCCGGAGCGTCGCTGATGATCGTGGGGCTTGTTCTGGTGGCCCGGTTCTGATGCGTTGACGCACGAAGGCTTCCTACTGTCCCGGGCTCCGCATTCGCACGCCAGTTTCGCCCGCGGATGGCGGGACGCACTGGAAGATCGCGTTGAACGCGGTCGGCCAGTAGTAACCGCGCGGATCGCCGCCGGGCTGCAGATTGAGCAACGCGAAGGCCCGGCCTTGCTGTTGGCAGAAGCCCTCCGCCTCGGCCAGGACGACCTCGTGCGCTCGAGCGCCGCCGCCGATCGACTCCGCGCGCATCTCGTACAGGGAGTAGGTGTTGGGCCCGAGCGGCACGATGCCGGAACTGGCGCCGCAGCCAGAAACAGTGGAGGCGGCGACCAGGACCGCTAAGGCTCGGCGGCGCGCCTCACGGCCCTGGATAGCTCGGCGAACCGCTTCAGCGCGCCTTGCGGCGGGCATACCGGGCGTCGCGCGCAGCCTTCTGCTCGGCGGCCAGCGCCAGGGCGCGGGCCTTGTAGTCGGCCTGTGCAGCCGCCGCGTCTTCGGCCTTGCGAGCCAGGTAGGCCTTCTCCTGCTCCTCGCGGGCCTGCTGCTCGGCGAGCAGCCGGGCCTTCTCGGCCGCTTGGCGGGCCGCCTCGGCGGCTTGCGCGGCGCGGCGTTCGGCGGCGCGCGCCTCGCGGGCGTCGACGATCGCCTTCTGCGCGGCCTGGCGTTCGAGCACGGCGGGGTCGTCCGCCGCCGGGCGGGAGCGGAACTTCTCTAGCATGGCGGCCTTGGCTTTCGCTGCCTCGGTCAGCCGGTCGGCGGTCGTCATGTTCTTGAATGCTGGCATCCGTCAGTCCTGTAGTGTTCTCGCCGCGTCATATAGCACGCCGCAGCAGATCGCGAGCCGGACGGCTGCCATGCGCGCAATGCACCAGCGACAAATCATGAATGTGAGCGGAACACGAAGCTCGCCGCGTCCCAGAGGCGGAACGGCCGCGCCATCGCCAGCGACCACCCGTGCGCAGCCGCCCAGCGCGCGGCGTCGGCGCCGTCGACGGCCGGGTCGCGGCCGTAGCTGAGGTTCAGCACAACCAGCGCGCCGCCTGGCCGCAGCGATCCAGCCACATCGGCCACGATCGCATCGGCAAGGCCGGCCTGGTGGACGTATGGCATGCTGTCCACCAGCAGGACCAGGTCGAACGAGTCATCGGGCAGGCGGCGCCCGTCGGTCTCGGCGAAGCGCAGGCCGGGGATGGCGCCGTGGCGGCGTCGCGCCTCCGCCACCATGCCGGCGGACACGTCGATGCCAAGCACCAAACGGCAACGCGGCGCCAGGGAGGCCGACACGCGGCCAATGCCGCAGCCGACATCCAGCACCGCGGCGCCCGGCGGCAGCAGCCCCTCGGCATCCAGCCAGTCCACGATCTCGCCGGTCGCCTGCGCCAGGATCGCCGGGTCGCCGAGCGAGTAGAGCGCAACCCCGGCCTCCGGCGACTGCGCCACGGCGCTGTCGAAGAACGCGGCGATCCCGGGCAGGCCGCCCATCGCGGTGTGGTCGCTGCCGGTGCGGGCAATCTGCGCGGCAAGCTGGTCCAGCTCGGGGCCGCGTCCGGTCAGCAGCGCGTCCAACATTCGCCATTCCGGCGCATCGGTCCGCCCCTGCGCCACGGCGGCGGCGATCGCGCTCGAATCCATGCCGCCCAGCAACATGCGGCTCAGCGCCACCTGGGGGGAGATCTCGCCGGCCAGACACTGAGCGATCGCCTCGCTCACAGCCAGCCCAGCCGGCGCAGCGTGGCGCCCTCGCCGGCGACGAACCTGGCGCCGATGTCGTCGCGCCAGCGCAGGTCCGGCGCGATCACGTTGGCGGCGCGCGCGCGGGCGGCCGCCTGCGCGTCGGCGACGGTCGCCCCCGTCCCCGTGACGATCATCGCGTGACCGGACCGCCGATGGACCCGCAGCTGCCCGGCCTCCCGGCGCATGTCGACGAAGTGGTGGTGCTCCGCGTCCGGCTCGCGGCGGAAGAACAGCGGCGGGTCCTCGTCCGGCGCGGCGTCCAGCGTGGCGGGGAACGGCGGCACGGTCAGCACGATGGCCACCGCCCAGCCCGGTTGCGCGCGGAACCCCTTGCCGGCCCCGCTGACCATGCGGGACAGCAGGTCCCCCCAGCCATCCACCTGCATGGCGGCCAGGATGGCGAAGCCGGGGTTGCCGAAGCGGCAGGTCAGCTCCAGCGGGAACGGGCCGCGCTCGTCCACGATCAGGTTGAGGTTCACGTAGCCGACGTGCCCGGCCTGGGCCAGCGCAGGCGCCAGCCGCTCCAGCGTGGCCGCATGCAGCCTCTCCGCGCCCTCGTAGGAGGCGAGCGTGCCCATCTCGCCGGTCATCTCCCCACGGTCGCCGGGGAAAAAGCGCTTGTGCTCGAAGTCGATGCAGGCCGGGTGCAGGAAGCGGGCGCCGTCGAAGTAGCCGCCGATGCCGACCTCCACGCCGTGCAGCCGCTCCATCAACTGCACACGGCCTTCGGGGGCGTGGCGGAGCATGAAGGCGACGTCGGCGCCCTCCGGATGTTCGCCGACGAAGGTGGCGCACAGGCCGTTGTCGTGTTTCAGCACGTAGGCGCCCGGGTTGCGGGCAAGCCACTCGGCAGCGGCGGACGGGCTGTCGAACGCCTGGCTCCACGCCGTTGGCAGGCCTAGTCCGGCCAGCACGAACTGGCCGAACGCGCGGTCCTGCTCCAGCCGGTCGCCGAACGCGCTGCCGCCCACCACGCGGTAGCCGTCGGCGCGCAGCCGGTCCTGCTCGGCGCCGTGGCCCAGCCCCTCGAACAGCACGATGCCGTCGCGCCCGACCCAGCCCAGCTCGGCGCGCCAGTCCGGCACGGTGTCGATGATGCCGCCGAACGCGCGCAGCGGCGCCGGGTCGGTGGCGTGGACGCGCACCTCGTGGCCTTCCCGCAGCAGGCTCAGGTGGATGTCGCCGAGGTAGACCCGCGCCCCGACCGCGAGGACCCTCATGCAGCCAGCGCGGGCCGCCCGGCGCCGGCCAGCCGCTCCGCCAGGCGGGCGATCCCGGCGCAGTCGATATTGGCGAACGACACGCGCAGATGGTCGTCGGACCCGGCGAAGGCCGGCGCCGGCAGCAGCCCGATGCCGTGCTCGAGCGCCAGGCGCTCCGTGACAGTCCAGGCGGAGACGCCCCGGAAGGGGTGCCGCAGGTAGGCGAAATAGGCGCCCAGCGCGTCGATGCGCCAGCCGTCCAGCTTGCTCAGCCCATCCCGGGTGGCGGCGGCGCGGTTCGCCATCTCGGTGCGGTTGCCGTCGCGCCAGTCCCGCGTCGCGTCGATCGCCCAGGCTAGCGCCGCCTGCGCCGGACGTTGCGGGCAGATGGTCATGCAGTCCAGCACCTTCATCGCCTCGGGGACCGCGGTTTCGGGCAGGGTCAGCGCGCCGATGCGGGCGCCGGGGACGGCGTATGCCTTCGAGAACGAATACAGCCGCACCACGTCGTCCGGCGGCGACGCAGGCGGCTCGGGCAGGAAGTCGCGGTAGGTCTCGTCCAGCAACAGGGTGGCGCCGCTGCGCCGGCACAGCGCCGCGAACCGCTCGATGGTTTCGGCCGGGTAGACGGCGCCGGTCGGGTTGTTCGGCGTCACCAGCACGACCGCGGCCACGCCTTGCATCAGCGCGGCGGCCTTATCCGGGTCGGGGATGAAGCCGGTGCCGGCGTCGGTCGGCAGCGGACGCGCCTCCAGGCCGAGCATGTCGCAGGTCATCTTGTGATTGTAATACCAGGGCGTCGGCAGCAGCACCGCCGCGCCGCGCGGGACTAGCGTCAGCATCGCGGTGAAGAACGCCTGGTTGCACCCGGCGGTGATCAGCACCTGGCCCGCCGCGACCCCGGTCTCGGCCGCGTAGGCTTCCCGCAGCGCGGCGTCGCCGGGGATGAAGCCGTAGCGGGCGTTGGCCGGATTGCCCGCCTCGTCGGCCAGCCGGGCCAGCAGAGACGGGGGTGGCGGATAGCCCGGCACCGCCTGGCACAGATCGATCAATGGGCCGCGCCGCCCGTCATAGGCGCGCATCCAGGCCTGGACGGCGGGGATCGGGGGGCTGCCGGTGTCTCGGACAAGGGGGTTCATCCACGGCAATTAGGCCCTGCCGCCGCCGCTTGCCAGCCTTAAAGGTTCGCAGGGCACGTTGCCAACAATCATCGCCGCATTGCACCATGCCGCATGCAGAGGGGTTCGCGATGATCCGCACGGGGGATGCCTACCGCGAGGGGCTGCGGGACGGACGGCAGGTCTGGGTCGATGGCGAGCTCGTGCGCGACGTCACCACGCACCCGGCGCTCAAGCCCATCATCGACGTGAAGGCGCGCATGTACGACATGGCGCGCGAACCGGCGCATGCCGCCACGCTCACCTACGCGCACGGCAACGAGGTCAACTCCACCTTCAGCCGCCCCCCGACCGAGGCGGCGCACTGGGCCGACAAGGTCGCCGCGGTGGATGCGGTGATGCAGGACATTGGCGGCGTGGTCACCCGCGTCGGCGACGAGACGGTGGGGGAGATGTGGTCGCTGCAGGACGGCCGCGACGTGCTGGCCGAGATCGACCCGCGGTTCGCCGACAACATCGACCGCCACATCGCCCTGGTGCGCGACACGGACGTGTTCCACGTCAGCGCCAACACCGACCCGAAGGGCGACCGCTCGGTGGCGCCGCAGGACCAGGACCCGGACTTGATGGTCCACGTCACGCGGGAAACCGATGCGGGCATCATCATCCGCGGCGCGAAGTACGAGACCGCCGCCGCCTATGCCGACCAGGCGTTCCTCAAGCCGACCTACGGCGCCTGGGTGAACGACGCGATGAGCGACTACGCGGTCGGCTGCATCGTCAAGATGGGCGCGCCAGGCGTGAAGCACATCTGCCGCGGCGGGTTCGCCGGGCGCGGCCGGGCCGAGGACTACCCGCTCGCCAACCGCTTCGACGAGGTGGAGGCGCTGGTCGTCTTCGACGACGTGCTGATCCCGTGGGAGGACGTGTTCTTCTACCGCCACACCCGCGCCGCGCAGTTCATCCGCGGCACGCTGCACCGCTACAGCGCGTTCCCCTACGTGCTGCGGCTGCTCTACACCGCCGACATGATGATCGGGGCCGCGATGTGGAACGCCAAGCAGACCGGATTGGAGAAGCTGCAGGGCGTGCGGGAGAAGCTGGCCGACCTGGTGTGCTACCGCGAGGGCATCAACGCGCACCTGACCGCGTCGCTGGCGATGGCGCAGCGCAGCCCGGCGGGCCTGCTGATGCCACAGCAATCGATGCTGTACGCCGGCCGGGTGTTCGCCTGCTCCCAACTGCCGGCGATGATGCACGTGGCGCGGGAGCTATGCGGCGGGCAGATCTGCGTGACGCCCAACGTCGCTTCGTTCGAGGGTGCGGAATCGGGCGAGTGGCTGCGCAAATTCTACACGTTGAACGCCAGCTGGCAGTCGGATGACCGCCGCAAGATTTTGGCGTTCGCGCGGGATCTGCTGAACTCGGATTACGCTGGGCATCGGCTCGCCTTCGCGCAATTCGCGCAGGCGCCGCACTTCAATCACCTGAACGCGGTCTACAACAGCTTCGACTTCAGCGGACCGCTGGACTTCGTCCGCCGGTCGGCTGGGCTGTCGAACCGCGTGACCAGTTAGGCGCCGTCGCCCACCCCCTCGTTGTCATGCCCGGGCTTGACCCGGGCACCCACAGCGCGCCAGCAGCGCCGGCGTATCGAAAATGCGTTCCGAACGCGCGCCACGTCATTGGTCGCGCCCCGTCGGTGGCCGGATCAAGTCCGGCCATGACGGAGAGGGAGGCACGGTAGCGGGGCGGCACGCGGCTGCGGGGTCAGGCCGTGCCGGGGCTCGCGGAGAACAGCGCGGCTTTGTCCGGCTTGTCCTTCCAGTCGTCCGCATCGGCCGGCGGCGTGCCTTTGCGGGTGATGTTCGGCCATTCGGCGGCGTAGATGCGGTTGCGCTCGGCCCAGGCGGCGGCGCGGTCGTCGCTATCGGGCACGATCGCCTCGGCGGGGCACTCCGGCTCGCACACGCCGCAGTCGATGCACTCGTCCGGATGGATCATGAGCATGTTCTCGCCGACATAGAAGCAGTCGACCGGGCACACCTCGACGCAATCCATGTATTTGCATTTGATGCAGTTCTCGGTGACCACGTAGGTCATCTTCGTCAGCTCCTACGATCACGGCCAACACGCCTGGGCCGCCGCTCAAGTGGGGCGGTATGCCGCCGTTTCACCCCCCGTGCAAGCCGCGGGGCCTTGCGTGAGGTCGGGTTCCGCCAACTCCTCGAACAACGTCCGCGCCTCCGCCGGCGGGCCCCGCCGTGCAGCCAGACAGACCACGCGCACCACGCGCACCTGCGCGCCGTGCGCCAGGGTCAGCACGTCGCCGGGGCGCAGCTTGAAATGCGGCTTGTCGGTGGGCTGCCGGTTGATTCGCACGCCGCCGGCCTCGACCCAGCGGGCGCAGCCGGCGCGCAGCTTCATGAAGCGGGCGCACCACAGCCACTTGTCGAGGCGCTGCCAGACCCGGTCTTCCTCGCCCGCCGTCACGGCCGACGGTGCAGCGAAGCAAGCGCCGCGAACGGCCCGTCCAGGCGCGCCGGGGCGGTGGAAACGCGGGGCGTGCGGCGCGTCTCCCGCCCTGCGCCAGCCGCCAGCATCGACGGCGCGGGCGGCCCCATCTCCTCCGGCGCCAATACGCCCGCGGGCACCAGGCGAGCGCCCAGCGCACGCAGCACCGCGGGCAGCAGTTCCGCCCGCAGCGACAACCGCGACGCGAGCGAGGGCGGCAGCGCGGCCGGCCCGCGGCGCGTGGCGTAGGCCAGTTCCGCCGCGATACGCTCGGCCACGTCCAGCCGCAGCAGCACCGGGCCGGCGTCGATCCAGCCCATGGCGGCGGCGAAGCCCGGCGGCCAGTCCGGGTGCGGCAGCGACACCGCGCCGGGCGGCGGCAGAGCGGGAGGCGCCGCACGATTGGCGACCCCCCACAGCATCGCCCGCAGCGCCATCGCCCGGGGCCGCAGCGCGGCGGGGCTGAACAGGCCGAACCGCCCGGCCCGCACGCCCAGCGCCTTCAACCGGGCGCGGTCCTGCGACGGCAGGACCAGCGCGGGCGCCACGCCGCCGGCCTCGCCCAGCCGGTGCAGGGGGCCGCGCAGCGCGGCGTCGGCGTTGTCCGCCAGCCGCAGGACGGGCGCCAGCTGCGCCTCGACGGTTGCGGCGACGGCGGCGGCCAGCCGGGCGCGGACCCGCTCGCGCTGCGTCCCGTCCAGGAACTCGCTGTCGGCGACCTCCACCGCTGGGCGCAGCAGGCTGGCGCCAGGCCGCAACCGCGCGACGGGGCCGCCTGACCAGGTGATGCGGCCATCGGGCGCGATGCCGAACGCCTCGTCGGCGGCGGCGGCAAGCGCCTCCACCCGGCGCGGCATCTCCTGCCGCATGGCGCGGCGGGCGGCGCGCAGCACCAGGCGTTTCTCCTCCCCCACGGCGGCCGGGTCGGGGATGAAGGCGAACGCCTCGACGTGGCCGACCGAATGGCCCTCCACCACCACCTCGCCCTGCGCCGTCACGGCCGACAGCAGGGCGGCGCCCTCGCGATCCTCCAGGCGCCGGATCAGCAGGGTGGAACGGCGGTCGACGAAGCGGGCGGTCAGCTTCTCGTGCAGGGAATCGCTGAGCTTGTCCTCCACGGCGCGGGCGCGCTCCGCCATTCCTGCGGCGTCGCGCACCCAGCCAGGGCGGGCGGCGATGTAGGACCACACGCGCACGCCGGACAGGCGCTGCATCAGGGTGTCGATGTCGCCCTCGGTGCGGTCCAGCGCGGCGATCTGGCCGTCCAGCCAGTCGGCGGGCAGGTGGTCCTGCCGGGCCAGGTGGCCGAACACGCGGGCGCAGAAGCGGGCATGGCTGTCGTCGGCCAGCTTGCGGAAATCCGGGATCTGACAGGCGTCCCACAGCGCCCGCACGGTGCGCCGGCCCTTCGCCAGGCGCCGCACGTCCTCCTCCCGCGACAGGATCAGCGCCGTCTCGAGGTCCGAGGCGTCGCGGCCGCGCATCAGCCCTGGGCGCGGCGGCGGCGCCTGCAGGCTGTCCAGCAAGGCGTCCAGGCTGGTGAAATCCAGCGCGCTATTGCGCCAGGCGAGTTGCTCCAGCGGCTCGAAGCGGTGGTTCTCCACCGCGTCCGCCAATTCCTCGTCGATCGGCGCGCAGCCGGCGGTGGTGCCGAACGTGCCGTCCCGCATGCCGCGCCCGGCACGGCCGGCGATCTGCGCCACCTCCGAGGCGGCCAGGCGGCGCGGCCGGTGGCCGTCGAACTTGCCCAGCCGGGCGAACGCCACGTGGTCGACGTCCATGTTCAGGCCCATGCCGATAGCGTCGGTTGCGACCAGGAAGTCCACTTCCTTGTCCTGATAGAGGGCCACCTGGGCGTTGCGGGTGCGGGGCGACAGGCGTCCCATCACCACGGCGCAGCCGCCGCGCCGCCGCCGGATCAGCTCGGCGATGGCGTAGACCTCCTGCGCCGAGAACGCGACGACGGCGGTGCGCGGCGGCAGGCGCACCAGCTTCTCCGGCCCGGCGAAACGCAGCTGCGACAGGCGCGGCCGGGTCTCGATCTCGGCCTGCGGCACCAGGCGCTGCAGCAGCGGGCGAATGGTTTCGGCGCCCAGGAACATGGTCTCCACCAGGCCGCGGGCGTGCAGCAGGCGGTCGGTGAAGATGTGTCCGCGGTCGGCGTCGGCGCAGAGCTGGATCTCGTCCACCGCCACGAACTCGGCCGCGCGGTCCAGCGGCATCGCCTCTACGGTGCAGGCGAACCAGCGCGCGTCGGCCGGCACGATCTTCTCCTCGCCGGTGATCAGCGCCACGTGCTTGGGGCCTTTCTGGGCCACCATGCGGTCGTAGTTCTCGCGCGCCAGCAGGCGAAGCGGGAAGCCGATGATGCCCGACGAATGGGCCATCAGCCGTTCCATGGCCAAGTGGGTCTTACCCGTGTTCGTCGGCCCGAGCACGGCCTTCACGCGCGATGGGAAGCCGGACATAGGGGGATGGTTGGGCCTGGCGGGAGCAAATGCAAGCAGCCCCACCCAACGCTATCGTGTCCGGCAAAGGACAGCGATGATGTCGCAACGGCTTGCCACCGAAAGTGCGCGGCGCCAGAACGCCTTGATGTTCGATCGCGACGTGGATTGCCTGGCGCCGCTGGATGCGGCGAGTTTACCCGTGCACGCGCTGCGCCCCGACGGGTTGGCGGAGTTCCTGGCGGCATCCCCAGCCGCAGGCTTCGTCGCCGCCAGTGGTTTCGCCGCCAAGGCCGGCGAGATCTGCCTGTTGCCAGGCGGCGCGGGCATTGCCGGCGCGGTGTTCGGCCTGGGCGACAACCGCGACCCGCATCTGTTCGGCGCATTGCCGTTCGGCCTGCCCGGCGAGGTGTGGCGGATCGAGCCCGGCGACTTCCCCGCAGACGACGCCGTGCTGGGCTTCTGCCTCGGCGCCTACCAGTTCACCACCTACAAGGCGGCCCGGCCGTCCGCGCGACTCTGCGCCGCACCCGGGCCTGCGACCCAGGCCGCACGCGCCACCTGGCTGGCGCGCGACCTCATCAACACGCCCGCCGACCGGCTTGGCCCGGCCGAGTTGGCCGCCGCGGCCGTTACGGTGGCGGAGGCATTCGGCGCGGCCGCCACGCTGGTCGCGGGCGAGGCGCTGGCGCGGGAGTACCCCGCTATCGCGGCAGTCGGCGCCGGGTCGGACCGGCCGCCCGTGGTCGCGACCGTGCGCTGGCAGGGCAGCCAAGCGGCTCCGGACGCGCCGCTGATCGCGCTCTGCGGCAAGGGCGTTTGTTTCGACACCGGCGGGCTGGATCTCAAGCCGTCCGCCGGGATGTTGCGCATGAAGAAGGACATGGGCGGCGCCGCCATCATGCTCGGCCTGGCGCGGATGATCATGGCGGCGGACCTGCCGGTGCGCCTCGCGTTGCGGCTGGGCTGCGTGGAGAACAGCGTGTCTGGCGCCGCCATGCGGCCCGGCGACGTTCTGGCGACGCGCCGCGGCCTGCATGTCGAGGTGGGCAACACCGACGCGGAAGGCCGCCTGGTGCTGTGCGACTTGCTGGCGGAGGCATCCGACGAGGACCCGGCGGTCCTGTTCGACGCGGCCACGCTCACCGGCGCGGCGCGGGTGGCGCTCGGCCCCGACCTGCCGGCAATGTTCTGCAACGACGACCGGCTGGCGCAGACGATGCTGGATGCGGGGGTGGCCTGCCACGACCCGGTGTGGCGGTTGCCGCTGTGGCCCGGTTACGACCCGTGGCTGTCGAGCCGGGTCGCGGACCTCAACAATGTCGCCGCGAAACCGATGGCCGGCGCCATCGTCGCTGGGTTATTCCTTCAACGTTTCGTGAAGAAGACGATTCCTTGGATGCATCTGGATACCTATGCTTGGTCCGATTCCCTAACGTTTGGGCACCCGGAAGGGGGTGAGTCCCAGGCCATGCGCGCCGCCTACGCAACTATCTCAAAGATAGTTCACTTAACGGCAAGGGTTGGCTCACTTGAGTAACGTCTGAGTCGGCTTAACTGCTGCGATCAAGGTGGTTACCAGTGCCAAAGAAGGTTCCATCTTAAATCTACCGGCCATCACCTCGGTGTGAGACTGTTCGATTCATAAACGATCCCGATACCGCCGGGCGTTGGCGTAGGGACGAAAGGATTAATGACCATGGCAAACCCAGCATCGACCGACCAGCTCGTCGGCGTTCTTCGCGATACGGTCGTCGCCCTCGTTCGGCGTGACGGCCCGGACCTTTCCGCCCGGCAGCTCGGCGTGTTCCTGACCTGCTACCTGCAGGACGGCGCGCATACGGTCCGGGGCCTCGCCTCCGAGCTGAACGTGTCCAAGCCCGCCATCACGCGCGCCCTGGACCGGCTCGGCGAGTTGGACCTGGCCCGGCGCAAGGTCGACCCGGCGGACCGCCGCAGCGTGCTGGTGCAGCGCACCCTCAAGGGCGCGGCGTTCCTGCGCGACATGCGCTCGATCATGTCCGAGGCGAACGCCCCGTCCCGCAAGTCGTCCAACGGACATGCCGCCGAGGCCACACGCAAGACGGCGCACGGCTAACTTGCTGGCCTAAGCGGTGCGACGGTTCGGTTGACAAGCCGGCCGTCGCAGCAGAGGGTCTGCCCACCAAGGGGAGCCCCGCATGGGGCTGAGACACCGTTCGCCGGGCGCCATATCGGGTCCCAAGCAGCACGGAGACCCTCTACCTGATCCGGATCATGCCGGCGTAGGGATGGGGCAAGCTCGAAGCGTCCGAGACCGCCCTCCCCCTATTCCGCACAAGGGGAGCGGCCAATGACCTACCAGCAGAAACCCAGCACCGTGACCACCGGCGCGATCGTCGGCTCGCATAAGGTGTACAGCGCCGTCGCTGGACATCCCGGCATTACGGTGCCGTTCCGCGAAGTGCCGCTAGACCCTAGCGCGGCCGAGCCGCCGGTGCGGCTCTACGACACGTCAGGCTCTTACACGGATGACGCCGCCAGCATCGACCTCACGGCCGGCCTGCCGCGGGTGCGCGAGAGCTGGCTGGCCCGCCGTGGTTTCGCCACCCCAGTCGCCCGCGCCGTGCGGCCCGAGGACAACGGCCATACCGACCGCCTGGTGCCGGAATGCCCGGCCACCCCCACCCTGCTCGCCGGCCAACCAGGCGGCCTGGTGACGCAGATGGAGTTCGCCCGCGCCGGGATCATCACCGAGGAGATGGTCTACGTCGCGCACCGCGAGAACCTCGGCCGCGCCGCAATGGCCGAGGGCGCGGAGGCGCGCCGGGCCGAGGGAGAGGATTTCGGCGCCGCCATCCCCGCCTTCATCACCCCCGAGTTCGTCCGCAGCGAAGTGGCCCGCGGCCGCGCAATCATCCCCGCCAACATCAATCATCCGGAGCTGGAACCCACCATCCTGGGCCGCAACTTCCTGGTGAAGATCAACGCCAACATCGGCAACTCCGCCGTCACCTCGTCCGCCGCGGACGAGGTCGAGAAGCTGGTTTGGGCGATCCGCTGGGGCGCCGACACCGTCATGGACCTGTCCACCGGGCGCAACATCCACAACATCCGCGGCTGGATCATGCGCAACAGCCCGGTGCCGATCGGCACGGTGCCGATCTACCAGGCGCTCGAGAAGGTCGGCGGCGATGCCGACAAGCTGGATTGGGAGGTGTTCCGCGACACCTTGATCGAGCAGGCGGAGCAGGGCGTGGACTACTTCACCATCCATGCCGGCGTACGTCTGGCCTACGTGCCGCTGACTGCGCGCCGCACCACGGGGATCGTCAGCCGCGGCGGCTCCATCATGGCGCGCTGGTGCCTGGCGCATCACCGCGAGAGTTTCCTGTACGAGCATTTCGGCGACATCTGCGACATCATGCGGAAGTACGACGTGTCGTTCTCGCTGGGCGACGGCCTGCGCCCCGGCAGCATCGCGGACGCCAACGACGCGGCGCAGTTCGCGGAACTGGAAACGCTGGGGGAGCTGACCAAGATCGCCTGGGACAAGGGCTGCCAGGTGATGATCGAGGGCCCGGGCCACGTCCCGATGCACAAGATCAAGGTCAACATGGAGAAGCAGCTGGCGACTTGCGGCGAGGCGCCGTTTTACACGCTCGGCCCGCTCACGACCGACATCGCGCCGGGCTACGACCATATCACGTCGGCGATCGGCGCGGCGATGATCGGCTGGTTCGGCACCTCCGTGCTCTGCTACGTCACGCCGAAGGAGCATCTCGGCCTGCCCAACCGCGACGACGTGAAGACGGGCGTCATCACCTACCGCATCGCGGCCCACGCGGCGGACCTGGCCAAGGGGCACCCGGCGGCGCAGTTGCGCGACGACGCGATCAGCCGCGCGCGGTTCGAGTTCCGCTGGCAGGACCAGTTCAACCTCGGCCTGGACCCGGACACCGCGCGCAAGTTCCACGACGAGACGTTGCCGAAGGAGGCGCACAAGGTCGCGCATTTCTGCTCCATGTGCGGGCCGAAGTTCTGCTCGATGAAGATCAGCCAGGACATTCGCGCCGACGCCCAGCGCCTGGCCGGGCTGGAGGAGAAGAGCGACGAATTCCGCAACAGCGGCGCGCAGCTTTACGTGCCAGCGCCGGCCGCCCATTTGGAGACGCCGGCGGAGTGAGCGACAGCGCGCGGCAGGCCCGGCTGGCGCTGGACGCGATCGGGCAGCTGCCCGACGCCGAGCTGGACCTGGCCGACGCGGCGCTGCAGCTCGCCCGTATCGACGCGCCGGATGCCGACTGGCAGGCGGCCCGCGAGCATTTGTCCGAGTTGGCGCGCGACGCCGTTGCGATGGCGGCGGAGCGGCCGGGGGATGACCCCTCGGTCCGCGCCGGGGCGTTGGCCGGGCTGCTCGCCGGCCGGTGGCGGTACAGCGGTGACCGCGACAGCTACGACGACCCGGCCAACGCCAACCTGATCCGCGTGATCGAGCGCCGGCGCGGCCTGCCGGTGGCGCTCGGCATCCTGTGGCTGCACTGCGCCCGCGCCGCGGGGTGGGAGATGTTCGGCATCGACTTCCCGGGCCACTTCATGGTGGCGCTGCCGGCCGAGGCGGGCTGGCTGGTGCTGGACGTGTTCGACGGCGGCCAACCGATGAGCGCGCGGGCGTTGCGGGCGCTGGTCAAGCAGGTCGAGGGCGCGAAGGCGGAACTGCGGCCCGGGCTGTTGCAGCCGATGGGCGCCCGCGCGGTGTTGCTGCGGTTGCAGAACAATCTGCGGCAGCGACGGGCGAACGCCGGCGACCTGGCGGGCGCGCTAGCCGCGGTGCAGGACATGCTCCGCATCGCTCCAGACTCGGCATCGCTGTGGTTGGAAGCGGCGGCGGCGAACGAGCAACTGGACCATGTCGGCGCCGCATTGCGCTGCTTCGAGCGGTTCCTGACCCTGGCGCCCGAAGGCGACGCCGCCGAGCAGGTGCGCGCCGCAATGGCGGAGCTGCGCGCCCGGCTGAACTGATGCCAGCGGCTTAAAACGCTGAGTTTCTCGCCGCAACAACATCGTCGTTGCGAGGGCGCTTGCGATGCGGCGATCCAGCCCCCACCACCGCGCTCTCCGTCGTGGATCGCCACGCCGCCAAGCGGCGGCTCGCGATGATGGTTGGTTATTTCTTGCGATGACGGGTTATTGTTTTTGGCGTTGCAACGAAACTTGCCGTCCCGTCATACCCAGGCTTGACGACCGGGGGGGGGCAACGCGTTAGCGCCGCGCCGCGCCGCCAGGCGCAACGAGGTCCTGGGTTTGCACCGGGGGCGGGGGCGGCGCCGTGCCAGCCGTGAGCTGGAGCCACTCGCGGAGCGACCGCTTCACCTGGAACTCGAACTCGACGTTCATGTCGTTCATCATCTGCAGCGTGAAGTCGTACAACACGCTTCGCATGTTTTCGTCGGAGTCGGTGCTGGCCCGTCGGCGCGCCACACGCGCCTCGGCGTACCCGGCGCGCTCGCCGCCGCTGCCCGCGAACACGTCCAGGTGCACCGCCAATACCCCGTCCACCACCGCCCCTTGCCGCACCAGGGTCGCGCGGTCGATGACGAACACCGCGCGGCCAGCGCTGCCGGACGCGACCAGCCGATCGTTCGCCATCTGCTTGAGGCAGTCGACCGGCCGCACCGGGGCCAGCGCCTCGATGGAGCCGGCCCCGGCCGGCGGCGACCGGTCGTCGATCTCGATGTTCGCCACGTTCAGCCGCAGCAGCGTCAGGAAGCTGTAGCTCGGCAGCGGGTAGCTCCGCGGCGCCGCTTCGTCGTCCGCGCACGCAGCGGCCAGGAACGGAAGCAGCAGGACGGATCGGCGCGGTAACATGCAAGCTCCTGGCGACATGGCTGGCTGCAGCGTGCCACGCCGCTCACCCGGGTCAAACCTAGCCGGTGCGGCCGCCCACCTCGTCGCGTTCGAAACGGAAATCCAGATTGCAGAACTCGCACGTCATGACGATGTCGCCGCCGACCGCCATCTCGTCGAGGTCATCCGGAACGAACCCCTCCAGGATGCCCGCCAGCCGCGCCCGCGAGCACCGGCAGCCATAGGCGAGCGCCCGCGCCCGGTCGGCCGCGACCTCCTCCGACCCGAATAGCCGCCACACCAGATCCTCGGACGGCAGCGCATCGTCCAGCAGTTCGGCATCGGTCACGGTGGCGGCCAGGATAGTGGCGGCGCGCCACGCCTCGTCGGCATCGTCGGATGACTCGACATCGTCCAAGCCGCCTACCTCGGACACCCGCTCCAGGATCAATGCCGAAGCGCGCCACCCGGCCGGCGTCAGCTCGCACGCCAGCCGCAGCGCGCACTCCAACTGCTCGCTGGTGCGGAAGTAGTGCAGCGCCATGTCGGCCAAGCCGACGCCCTCGAGCGCGACGATGCCCTGATGCGGCTCCCGGTCGGTTCCCTGGTCCACGGTGAAGGCGAGGTAGCCCTTGCCCAGCAACGCCGCGGCGGTCGCCCGGGCGGTCGGGTCGTCCACATCGCCAAGCGCCGCGGCCAGCTTCTCCGGCTGCGTCCGGGCGTAGCCGCGCAGCGCGCCCGCCTCGGTGCAGTCCGCCAGCAGCATCGGCACGGCGCCGTCGCCTTTCGCCTGCAGGCTGAACGAGCCGCGGAACTTCAACGCGGAGGCCAGCGCCGCCGCCAGCGCCAGCGCCTCGCCGGCCAGCCGGGTCACCGCCGGGTGGTGCGAGTGCCGGGTCAGCAGCGCGTCGGCTAGCGGGCCCAGCCGAACCAGGCGCCCCCGCACCGGCCGGCCCGGCAACCGGAAGGGCGTGATCCCGCGAGGCACGACGATGTTGGGCACGTCCGGGCGAGTGCCGTCGAGGAAGGCTGGCGTGTCGTTCATAAGGCGACAGATAAGGCGCATCGGCCGCAATCGCCAGCATCGGCGCCCATTCCTTGGGAACCGCACTCCCGTCATGGTGTTTCCGAAACCGAGGAGAATGTGAATGACCGAGACCAACGACGTCGCCAAGCTGTGGGACCTGATCAAGACCGTCGAAGTCGCAATGCTGGTGACGGAGGACGGCGAACACCTGCGCAGCCGCCCGATGGCCGTGTCGCAGAAGGAGTTCGATGGAACGCTCTGGTTCTTCACCCGCGCCAGCGCCCATAAGGTCGTCGAGGTCGGGCAACACCACCGTGTGAACCTGGCCTACGCGCACCCGGGCAAGCAGGATTACGTATCGGTGTCCGGCCAGGCCAGCCTGGTGCGCGACAAGACAGCCATCGACAAGCACTGGTCCGAACTGCTGCGCACCTGGTTCCCCGGCGGCAAGGACGACCCCGAGATCGCGATGCTCAAGGTCGAGGTCCAGCAGGCCGAATACTGGGACGCCCCGTCATCCACGATGCTGCATGCCTACGGTTACGTGAAGGCCGCGGTCACCGGGAAGTCGCCCGAGCCGGGCGGGCACGGCACCGTCAAGCTGGACTAGCCAGATCAGGTGTCGCAGCTGATCTCGGCCTCCAACGCTTGCAGCGCGCGGTCGAAGGCGCCGAGGTCAGCCGCGATCCCATCCACCGCCTGCA
>CAXTBW010000042.1:26621-33580 GCA_964242925.1 uncultured Acetobacteraceae bacterium
CGCGCCTCGTCCACCCCACCGCCCAGTTCCGCGAACAATTGCCGCACCTTCACGTCGACCCAACCCGGCGTGGATGGCGTCTCCTCCGTGAGCGACGACCGATTCACCGCGCCGCGCCCAGCGACCAGGCGAGCACGCCCTTCTGCGCATGAAGCCGGTTCTCGGCGCCGTCGAACACCACGGATTGCGGGCCGTCGATCACCTCGGCGGTGACCTCCTCGCCGCGATGCGCCGGCAGGCAGTGCATGAACAGAGCGTCCCCAGTCGCCTGCTTCATCAGCCGGGCGTTCACCTGGTAGGGCGCCAGCAGGTTGTGCCGCGACTCGTTCGGATCATCCGCCATGCTCACCCAGCAATCCGTGACGACGCAGCGCGCGCCCGAAACTGCGGCCTCCGGATCGTCCCCGACGGCAATGTCGGCGCCCTGCGCCCGCGCCCAGGCGAGCAGCGCCGGGTCGGGCCGCAACTCCGCCGGGCAGGCGATGCGCAGCTTGAACCCGAACCGGACCGCCGCCTCGATCCACGAGCAGGCGACGTTGTTCCCGGCGCCGACCCAGGCAACCACCTGGCCGGCGATCGGCCCGCGATGCTCCTCGAACGTCATCACGTCCGCCATCAGCTGGCACGGATGCGACTTGTCGGTCAGCCCGTTGATTACGGGCACGCTCGCATTGGCGGCCATCTCGGCCAGCTTCGCGGCATCGTCTGTGCGCAGCAAGATCGCGTCCACGTAGCGCGACAGCACGCGCGCCGTGTCCGCCACCGTCTCCCCTCGGCCAAGCTGCGTATCGGCTCCCTGCAGCACGACCACATCACCGCCGAGCTGCCGCATGGCGACCTCGAACGAGACTCGGGTCCGGGTGGACGGCTTCTCGAAGATCATCGCCAGGGTTCGCCCGGCGAGCGGGCGCGACGACGGCACACCCTGCTTGAACGACCGCGCGACGTCCAGCATCTGCCGCAGCACGGGCGCCTCGAAATCCCGCAGATCCAGGAAATGCCGGATTGGGTCCGCCTCTACGGCGATCCCGTCCCCCGTCCGGGCGCGGCGCAAAGCCCCGCTCATTGCGCCGCGTCCCGCGCTTCCGCCGGGCGGCAGCGCGCTGCGCCGCGGCGGATCATCGCCAGCGCTGTCGCCACATCCTCGTCGGTGATCACCAGCGGCGGCACGAGGCGCACGACGTTGTCGCCCGCCGCCACGCTCAGCAGGCCCTCCGCCGCGAACGCATCCTGCACCTCGCCGTTCGGAACGAGGCACTTGAGCCCGAGCATCAGTCCGGCGCCGCGCACGTCCTCGAACACGCTCGGCTCGTCGCGCACGATATCCTGCAGGCCGCGCCACAGCAGCCGGCCCTTGCGGTCCACCTCGGCCAGGAAACCGGGCGCCAGCATGACGTCCAGCACGGCATTGGCCGCGGCGCAGGCCAGCGGGTTGCCGCCGAACGTCGTGCCGTGCGACCCGGCGTAGAGGTGCTTGGCCACCGCCTCCTTCGCGAGCACCGCTCCCATCGGGAAGCCGCCCGCGATGCCCTTGGCCGCCGACATCACGTCCGGCTCGATGCCCGCCCACTCGTGCGCGAACAGCTTGCCGGTGCGCCCCATGCCGCACTGCACCTCGTCCAGGCCCAGCAGGATGCCGTACTCGTCGCAGGTGGCGCGCAGCTCCTGCAGGAAGCGCAGCGAGGCCGGGCGCACGCCGCCCTCGCCCTGCACCGGCTCGACCACGATGCCGGCCGTCTCGGGCCCGATCGCATCGCGCACGGCGTTCATGTTGTCGAACGGGACGTGCTCGAACCCTTCCACGACCGGGCCGAAGCCTTTCAGGTACTTCGCGTTGCCGGTGGCGGCCAGCATCGCCAGCGTGCGGCCGTGGAACGCTCCGTCGAAGCAGATGACGCGGAACCGCTCCGGACGGCCGGTCTCGGCCATGGCGCGGCGCATCATCTTGACCATGCCCTCGTTCGCCTCGGCGCCCGAGTTGCAGAAGAACACGCTGTCGGCGAACGTCGCTTCCACCAGCCGGGCGGCGAGGCGTTCGGCCCCCGGCACGCGGTACAGGTTGGAGACGTGCATCACCTTCGCCGCCTGCTCCGCGATCGCGGACACCAGGTGGGCGTTGTTATGCCCGAGGGACGAGGTTGCGATCCCCGCCCCGAAATCCAGGAATCGTCGGCCGTCGCCCGTGTACAGCCAGGCGCCTTCGCCCCGCTCGAAAGCAAGGTCGGCGCGGTTGTAGGTGGGCATCAGGGCGGCGATCATGGCAGAGGCTTCACCTCGTTGACCCCCGCGCGCGCCGAACCGCGACCCTTCGCGGCGGCGCGCGGGAGGAAGCGGCGAGCATGAAACGCCGTTGCTCGCGAAGTCAAACAGAGTCTAGTTGTTGTAGACGAAGGTCGGCATTGCGCTGAGCGACTCCTTGGTCGCGCCCGGCAGCGTGAACTTGCCGTCCGCCGCCGGTTGCAGCTGCCCGATCGGGATCGCCACCAGCTTGCCGCCGATCCCCATCACCGCGCCAACCGACACGATGGCGTAAACCACGGTGTGCGAGGCGTTCATCATCAGGTCGTCGATCGAGCCGAGCTGCGCGTTGTCGCTGCCGCCGATGACGCCGGCGCCGATCATCTTGCTGGCGCGCACCCCGTCCGCCATCCGCACGCTGGCCACCGACAGGTTCGGGTTGCCGGCGGCGGGGACCAGCGGGGCCGGCGCGGTCTGCGCCCAGGCGGGAGACGCGACGGCGACAGCGAGGGCGGCGGCGAGCAGCGGACGGATGATATGGATCACGGAACGAACTCCCAGGTCGCGGCAGAACGCGGGCGGCGCGACGCTGGTTCCTGACATGTCCGGGTTACGGCGCCCGCCTCCGCGTGGCACGCTGGGATGGTGCCTACCCCCGTTTCGCAATCCGGCCCGCGCGCCCGGCCGCCCCCTGGACCACCGCCGGACGAGCCGGCCCTGCGCCAGGCGGCGCTGAACCATCTCGCGCGCTACGCCGCAACCCAGGCCGGGCTGCTGCGCGTTTTGGGCCGCCGCGTGCAGCGTTGGGCGCGCGCGGCCGAGAGCGAGGCCGGGGGCGAGGCGGACGCGGTGGCGGCTGCGGCGGCGGCGGCGATGGACGCCGCCCGCGCCGTCGTCGCCCGGCTAGCCGCGGTGGGGGCCGTCGATGACGCCGCCTTCGCCGCCGGACGGGCGCGCTCGTTGCGCCGCGCCGGCCGTTCGGGTCGGGCCATTGCGGCCCATTTGCAGGCCAAAGGCGTCCCGCCCGAGCTCGCCGCAGCGCCTGACGACCCGGCCGCCGAGTTGGCCGCGGCGCTGCTGTACGCCCGCCGCCGCCGCATGGGGCCGTTCCGCCACCTCGTCGACCTTGCCGGCGAGGACCCCGACCGCGATCCTGGGCAGCGCGCCCGCGACCTGGCCCGTCTCGCCCGCGCCGGCTTCTCCGCCGCCGTCGCCATCCAGGCATTGGACCTGCCGCCCGAGGACGCCGAGGCGCTCGTCCTCGCCGCCCGCTCCGCTTGAGCATGGCGAATCCGGCCTTCACCCGCGCCGCGCTGCTGCTCGGCGCCCGACGGGCGGTTCCACTGTTGGCCGGGCTCACCCCGTTCGGCCTGGTGGTCGGCCTATTGGCGCAGCGGGAGGGCCTGTCCATCACCGAGGCGGGCTTGATGAGCGGCCTATGCTACGCCGGGTCCGCGCAACTGCTTGCGCTCACCCACTGGGCGGACCCGGCGCCTGTGCTCGCGGCCACCCTGGCCACGCTCGTCGTCAATCTGCGGCTGCTGCTGATGGGGCCGGTGCTGGCGCCGTGGCTTAACCGGCTGCGCGGGTGGCGTCTGTTGGCGAGCCTGTTCATGATGGCCGACCAGAACTGGGCGTTGTCGGTGGACGCCATGCGGCGCGGCGAAGCGGATGCCGCGTTCCTGTTCGGCAGCGGCGCGGCGGCCTGGCTGGCCTGGGTCGCCGCCACCCTGGCCGGCCACGCGCTCGGCGTGCTGGTCGCGCCCACGCCGGGCCACCCGCTGTTCTTCGCCGCGCTCGCCGTGTTCGTGGCCCTGCTGGCGCCCATGTGGCGCGGCCGGCTCGACGCGCTGCCCTGGATCGTGGCCGCCGTCGTCGCCGTCGCCGCCGCCCGGCTGCTGCCCGGGACGTGGTACATCATGGCCGGCGCGTTGGCCGGCAGCGCGGCGGGGGTGGCGCGCGACCGGATGCGGCGATGACGCCACGCCCGCGCCGACGCTGATGACGCTTCACGTCGCGACGCTGCTGGCAATCGCCGGCATGGCGCTGGCCAGCTTCGGCTGCCGCTACGGCGGCTACTGGCTGTTCCGCCGGTTCCGCCCGCCGCCGCTGATGCGCGCGATGCTCGGCTACATCCCGGGCGCGTTGTTCGTCAGCTACGTGGCGCCGGCGCTGGTGGCGGGCAACGCTGGCCAGTGGGCAGGCGCCGCCGCGACGCTCGCCATCATGGCGGCTTGGCGCAACCTGAGTTTTGCGGTTCTGGGCGGGACGGCGGTCGGCTGGGCGTTCTGGGCGCTCGGCTGACACCGTTGCCGGGTCGTGACGCTATTTTGCACGCCGAAGCGGCAAGAATGTCACACTCGGATGAAGACGAACCTCACTCAATGCTGTTATCTCTCGCCTATCACCCCAGAGCGGGGAATCTGCAGGAGAGCTGACCATGTCGATCCGTTTCTCGGGGCTCGTCCCCGTCATCGCCCTGCTGGCCGCGGGCGCGGCACAGGCTCAGCCGGCCAGCACGGGCGGCGGCGGCTCGATGGCTTACCCCGACTCGCTGCCGTCCGGCCAGGTCCGCGTCAACGCGCCGACCGCACGCGACACCGGCAGCATGCAGACCCCGGCCCCCTCCGGCGGCGTCGTAACCGCCGCGCCGACCGCGCGCGACACCGGCAGCATGCAGACCCCGGCGCCGTCCGGCGGCATCACCACCCGGCCGGGGACCCGCGCTGCGCGCGTTCCGGTCGCGACGACCGCGGCGGCCAAGGCGATGGCGGTGCAGCCGAGCACCGCGCCCGTGCCATACACCGCGTTCGCCCCGACCCCGGTCACGGCCGCCCCGCACGCCGCGACGCGTCGCTCGCCGAT
Organism: uncultured Acetobacteraceae bacterium; assembly: GCA_964242925.1. Classification (GTDB taxonomy): domain Bacteria; phylum Pseudomonadota; class Alphaproteobacteria; order Acetobacterales; family Acetobacteraceae; genus LMUY01. The sequence continues at coordinate 31,725 of CAXTBW010000042.1, forward strand.
CCACCACGCCGTGCTGCGCCACCCCGCCGGCGCTCATCCCGCAACGGCCCACCCTGCGCATCCCGCCGCGGCGACGCCGGCCGCCACGCCCGCGCCGGCCGCTCCCGCGCCGACCGCTCCCGCGAAGTAGCCGTCGCGACCCGCCGGATGTCAGCGCGCAATCATTGCGGGTTGGCGTCCGGCGGCCCTGCCCGGCGCCGGGCGGCTCGGTGCAGCGTCGCCTGCCTCGCGCTTCTCATGGTGTCCGCCTGCGCCGGCGGGCCCGCATCCCGCGCCGGTTCGTCCAGCGGCCCCGCGCTCGAGTGCGTTCCCTACGCGCGGGAGGTCAGCGGCATCCAGCTCTACGGCGACGCCGCCTCGTGGTGGGACGCCGCAGCCGGCCGCTACGACCGCGGCGCAGCGCCCAGCCCCGGCGCCGTGCTGGTGTTCCGCCGCAGCGCGCGCCTGCCGCACGGCCACGTGTCGGTCGTGGTCTCGACGCGCGACGGCCCGCGCGAGGTCACCGTCACCCAGGCCAATTGGGTGCACGGCCGCATCGCCCGCAGCGAGCCGGTGGTCGACGTGTCGCCCGGCAATGACTGGACCGCCGTGCGCGTTTGGTGGGCCCCCTCCGGCGCGCTGGGGACCACGACCTATCCAACGTTCGGCTTCATCGCGCCCTCGGCGCATCCAGGGTCGCATCTGGACGTGGTCGCGTCGCAGTGATGCCTAGCCCGGCGTAGCGAGGCAGACCCGCTGCCCTAACACTTGCTCCCAGCACTGGCGCCGCGCCCGGTCCTCGCGCTAACTCTGCCCAACCACACGCCGACGACACGCCGGACACAGCGCATGACCGACTACCGCGACACCGTCTTCCTGCCCACCACGACCTTCCCGATGCGCGGCGACCTGCCGAAGCGCGAGCCCGCGCTGCTGGCGCATTGGGAGCGCATCGATTTGTGGCGGCGCACCCGGGACGCCGCCGCCGGCCGCCCCACCTTCGTGCTGCATGACGGGCCGATCTACTCCAACGGCAACCTGCATATCGGCCACGCGCTGAACCGCATCCTCAAGGACGTGATCATGCGCGCGCACCGCATGGCGGGGTTCGACGCCGACTACATCCCCGGCTGGGACTGCCACGGCCTGCCGATCGAGTGGAAGATCGAGGAGGAATACCGCCGCACCGGCCGCGACAAGGATGCCGTCCCCGTGCTGGATTTCCGCGCCGAGTGCCGCGCCTACTCGCAGGGCTGGCTGACGGTGCAGACCGAGGAGTTCAAGCGGCTCGGCGTGACCGGGGACTGGGCCGGCCGCTACGCCACGATGGACTTCAGCGCCGAGGCCGCCATCGCCCGCGAGATCGGCGCCTTCCTGCTCAACGGCGCGCTGTACCGCGGCCTGCGCCCGGTGATGTGGTCCACCGTGGAGAAGACCGCGCTCGCCGAGGCGGAGATCGAATACCACGACCACACCAGCGACACGGTGTGGGTGCGCTTCCCCATCTTGACCGGGCCTCTGGAAGGCACGTCGGTGGTGATCTGGACCACCACGCCCTGGACCATGCCGGGCAATCGCGCGCTCGCCGCCGGCGCCGCCATCGACTACGCCCAGCTCCGGGTCGACAGCGTGGCGGACGGCTCCCTGGCGCGGCCCGGCGAGACCATCCTGGTGGCGCTCGACCTGGTGGGCGCCGTGTGCGCCGAACTCGGCATCGCCACCCACCACCTGCTGCAGGTCGTGCACGGCGCGGACCTCGAGGGGACCCTCACCGCCCACCCGCTGCGCGGTCAGGGCTACGACCACGACGCCCCGATTCTGTTGGGCGATTTCGTCACCACCGAGCAGGGCTCCGGCCTGGTGCACATGGCGCCGGC
>CAXTBW010000043.1:0-32659 GCA_964242925.1 uncultured Acetobacteraceae bacterium
GGCGACATTCTTCTCGCGCTGCACGTTCGTGGTGATGCGATCCATCACCTCCACGCCGCGGGTGGCGCCGATGCGGCACGGGGTGCACTTGCCGCAGCTCTCGTGCGCGCAGAACTCGAAGGCGAAGCGGGCCTGCGCCGCCAGGTCGACGGTGTCGTCGAACACCACCACGCCGCCATGGCCGATCAGCCCCTTGGCGGCGGCGAACGCCTCGTAGTCGAGCGGAGTATCCAATAGGCTGTCCGGGAAGTAGGCGCCCAGCGGCCCGCCGACCTGCACCGCGCGCACCGGGCGGCCGCTGGCCGTGCCGCCGCCGTACTCTTCCACGATGGTGCGCAGGGTGACGCCGAACGGCAGTTCGATCAAGCCGCCGCGGCGCACGTTGCCGGCCAACTGCACGGCCAGCGTGCCCAGCGAACGCCCGGTGCCGAAATCGGCGTAGGCCTGCCCGCCCTGCGCCATGATGAACGGCACCGCGGCCAGCGACAGCACGTTGTTCACCACGGTCGGCTTGCCGAACAGCCCCTCGATCGCCGGCAACGGCGGCTTGGCGCGCACCATGCCGCGCTTGCCCTCCAGCGACTCGAGCAGCGACGTCTCCTCGCCGCAGATATACGCACCGGCGCCCAGCCGCACCTCGAGCGTGAACGAATGGCCCGATCCGCAGACGTCGGCGCCCAGATAACCGGCAAGCTCCGCCGCGGCGATCGCGCGCTGCATGGTTCGGAAGGCGTGCGGGTATTCGGAGCGGCAGTAGATGAAGCCCTTGGTGGCATCCACCGCGACGGCGGCGATGGTCATGCCCTCGATCAGGCTGAGCGGGTCGCCCTCCATGATCATGCGGTCGGCGAAGGTGCCGCTGTCGCCCTCGTCGGCGTTGCACACGACGTAGCGCTGGTCGGCCGGCGCCAGGCGGACGGTGTTCCACTTGATCCCCGTCGGGAAGCCTGCGCCGCCGCGGCCGCGCAGGCCCGACAGCTTCAGCTCGTCCACGATCTCCGTGCCGCCCATCGCCAACGCCCGGTCCAGCCCGGCGTAGCCGCCATGGGCGCGGTAGTCGGCAACGGACACCGGGTCGATGATGCCGCAGCGGGCGAAGGTGAGCCGGGTCTGGCCGACCTGCCACGGGTGCTGCTCGGGCGCGCCGATCGACAGCGCGTGGGCGCCGCCCTCCAGCAGCCCGGCGTCGAACAGGCCGGCCACGTCGGCGGGCTGCACCGGGCCGTAGCCGACGCGGGCGTTCGCGGTCTCGACCTCGACCAGCGGCTCCAGGAACACCATGCCGCGCGTGCCGGTGCGGACGATCTCGACAGCGGCGCCGCGCCGGTCCGCCTCAGTCTGCAATGCGGCCGCGACACGGTCGGCGCCCAGCGCCAGCGCGGCCGCGTCGGTGGGAACGAACAGCCGGGTCATGCCTGCGCCGCCAGGCCGCCGAGCATCGCCGCGTCCACTCGGGCTAGAGGCTCGCCGTCGTACATCGCCGCGGGGGCGCAGGCGCACAGGCCCAGGCAGAAACTCGGCTCGACCGTCAAGCGGCCGTCCGCGGTCTTGTCGCCCCAGGACAAGCCTAATTCGCGCAACAAGCCGTCGGCCAAGGCGACCGCGCCCATGGCCTGGCAGGCCTCCGCGCGGCAGATCTTCAGCACGTGCCGGCCGGCCGGCTCGCGGCGGAAATCGTGGTAGAACGAGATGACGCCGAACACCTCGGCGCGGGACAGGTTCAGCGCCGCCGCGATGAGCGGCTCCGCTTCCGGCGGGACGTAGCCGAACTCCTCCTGCAACGCGTGCAGCAGCGGCAGCATTGCGCCGGCCATGCCGCGATGCGCCTTGATTACGGCAGCGGCTCGCCCGGCGTCCGGCCATGCCGGCAAGCTGACCGGGACAGCGACAGCATCTCTCACGCGTTTGGCCATATTGAATCCGTGATCTTGATCTTGATAGCTACATACCGCTCAACGACGCAAAACAAGCGGTCTGTCCCGTGCTGTGATAGCGAATAGCTATCGCTTAGGTCCATGCGAGGGCATTTACCCTCGCATGGACCCGCACGCTCAGCCCTGCTTGACGATCTTGTCCAACGCGTTGGAGGAAACGCCCGCCATGTTGTTGGACAGGAGATACTTGGGCGCGGTCTCCATCCAATGCTTGAGCGTGATCTCCTCGAACTTCCCCGCGTCCCAGGTCTGCACCAACTCCAGGTTCTCCGTCCCGGTGTTGCGGATCGCGTGCCCATACCCGGCCGGGATGTACGCGGAATCACCCGGCTTCACGTCGGCCACCTGGCCACGCCCACCCGAGCCGAACATCGAAACCTGCCCCGTGCCCTTGAGGTAGTAGTGGAACTCGTTGGCGTTCGGGTTCCAATGCAGCTCCTTCATCTGGCCGGGCTTGATCACCATCAGACCGCCGGACATCGTCGTGGAGATCGGCCACTCGTCCACCGTGGCGAGGTTGAACGTCCCGCCGTCGAAATCGCGCCGCGACCGCACGTCCTTCAACAGGCTGAACTTGTGCGTGGACTCGCGGGGCCACGGCGCGTCGATGGCTTGCGCGGCCGGCAACACCGGGCCGGACTGGATGTAGGTCTCGCCTTTCGGGAAGTTGGCGAACAGCTCGGGTGAAACGCCGAAGTTCACCGCCAGCATCTCCTTCGGCGTGACATCGATCCAATCGGTGATCGAGAACGTGCCATGCTCGGAGAACGAGCCGTTGTTGAACGACAGGATGAAGTGGCATGGCTCGTCGCCGATGGTCTGGATCGAGTGGCCATGCCCCTTCGGGAAGAACCACAGATCGCCGGGCATGTAGTTGTTGACCTCGGTCTGCCCCGACGGGTCGAGCACGACGGTCTGGCAGCGGCCCGCGATCACGTAGGCCCACTCGGCCGCGATCGCGTGCCAGTGCAGCTCCCGCGAGCCGCCCGGGTTGAGGAACATGTGCACCCCGGCAAGGCCCGTCATGATCGGCAACTGGTGCTCGGTCGACTCCTTCGCCCACCCGCCGGAAGTGACCTTCGGCGCCGAACCATCGAGCGAGCGCACGAACGCGGGCGCCTTCTTGACGTCCTCCGGGTCGTGGAACGCGACCGTGGCGCCCGTCGGCAGCTGCGCCGATTGGCGTCCAAAGCCGCCCTCGCCGGGCTTGCCGTGGTCGGTCGCGACCTCGGCCATGGCGGGGCTGGTCAGCGCCACCAGGCTGCCGACGCCGACCGCGGCCGTCCCCAGGAAGTTTCGCCTGCTATTATCCATGTTCGTTTCGTCCCTCGTGGCTAGAAGAGGCCGCCGACATTCGACAGCGTCATGTAGAGTCCCCAGGCGATCGGCAGCAGCACGCACAACCAGGCCACTGCCACCCCGGCCGTCAGCCCGCCCAGGCCGATCCCGTAGGACCCGCCCATGACCGCCGCCGGATGCGCGCCGGCGTCGGCGGCCAACTCGGCGGGCGTCATGAACCAGTGCTGCTGGAGCGGGCGTACCAGGAGGTTCGCCACCAAGCCGACCGCGAGCAGGCCGGCCATGACGTACAGCGTCCAGTCGTAGACGTATTCCTTCGCGACGCCGGCCTGACTGGCGCGCATGCCGATCTCGCTGACCAGCAGCGGCCCCAGCACCCCGGCGGTCGACCATGCGGTCAGCAGCCGGCCGTGGATGGCGCCCACGAAGCGGGTGCCGAACACGTCCGCCAGATAGGCCGGCACGGTCGCGAAGCCGCCGCCGTACATCGACAGGATGAGGCAGCAGAGGCCGACGAACACCGCCTTGTTGCCGGCATGCGCGGCCGACGGCAGCGCCGAGTAGAAGACGATGCCCGCGATGAAGAACATGAAATACGTCGTCTTGCGCCCGAGCCTGTCCGACATCGACGCCCAGAAGAACCGCCCGCCGATGTTGAACACCGACAGCAACCCGACGAATCCGGCCGCGATCGCCGGCGGCGCCGCGAACAGGGTCTGCAACATCGGCGAGGCCACGCTCAACACGCCGATCCCGGCGCTGACGTTCATCAGCAGCACCACCCAGACCAACCAGAACTGCGGCGTGTGCCAGGCGCGGTTCAGGTGCACGTCGCCGGTCGCGGCAAACTTGCGCACCGCGACCGGCTGCACCCAGCCCTCCGGCTTCCAGTTGGCCGGCGGCACGCGGTAGGCGAAGCTGCCGGCCAACATGAACACGAGGTAGATCGCGGCGAGGGTGAGGAAGGTCTGCCACACGCCGGAACCGCCGCCGGCCTTGAAGTAGCCCATCAGCAGCACGGCCAGCGGCGCGCCGATCATCGCGGCGCCGCCGAACCCCATGATGGCCATCCCCGTCGCCATGCCGCGGCGGTCCGGGAACCATTTCACCAGCGTGGACACGGGGGAGATGTAGCCCAACCCGAGCCCGATGCCGCCCAGCGCGCCCATGCCGAGCCAGACGAGCCAGAGCTGGTGCAGGTAGACGCCCAGCGCGGTCACCGCCAGGCCGCCGGACCAGCACAGGGCGGCGGCGACGCCGGCGCGGCGCGGGCCGACGCGCTCCAGCCAGCCGCCCCAGATCGCGGCCGAGGCGCCCAGGAACACGATGCCGATTTCGAATCCGACGAGCAGGTTCGCCACGGTCCACTCGCAGCCGGCGGCGGTCAGCGAGTGCAGCAGTCCGGCATCCGCCGGACAGGCCGTGCCGACGGAGTGCGTCAGCGGCAGCCAGAACACGGACATTCCGTAGATCATGCCGATGCAGAGATGGATCGCCAGCGCGGCGGGCGGCGCCAGCCACCGGTTGAAGCCGGGCTTGGCGACAGTTCGGGCGCGATCCAGGAGGCCGGTCCCGCCTGCTAACGCATCGAAACGGGCAGTTACACTCATTGGTCTATTGCTCTCGGTGTTTCGTCGCTGGATTCGCCCGAGCTGATGCCAGTCGGGCCGCCAGACGTCCTCGTTGCGTTTCTCGCCGCTTAACGGGCAGAACACTGTTATAACGGGGCGCATGCAAGAGGATTGTTCGGTGTTGCGATAGCAAAACCGGATCAAAACCTGAGTCAGCTATATCGTTTGTGAAGCAACGTCGATCAGCGACCGCAAGGTTGGGGACATCGGCTGCCGGTCGGGCACGACAAGGCCGACCACGAGGGCGGCCTCAACCCCGGCGATCGGGATTGCCCGGAACGGCTCCGCCCCGGCGACCAGGTCCGCAACGGCGTCGGACACGACCGTCGACCAGTCGCCATCGCGGACGTGGGCCACCAACGCCAGCAGCGAGTCGGCTTCCAGCATGCAGGCGGGCCGGTCCGCGCTGGAAGGCCGCAGCAGCCGGTCCAGGATGCGGCGGTTCTGCATCCCGGGCGTCAACAGGCAGAGCCGCATCGCGCTGACCTCCTCCCAGGTCACGCTGTTGCGGTCGGCGAGGTCGTTGCCGGCGGACGTCAGCAGCTTGTAGCGCTCGGTGTGCAGGGGCAGCGCGCGCAGGTGGCCGATGGTCTCGCTGCCGAGATAGGTGATGCCGGCGTCCAGCTCGAGGTCGTCGAGCTGCGCCAGGATCTCGTCGGAACTGCGCGACAGCACGGCGATCCGCACGCCGGGGTGGCGCGCCTGGTAGCGCCGGGTGAGCGCGGGCGCAGTCGGCAGCGCGGAGGGGATGACCCCCAGGCGCAACTCGCCGGTCAGCCCGTGCCGGAACGATTGCACCTCGGCGCGCATCGCCTTTGCGTCGCCCACCAGGCGCCGCGCCCAGTCCAGCACCCGCTCGCCTTCGGGGGTGAGGCCCTGGTAGCGCGAGCTGCGGCGGATCAGCATGGCGCCGAGCGTGTCCTCCAGGCTCTTGATGGCGGCCGACAGGGTGGGCTGCGCCACGCCGCACACTTCGGCGGCGCGGCGGAAGTTTTGCTCCCGCGCGATGACGATGAAGAACTGCAGCTTGTCGATCACCGGGTCATCCGGCGCCTGCGGCTGTCCAAGGCATGTTTCACTTGACGCTCCCGGCCGGCCATCTAAGAGGCGACCCGGCGGGTTCGCGCAAGACCCGCGTCGTGAAGGCGGGGCGCAAGGGCGGGGCGAGCGCCGTCGCGTCGAGGGAGGCGGCGGCATGGCGACTTGCGCGGGACTGGCCCGCTGGTCCGGGATCGCGGGATTGGCGCTGCTGACGGCCGGCCCGGCATCCGCGCAGACGCAGCCCGATGTCGTCCAGCCCGATGTCGTCCATCCCGATATCGTCCAGCCCGGGGGCGCCCATCCGGACGTCGTCCAGCCGGGCGGCTCACAAGGCCTGTGGCAACGCGCCAACCTGTTCGGCGACCCAGGCGGCCAACGGAGCCGCTTGGCCGACGCCGGCGTGACCTTCGGCCTCGCCGAAACGAGCGAGGTCCTGGGCAACCCCACGGGCGGCGAGCGCCAGGGCGCCGTCTACGAGGGCCTGACCCAGTTCGGCATCGGCGTCGACATGGACAAGGCGTTCGGCCTGTCCGGCGGCACGTTCAACGTCACCGGCTACCAGGTGCATGGCCGCGGGCTCAGCCTCAACAACCTGGACAACAACGGCAACACCGTCAGCAGCATCGAGGCGCTGCGCGGCACGCTGCTGTTCGAGCTTTGGTACGAACAGGCCCTCGCGGAGAAGGCGCTGTCGATCCGCGTCGGACAGCTGTCCGCGGACCAGGAGTTCGAGATCACCCAGTATGGCGTCCTGTTCATCAACCACACCTTCGGCTGGAGCACGCTGCCAAGCGCCGACCTGCCCTCCGGCGGCCCGGCGTTCCCGCTTGCGACGCCCGGCGTGCGCGTGCGCTACAGCCCGACGCCGTCGCTGAACCTGCTGCTCGGCGTGTTCAACGGTGATCCCGCCGGCCCGGGAACGGGACTGCCGCAGCGCCGCGACCCGTCGGGAACCGCATTCCGCATCCACGACGGCGCGTTCGTCATCGGCGAGGCCCAGTATGCCGCCACCATCGCGGCCGGCCTGCCCGGGACCTACAAGTTCGGCGCCTGGTACGACACCCAGGGCTTCGCCGACCAGCGCTCCACCGCCAGCGGCCGCTCGCTCGCCGACCCGGCGGTGTCCGACGCGACCGGGCGCATCCGGTTCGGCAACTACAGCGTGTACGCCGTGGCGGACCAACTGGTCTGGCGAGATCCGGGCGCCGCCGGCGGCGGCATCGGCGTGTTCGTCCGCGCAATGGGCGCGCCGGGCGACCGCAACCTGGTGAATTTCTACTTCGATGCCGGTGTCGTCTGGAAGGCGCCGTTCCCCGGGCGCGACAACGACAGCGCGGGGCTGGCGTTCGGCCTGTCCCGCGTCAGCGACACGGCCAGCCAGCTCGACGCCGACACCGCCCGGCTGACCGGCAAGCCGTACCCGATCCGCCGCCACGAATCGGTGCTGGAATTGACCTACCAAGCCCAGCTCGCGCCCTGGCTGCAGCTGCAGCCGACCGCGCAGTATGTCTTCAATCCGAACGGCGGCGTGCCCGACCCGCTGCAACCGGCCAAGCGGCTCAGCGACGCCGCCGTGCTCGGCCTGCGCGCGTCGGTGACGTTCTAGGCGCCCGACCCGGACATTTCGGCTGGTCGCGACCGCCGGGCTGGGCAATCATCCCGCCATGGGAATCAGCATAACCAGCACTGCACCCGCCGCGAGCGGCGCCACCACGCCCCACTCGCTCGGCCCGGTCGCCCTTGCGGCGCTCGGCATCGTCTACGGCGACCTCGGCACCAGCCCGCTCTACACCTTCCAGACCATCGTCGGGACCGTTGGCGGCCACCCGACCGCGGCGGAAGCGCTGGGCTTGCTGTCGCTGGTGCTGTGGGCGCTGATCCTCACCGTCTCGCTCAAATACTGCGCCCTGGTGATGCGGGCGGACAACCGCGGCGAGGGCGGCATCCTGGCGCTGATGTCGCTCGTCACCACGCCAACCCGCGGCCGCGGCGCGCTGGTCCTGATGGGGCTGTTCGGAGCTGCGCTGCTGTACGGCGACGGCATGATCACCCCCGCCATCTCCGTGCTGAGCGCGCTGGAGGGCGTGAACGTGGTCACCTCCGCGCTCAAGCCCTACGTGCTGCCGGCCGCGCTCGTCATCCTGGTCGCGCTGTTCGCGGCGCAGGTGCGCGGCACGGTCAGCATCGGCCGCGTGTTCGGCCCCATCATGCTGCTGTGGTTCGCGACCATCGGCGTGCTGGGCCTGCTGGGCGTCATGCACGCCCCGGGCGTGCTGTGGGCGATCAACCCGGCGCACGCGCTGCGCTTCCTGGCCGGGCACGGGCTGCACAGCTTCATCGTGCTGGGCGCCGTGTTCCTGGCCGTCACCGGGGGCGAGGCGCTGTACGCCGACATGGGTAGCCTGGGCCGCCGCCCGATCCGTGTCTCGTGGTATGCCGTGGTGCTGCCGGCGCTGCTGCTGAGCTACGCCGGGCAGTCCGCGTTGCTGGTCGAGAATCCCGCGCTGGACGGCAACCCGTTCTTCAAGCTGGCGCCGGACTGGGCGGTCATCCCGCTGGTCGCGCTGGCGACGCTGGCCACCATCATCGCCAGCCAGGCGATCATCACGGGCGCCTTCTCGCTCACCCGGCAAGCGATGCAGCTGAACTGGCTGCCCGGGCTGAACATCCGGCAGACTTCCGACGACGAGTATGGCCAGATCTACGTCTCGACGGTGAACTGGCTGATGATGGCGGGCACGGTGGCGCTGGCCGCCGGCTTCGGCAGCTCCGACCGGCTGGCGGGCGCCTACGGCACCGCCGTATCCACCACCATGCTGCTCACCACGGCGCTGCTGTACAACGCCATGCGCGACGTGTGGAAATGGCCGGCCTGGGCGGCGCTGCCCGTTTGCGCGGTGTTCCTGGTGATCGACCTCACCTTCTTCGCCGCCAACCTGCTCAAGATCGGCGAGGGCGGCTGGGTGCCGCTGCTGCTGGGGGCGCTGATCTTCACCATCATGCTGTCCTGGCGCGCCGGGGTGGACGCGATGCGGCGCAAGCAGATGGAAACCGAGCAAGACCCGCAATCCTTCCTGGCGGACCTGCACAGCGGCAAGGTGCCGCGGGTGCCTGGCACGGCGGTGTTCCTCAGCCGCGGCGGCCAGGCGATCCCGTCCATCATGGTGCGGCACGTGGCGCAGCTGAAGGTGCTGCCCGAGGTGGCGGTCAGCCTGGCGGTGCGGTTCGAGGAAATCCCGCGGGTGGCCGAGGCGGAGCGCACCGAGGTCGAGATGATGACCGACGGGCTATGGCGGGTGAAGGCGCGGTTCGGCTTCGTGGAAATCCCGGACCTGCCGGAAGCGATGAAGAACGCCAAGGACAAGGGATGCCCGCTGCACCTGGAGGACGCGGTTTACTTCGCCAGCCGCGACGACATCGCGCGAAGCGAGACCAGCCCGCGGCTGATGGGTTGGCAACGCATCCTGTTCGGCTTCCTGTATCGCAACGGCGTGCACGCCGCCGACCGGTTCGACCTGCCGACAACGCGCTTCGTCGAGATCGGCCGTCAGATCAGGCTGTAGCGTGGCGTCCTAGCGCCCGCTGCACAGGAAGCGGTCGAACGCGGCGAGCGTGCCGTCCGACACATAGTGCTCGATGCCCTCCGCATCCGCCTCGGCATCCTCCAGCGGGACCCCAAGCGCCACCAGCAGCCGGACAACCACGCGATGCCGCGCCCGCACGCGTTCGGCCATCGCCTGGCCGGCGGCGGTGAGGAACACGCCGCGATACGGCCGCGCGGTGACCAGGCCCTCGCGCTTGAGCCGGCCGATCGCCTTGATGGCGGTGGCGTGGGCGACGCCCAGGCGGCGCGCGATGTCGACGGTGCGCGCCTCGCCGCCGCTCGCCATCAGGTCGGCAATCAGCTCGGCGTAGTCCTCCAGCAACGTGGCCGAACGGGCCTGGCGCGCCCGGCTGAACCGGTCGGCCTGGTTCGGCTCCTGCGGCATGGCGTCCGGATCGTCCTGGCCCTTGCTTGCGTTGCTCTCCGGCATCTGCGGGCGTCCCACCTGGCGGCGCTGGCGCCGCCGCGACGTGATGGCGGCTTGCGACAGCCCGGTCAACTCCTAGCCTCTTGCACAAGTGTTAGCTTAGGCTACATTTCAGAGCGGCATAGGGGATCAGGGCGCAATCGATGCGGAGTGCGGCGACGCAGACCATGTCCGACCGGACCGACGCCGCCATCCGCGACAGTCTCGCAGGGCGTCGCCGCGGGCCGCTTGCCCTGCTGCCGTTCGCCGGGCCGGCCTTCCTCTGCTCCGTTGCCTACATGGACCCGGGCAACTTCGCGACCAACATTCAGGCCGGCGCGAAATACGGCTACAGCCTGCTGTGGGTGGCGCTGGCCGCCAACGTCATCGCGATGCTGTTCCAGGGCCTGTCCGCCCGGTTGGGCATCGTCACCAACCAGAACCTGGCCGAGCTGTGCCGCGCGCATTTCCCCCGCCCGGTCGTCCTGACGATGTGGGCGATCAGCGAGGTGGCGGCGATGGCGACCGACCTCGCGGAGTTCCTCGGCGGCGCCATCGGCCTATCGTTGCTGTTCGGCATCTCGCTGCTGTCGGGTATGGTGTTCACCGGCATCGCCACCTACGCCATCCTGGCGGTCCAGGGCCGCGGCTTCCGCCCGATTGAGCTGGTGATCACCGGGCTGGTGGGCCTGATCGGCCTCAGCTACGTCGTGGAGCTGATCTTCCTGCCGCCGGATTGGGGCGCCGCCGTTCTGGGCACGGTGCTGCCGACGCTGCCGGATGGCGGCGCCGTCACGCTCGCAGTGGGGATGGTGGGCGCCACGGTCATGCCGCACGCGATCTACCTGCACTCCAGCTTGACGCAGGACCGCGGCCGCGCCCGCAACGAGACGGAACGGCGGGGCCTGCTGCATTATTCCAACATCGAGGTGCTGGTGGCGCTGTCGATCGCCGGCCTGGTCAACATGGCGATGGTGATGATGGCGGCGGTCGCGTTCCACGCCGGGCACGCGGACGTGGCGGAGATCGAGACCGCCTACCGCACGCTCGTGCCGCTGTTCGGCGGCGGCGCGGCGGTGGTGTTCATGGTCTCGCTGCTGGCGTCCGGCCTGTCGAGCTCGGCGGTCGGCACGATGGCGGGCCAAGTCGTGATGCAGGGCTTCGTCGGCTGGCGCATCCCGGTCGTGGTGCGTCGCCTGGTGACGATGGTCCCGGCCTTCGTGGTCGTCGCCTGGGGGGTGAACGCGACGCAGGCGCTGGTGGCGAGCCAGGTGGTGCTCAGCCTGGTGCTGCCGGCGCCGATGATCGCGCTGCTGCTGCTGATGCGCCGCCGCGACGTGATGGGCGGCTACGCGATGCGCCCGCCGGTGGCGGCCCTCGCCTGGCTGGCCACCGCGGTGGTGCTGGGCCTGAACGCGCTGCTGCTGCTGCAGACGTTCGGGGTTGCCGCGCCGGGGTTGCCAGCTGGCTGAACGCACGCTTTGCATCCGGCGGCGAGGGGCGGTATGTGGCGCCCACGGAGGGGTGCCGGAGTGGCCGATCGGGGCAGTCTCGAAAACTGTTGTGGGTGTAAGCCTACCGTGGGTTCGAATCCCACCCCCTCCGCCGCATGGCGCGCTTCGATCGCTCGCTGAACCGATTGTGATGGTCAAAGCGCCCCGCCCATGCGCGGCTCTGCGTAATCGCCCGCATTGGCCACGCGTCGATTTCAGCGCCATCATGATGAAAGCTGGCGCCGGGGCGTAATAGTCCCTAGTATCTGCATGCTTATACGAAGGTGACTGATATGGCGAGCGGTACTGTTAAGTGGTTCAATCTTGAGAAGGGCTTTGGTTTCATTCAGCCAAGCGGCGGCGGCAAGGATGTGTTCGTGCACATTACCGCGGTGCAGGCGGCCGGGCTTCGCGGCCTGGATGAGAACCAGAAGGTCAGCTACGACGTGATGATGGAGCGCGGCAAAGAGGCTGCGTCCAATCTGAAGCTCGCCTGATCGGATAACGATCCGGCCGACATGGTCGGCCGGATCGGCTTCGGGGCGTCCAGGTCCGCCAAGTCGATCCAATGGGTCGGATATGACCGACAAAATCCTCGTTCTTTATGGTTCCTATCGGTCGGATCGCGTCGGCATCCGGCTGGCGAACTATATCGTGGCTGGCCTACGCGCGCTTGGCGCCGATCCTGAACTGGTCGACGCGAAGGCGGTCGCGCTGCCAATGCTCGACCGCATGTTCAAGGAATATCCGAAAGGCGCCGCACCGCCGGCAATGGCCCAACTGGCGGCCAAGATCGTCGCCGCGGACGCATTCGTGTTCGTTGCAGGCGAGTATAACTGGAACGTGCAGCCCGGCCTCAAGAACCTGACCGACCACTTCCTGGAGGAGTGGTTTTGGCGGCCCGCAGCCATCGCCAGCTATTCCGCCGGCCGTGCAGCCGGCGTGCGCGCGGGGACCGCCTGGCACGGCATTCTGTCGGAAATGGGCATGGTCGTCATCTCGAGCACGCTCTCGGTAGGCGCCATCGGGCACACGCTGGACGCTGGCGGCAAGCCGGTTGGCGAGGCCGGCGCGGCGCTCGACCAGGCATTCCCGCGCTTCGCCGACGACCTCGCCTGGTGGACCGAGGCCGCCAGGACACAGCGTGCCCGCGTGAAACCGCCCTACTGAGCGAACGGCGCACGCAGGCGCGCTCCGCTTGACAATTCGGCGTGCTCGCGGCGGATTGCGGGCATGAACATGATCGCCCTGGAAAAGTCCGCGTGATCCCGATGCGCCACCTGACGCGACGCGGCGTCCTGACTGGCGCGGGCCTGGCGCTTGCAGGCTGCGGCTTCCACCCCGTCTATGCCACACGCGGCGGCCGATCGAGCCCGGCGCAGCAGGAGCTTGCCGCGATCGACGTGGCGCTCATCCCGGAGCGGTCCGGCCAGTTGCTCCGCCAAGCGCTGCAGCAGCGCTTCGATGGGCCTGGTTACGCGATCGCTAAACGGTATGTCTTGACGATCGGGTTCGGCATCTCCGCCGACGCCATCGCCATCCAGCGGGACTCGACCCCTACCCGCATCCGCGAGCTGGGCAGCGCAACCTGGAGCCTGAAGCGGCTTGATCCCGGGAACACGCTGGTCACCAACGGCATCGCCAAATCGCTGGACGGCCTGAACATCATCGACCAGCAATATTTCAATCAGGACCTGGAGAACGAAGGCGTGCAGCGGCGGATTGCGGAGAACGTGGCCAACCAGGTCACGCTGCAGCTCGCCAGCTACTTCGCGCGCCATCCCACCGCATAGCCCGGCCTACCCGGCGGAGATGCCGCCGTTCACGCTGATCACCTGCCCGGTCATGCGCGCGGCGCCCGGGCCGGCCAGGAACTCGACCGCGGCGGCCACGTCGTCCGGGGTGGCGACCCCCAACCGGGCCGCTGCCGCCGCCCGTTCGAACAACCGCGCGCTGAAGCCGCCCGCCGTGATGCGCGCTGTGGTGAGGGTGCCGCTGACCAGCGACGGCGTGACGACGTTCACGCGGATGCGGCGCCGTTTCACCTCCATCGCTAGGGTGCGGGAGAACATGGCGATGCCCGCCATCGCGGCGCCGATCACGCTCTCCCCGGGCGTGGGCACCTTAGCCGCGTCGGACGCGACGGTCACGATGGCGCCGCCATCCGCCATGCGCGGCAGGCCGGCGCTGCAGCAGTATAGCGTGGCGAGCAGCCAGCCGCGCACCATGGCGTCCACTTGGTCCAGCGTGGTTTCGTGAAACAGCGTCGGCAGGCTCTCACCGCCGGCCGCGGTCACCAGCACGTCGAGCTGGCCGCTGAAACCCTCGAACAGTCGCGCGACGCCGTCCCGGGTCGTCACGTCGGCCGCGACGAAGCTGACCTCCGCATCCGGGCAGCGCTGCCGCACCGCCTCGCAAGCCGCCGCGCCACGGTCCGGATTGCGGCCGTTGAGCACGATGCACGCCCCGGGCGTGGCCAGCCGCAGCGCCGCCGCGAGGCCGATCCCCGACGTGCCGCCAGTAATAAGGACACGCTTCAACGCCCTCTCCCCTTGGGAGAGGGTTGGGTGAGGGCCGGCGCCCATGTCGTCACCCATCTTTCGCCACGATCGCCATTAGCCGCTTCCCCGCCGAAACCGTCTGCCCGGCCGCGCAGTCGATCTCCGTCGCGATCCCCGCGATCTCCGCCGCCAGCGACGTGAACAGCTTCATCGATTCCAGCACCGCGACCACCTGCCCCGCTTCCACCGCCTCGCCTTCCGCCACCCGGACCTCGGCGACCACGCCGGGCATCGGCGCCAGCACCGCGCCGGAGCCGCCCGACGGGCCAGCTGCGCCGCCGCCGACACGGACGGCGGGGATCACGTCAAACCGGTGCGCCTCGCCCGCAAGCATGACGTGAACCGTCTCGCCGTCGCGCGCGAACCAGCCGGAGGCGATCTGCCCGCCAGCCTCGACCGTGATCGCCGCGCCGTCGCAGCGCAAACGCATCTCGATCTCGCCCTCCGCGTCACGCACGCGTCGTCCGCCCGGCATCGCCAGCACGGTGACGGGGCCGCCGTCGACCACGAGATGCGCCGCGGCCGCCCCGCCCGCGTGCGCCAGCACCCGGAACCCGGTCAGCGTCGACCACGCGGACGAAACGGCGGCATCGGCCGGTGTGGCCGCAAGCACGGCGGCGACGGCGCGGGCCAGCCGCGCGTGCCGCCGGGGAGGCTGCCAGCCTTCGGGGAAGGCGTCCTCGACGAACCGCGTGGTGGCCTCGCCCGCGACGAAAATCGGATGGTCGAGCGCGTCGGCGAGGAAGGGCAGCGTGGTCGCCGGGCCAAGGATGGCGAAGTTGCGCAGCCCCGCCGCCAACCGGGCGCGCGCCGCCTCCCGCGTGGCGCCCGCGCCGATCGCCTTGGCCAGCAGCGAGTCGTAGAACAGCGTCACCTCCGACCCGGCCGCCACGCCGCTGTCGACGCGCAGCCCGGGCGGCTCGTGGTAGACGAGGATGCCGCCTGCATCGGGGCGGAAGCCGTGCTCGGCCGCCTCGGCGGTGATCCGCGCCTCGATCGCGTGCCCCTGCCCGGTTATGGCGTCCTGCGTCAGCGGCAGCCGCTCGCCGCACGCGATGCGGATCTGCCACTCCACCAGGTCCTGCCCGGTGATCGACTCAGTGACGGGATGCTCGACCTGCAGGCGAGTGTTCATCTCCAGGAACCACGGCTCGTCCTGGCCCTGCTCCAGGATGAACTCGACCGTGCCCAGATTGTCGTACTGGATGGCGCGCGCGATCGCGACCCCGCGCTCCAGCAGCAGTGCGCGGGTGGCGGTGGGGAGGTTCGGCGCGGGCGCCTCCTCCAGCACCTTCTGGTTGTTGCGCTGCACGGAGCAGTCGCGTTCGAACAGGTGCACGACGCCGCCGTGGTGGTCGCCGGCGACCTGCACCTCCAGGTGACGCGGCCGCAGCACCAGCCGCTCCAGCAGCAGCGCCGGGTCGCCGAACGCCGCCTCCGCCTCGCGCCGGGCCAGGTCCAGCGCGGGCGCCAGTTCGGCTGGTTCGAACACGCGGCGCATGCCCTTGCCGCCGCCGCCGGCCGAGGCCTTCACCATGATGGGAAAGCCGATCTCGGCCGCCGCCTCGGTCAACCGCGCGGTGGACTGGTCGTCCCCGCTGTATCCGGGGACGCTGGGCACGCCGGCCTGCTGCGCGATCCGCTTGGCGCCGATCTTCGGCCCCATGATCTCGATCCGGTCGGCGGACGGGCCGACCCAGACGACTCCGGCCGCCGCGCACAGCCGAGGCAGCTCCGGCCGCTCCGACAGGAAGCCGTAGCCGGGGTGCACCGCCTCGGCGCCGGTGCGGGCCGCGGCCGCCATGATTGCGTCCGCCCGCAGATAGCTCTCCCGCGCCGGCGCCGGGCCGATGCGGACGGCCTCGTCGGCGGCGGCGACGTGCACGGCGTCGCGGTCTGCGTCGGAGTAGACCGCAACGGTGCGGATGCCGAGGCGGCGGCAGGTGCGCACGATGCGGACGGCGATCTCGCCACGGTTGGCGACCAGGAGCGAACCAACGTGGCGGGTCACATCCGGTAGACCGGGCGGTTGGGTGGCAACTCCGCCTCCCGCGCCGCGAGCGCCAGGCAGAGGCCGATCACGTCGCGGGTCTGCTCCGGCTCGATGATGCCATCGTCCCACAGCCGCGCGGTGGCGTAGTACGGCGTGCTCTGCGCGTCGAACTGCTCGCGCGTCTGCTTGTCGAGGCGGGCGATGTCCGCCTCGTCAGGGGCGGCGCGGGTGAGGCTGGCCCTACGCAGGTCGGTCACCACCGTGGCGGCGACGTCCGCGCTCATGGTGGCGATGCGCGCGTTCGGCCAGCTGAACAGGAAACGCGGCTGGAACCCGCGGCCGCACATGCCGTAGTTCCCAGCGCCATAGGAGCCCCCTATGATGACGGTATATTTCGGCACGCGCGCGTTGGACACGGCGTACACCAGCTTGGCCGAGTGCTTGGCGATGCCGCCGCGCTCCGCCTCGGTCCCCACCATGAAGCCGGTGATGTTCTGCAGGAACAGCAGCGGCGTGCGCCGCTGGTCGCACAGCTCGATGAAGTGCGCGCCCTTCACGGCGGATTCGGAGAACAGCACACCATTGTTGGCCAGGATGCCGACCGGCTCGCCGTGGATGCTGGCGAACCCGCACACCAGCGTGGATCCATAGGCGGGCTTGAACTCCTGCAGCGCGCTGCCGTCCACCATGCGGGCGATCACCTCCCGCACGTCGACCGGCTGCTTGAGGTCCGCGCCGACGATGCCGCCGAGCTGCGCCGGGTTATAGAGCGGGGGCGCGTAGGCGGGACGCAGGCGAGCGCCGGGCCAGTCGAGCGCGCCCACGATGTCGCGCAGTTTCGCCAGCGCCTCACTCTCGGTGGCCGCGATGTAGTCGGCCACACCGGACACGGTGGCGTGCATCTCGGCGCCCCCAAGCGTCTCGCCATCGACGATCTCGTTGATCGCCGCCTTCACGATGGGCGGGCCGCCGAGATGGATGCGCCCGGTCCCGCGCACCATCACCACCTCGTCGCTGAGCGCCGGGATATACGCGCCGCCCGCGGTGCACGCGCCGAACACCGCGGACAGCTGCGGCAGCCCAGCCGCCGACATGCGGCACTGCTGGAAGAAGGTTCCGCCGAAGTGGTCGCGGTCCGGGAACACCCGGTCTTGCTCCGGCAGGAACGCGCCGCCGCAATCCACCAGATACAGGCAGGGCAGGTGATTTTCGGACGCGATCTCCTGCGCGCGGAGGTGCTTGCGGACGGTCTCGGCGAAGAAGGAGCCGCCTTTCACGGTCGCGTCGTTGGCGATGATCATGCACGGCAGCCCGGCCACCACGCCGATCCCCGTGACGATGCCCGCGGCCGGCACCTCGTTGCCATACAGCCCCCAGGCGGCGAGCGGCGACAGCTCGAGGAACGGCGACAGCGGGTCCACCAGCTGGTCGATGCGTTCGCGGACCGGGGTCTTGCCGCGTTGCACGTGGCGCTGCCGCAGCTTCTCGCCGCCGCCCTCGACCACGCGGCCGTGATTGGCCCGCAGTTCGGCGATCAGCTTCGCATAGGCGGCGGCGTTGGCCTCGTAGACCGGACCGCCGCCGCGAATCTTGGTGGCGAGCGCCGGCATTATTTCACCAACGGGCAGCCGCCCTCGGGCAACGGTCGCGATGCGTCCTCGGCGGAAATCTCCCGCACCATGTTGTAGTAGTCGTATGGCGCGTGGGACTCGGCTGGGGTCTTCACCGAAAACAGGTAGAACGGCCGCATCACCCGGCCATCCAGCCGCACGTTGCCGCCGTGCAGGATGCGGTCGTTCACCGGCAGCTCCCGCATCTTCGCCGCCACCGCATTCGAGTCCGTGCCGCCAACGGCGCGCACCGCCTCCAGGTAGTGCGTCACCGCGCTATACGCCGCGGCATGCACCATGGTCGGCATACGCCCGCCCATTCGCGCGGCGAACCGCTTGGACCAGGCGCGCGTGTCGTCGTTAAGGTCCCAGTAGAAACTCTCGGTCAGCATCAGCCCCTGCGCGGTCTGCAGGCCCAGCGCGTGCACGTCGGAGATGAACATCAGCAGCGCCGCGAGCTTCTGCCCGCCCGCGACGATGCCGAACTCCGCGGCGCCCTTCACCGAATTGATTGTGTCGCCGCCGGCATTGGCCAAGCCTACGACCTTGGCGCCGGACGCGCGCGCCTGCAGCAGGTAGGCGGAGAAGTCGCTGGTGTTCTGCGGCGCCTTGACGCCGCCCACCACCGTGCCGCCGGCCTGCGCGATGGCGACCCGCGCGTCCGCCTCCAGCGCGGTGCCGAACGCGTAGTCCGCGGTGACGAAGAACCAGCTCGTGCCGCCCGAGCGCGTGACCGCCTGCGCCGTGCCTTTCGACAGCGCGATGGTGTCGAACGCCCATTGGGTGCCCATCGGCGAGCATAATCTCCCCGTCAGGTCCGACGTTCCCGGCCCGGAGAACAGCACGATGCGGTTGCGTTGGCGCGCGACCTCCTGCACCGCCAGCGCCACGGACGACACGGGCACGTCCACGATCGCGTCGACATGGTCCGTGTCATACCACTGCCGGGCAATGCCGGCGCCGACGTCCGGCTTGTCCTGGTGGTCGGCGAAGATGATCTCGACCGGGCGCCCGAGCAAGGCGCCGCCGAAGTCCTCCACCGCCAGGCGCGTGGCGACGACGGAACCCTCGCCCGAGAGATCGGCATAGATGCCGGAGCGGTCGTTCAGCACGCCCAGCTTGACGGCCTGCTGGGCGCCCGCGGCAAGCGGCAGCATCGCCAGCCCGGCCGCCAGCAGAACCCATTGAACTCTTCGCATCGAGGCTCCCGGTCGGCTTGCCGCCGCTCTGATAATGCCGTAGCTCTAACAAGCGTTAGGGAGGCAGGCAAGGGCCATGAAAGTGTCCGGACGCGACTACGACGAGGCCTACTCGAACTTCCAGTGGGACATCCCCGCCCGGTTCAACATCGCCGAAGCCATCTGCGACCGCCACACCGGCGCCGACCGAACCGCCCTGGTGTTCGACGCCGCGGACGGCGCCGGCCGCATGAGCTTCGACCACCTCGCGGAACAATCCCGCCGCATGGCGAACGCGCTGGCCGCGCACGGCGTGGCGCCTGGCGACCGCGTCGGCATCCTGCTGCCGCAATGCCCCGAGGCGGTGGTCACGCACCTGGCCTGCTACCGCATGGGCGCCATCGCGCTGCCGCTGTTCACCCTGTTCGGCCCCGAGGCGATCGAATACCGGCTCAACGACAGCGGCGCCCGCATCGTGGTCTCCAACGCCGCCGGGATCGCCAAGCTGCTGGAACTCGGCGATGCCCTGACCGCGCGGCCCGTGCTGATCAGCGTCGACGACCGGTTGGACGAGGGCGTGCTCGGCTTTCAGCGCCTGGTGGACGCCGCCTCGCCGGACCACCACCGGGTCGACACGGGCGCCGACGACCCGGCGTTGATCGTCTACACCTCCGGCACCACGGGCAACCCGAAGGGCGTGCTGCACGCGCACCGCATGGTGTTGGGCCACCTGCCCGGCGTGGAACTGCCGCACGACTTCTTTCCGCAACCCGGCGACCGCATGTGGACGCCGGCGGACTGGGCCTGGGCCGGCGGGCTGATGGACGTGCTGCTGCCCTCGCTGTTCCACGGCATCCCCGTGCTCGCCAAGCGCATGGCCAAGTTCGACCCGGAGGAGGCGTTCGCGCTGATGGCCCGCCACGCCATCCGCAACACCTTCATGCCGCCGACCGCGCTCAAGATGATGCGCGACGTGCGCGACCCGCTTCGGTTCGGCTACGCCTTGCGCAGCGTGGCGAGCGGCGGCGAACGGCTGGGCGCCGAGATGCTGGACTGGGGCCGCGAGACGTTCGGCGTGACGATGAACGAGTTCTACGGCCAAACCGAGGCCAACCTCACGGTCGGCAGCAGCGCCACCATCATGACGATGCCGGAGGGCTCGATGGGCCGCGCGCTGCCGGGCCACACGGTGGAGATCCTGGACGACGACGCCCGCCCGTTGCCGCCGGGCGAAACCGGGCAGATCGCGGTGCGGGCGCCCGACCCGGTGTTCTTCCTGCGCTACTGGAACAAGCCGGAAGCGACCGCCGCGAAATACCGCAATGGATGGCTGCTGACCGGCGACGTCGGCCACCGCGACCCGGACGGCAATTTGTGGTTCCACGCCCGCGACGACGACGTCATCATCTCGAGCGGCTACCGCATCGGCCCGACCGAGATCGAGGACTGCCTGGCGCATCACCCGGCCGTCGCCATGGTCGCCGTGATCGGCGTGCCGGACGCGGTGCGCGGCGAGGTGGTGAAGGCGTTCATCGTCCCGCGCGAGGGCGTCGAGGTGGACGCGGCACTGCATGCCGACGTGCAGGCCTACGTGAAGGCGCGACTGTCCGGCCACGAGTACCCGCGGCAGATCGAGTTCCGCGACGCCCTGCCAATGACCATCACGGGGAAGATCCGTCGCAAGGACCTGCGCGACGAGGCGAAACCATGACGCTCGAGACCGAACGACCCGCGCCCGGCGTGATGCGCCTGCGGCTGACCCGGCCGGAGGAGATGAACACGCTGCGCCTGGAACTGCTGGACGCGCTGGACGCCGCGATCGACACGGCGCTGGACGAGGGCATCCGCGTGCTGATCGTCACGGGCGTAGGACGCGCCTTCTGCGGCGGCGCGCACCTGAAGTACTTCGCGGGCCCGCAAGCGCAGTTCACCGAGCGGTTCGACACGCGCGACCGCTACTTCGACCGCATCGCCCGGCTGTTCGACCGCCTCGAGTGCATCGGCATCCCCGTCATCGCCGCGGTCAACGGGTTCGCCATGGGCGGCGGGTTCGAGCTGGCGCTGGCCTGCGACTTCCGCATCCTCGCCAGCACCGCCCGGGTCGGCCTGCCCGAGGCTCGGCTGGGCGCCACCCCCGGCGCCGGCGGCGTGCAGAAGCTCGCGCGCTTCATCGGCCGCGGCAAGGCGACGGAGTGGATCATGCTCGCCCGCCACGTGGACGCCGCGGAGGCGGACCGGTTAGGCCTGGCCTACCGCTTGGTCGCGCCCGACGAGCTGGATGCGGCCAGCCTGGACCTGGCGGCGGCGCTGATGGCGCTGAGCCCGCAGGCGCTGGCGCAGTGCAAGCTGTCGATCCACGTCAGCGGCGACGTCGACCTGCGCAGCGCCCGCCGCTTCGGGGTGGAGGCGCTATCCGCCCTGGTCGGCGGCGCGGACTGGCGCGAGGGCATGGACGCCTTCGTGTCCAAGCGGCCGCCAGACTTCGGCACGACCACCAAGCGAGGCGCCTGATGGGCCGGCTGTACGACGCGTTCACCATGGGCCAGCGTTTCCGCACGCCGGGCCGCACCATCACCGAGGCCGACATCACGGCGTTCGCCGGCCTCACCGGGGACTACAACCCCGTACACACCGACGAGGTGTTCGCCGCCGCCACAGACTTCGGCGGTCGGGTCGCGCACGGCCCGATGGGGATCGGCATGGCGTTCGGCCTGGCGTCGCGGCTGGACCTGATCGACGGCACGGTGATCGCGCTGCTGGGCGTGACATGGGCGTTCAAGGCGCCCGTGCGCGCCGGCGACACCCTGCACGCCGACATCACGGTGAGCGAGATGCGCGAGACCCGGCACGCCGGCCGCGGCATCGTAGGTTTAACCTTCGCGATGGTGAACCAGGCCGGCGCGATCACGCAGGAAGGCGAAGCGCGGCTGCTGATGCGCCGGACCCCGCACCCGGGCGTGCTATGGTGCTGAGCGCCGCAGCCGCGCCCCCCGCTTCGATTCCAGATGCGCCGGACATGCGACGGCACATCCTGGACGCGGCGGCATCGCTGTTGCGGCGTCACAGCTACGAGGCCACCACGGTCCGCGCCATCGCCGAGGCGGTCGGGATCAAGGCCGGCAGCCTGTATCACCACTACCCGTCGAAGGACGCCATCGCCGTCGCCGTCGTGAACGAGGGCGTGCGCGTCGTGCGCGATGCGGTGATCGCGGCATTGAGCGCGCTGCCGCTGGACGCGAGCCCGAAGCTCTGCCTGCACGCCGCCACGCGGGCGCACCTGATGTCGTCCTTGCGCAACAGCGACTACACCTCCGCCAGCCTGCGCACGTTCGCGCACCTGCCCAAGGGCGTGCGCGAACACTGCCGGGCCGACCGGCGCGAGTATGAGGCGATTTGGGCCGGGATCGTAGACGCGGCGGACAAAGCCGGCCTGTTGCGACCCGGCATCTCCCATGACGTCGTGCGATTGATGCTGCTCGGCGCTGTCAATTGGGCTGGCGAATGGTATCGCCCAGGCCGTATGAGCATCGACCGAATCGCACGCGACTTCGCCGAACTAGTCTTCGGCCATGCGCCAGGAGGCTTCCAATGACCGCTTTGCCCCAGTCCACCCACCCCCGCGGCGGCCTGTACTACGAGGACTTCGAGGTCGGCGCGCTGTTCAAGCATCGCCTGACCCGCACGGTGACGCAGATGGACAACATGCTGTTCTCCAACATGACGCTGAACCCACAGCCGTTGCACATCGACGCGCATTTCTGCGCGACGGAAACAGAGTGGGGGCGGCCCATCGTGAACTCCCTGTTCACCCTGGGGCTGATGATCGGCATCTCGGTGAACGACACGACGGTCGGCACCACGATCGGCAATCTAGGAATGACCGACACCAACTTTCCAGCGCCGCTGTACGAGGGCGACACGATCCGCGTCACGACGGAGATCATGACCAAGCGGGAGTCGCGCTCGCGTCCCACGGCGGGCATCGTGGAGTTCCTGCATCGCGCCTACAAGCAGGACGACACGCTGGTGGCGGAGTGCCGCCGCAAGGCGTTCATGCACAAGCGGCCGGTGACGTAAGGCGCCTAACCGCCCTCGCGCACGGCCGTAAGCACCGCCTCCATCGCGGTCGCATCGTCCAGCCCCGTCAAATCGCCGCGCACTTCCCCCGTCTCGGCCGCCTCGCGCAGCAACCGGCGCATCACCTTGCCGGCGCGCGTCTTGGGCAGCGCCGTCGACACGTAGACGTGGCCCAGCCTGGCGATGCCGCCGATCGCCCGCTCCACCGCGGCGGACACCCCCGCGGCAACCGCGCCGGCCTCCGCCCCCGGCCGCAACGTCACAAACGCGACCGGCGTCATGCCGCGCACCGCGTCCCGCACGCCCACCACCGCGGCTTCGGCCACGCCGGGCTCGGTCGCGGCGGCGCCCTCGATCTCCATCGTGCTGATGCGATGCGCGGCCACGTTGATCACGTCGTCGGCCCGGCCTAACACCCAGATCTGCCCGTCCGCATCCTGCACCGCCTCGTCGGACGTGGCGTACGCGCTGGGGAACCGGGTGAAATACGTCGCCCGATACCGCGCCGCGTCGTCCCAGATGGTGCGCGCGAGCGTCGGGAACGGCGCCGTCAGAACCAGGTTGCCGCGCGTGCCGGGCGGGACCGGATGGCCCTCGTCGTCCACCACGGCGCAACGATGCCCCGGCGTCGGCGTGCCGCAACTGCCGGGCTTGCCGCCATCCACCCCGTGCACCGGCAGCGTCCAGGTGGAGCCGGTTTCGGTCTGCCCATAGGCGTTCACCACGGGGACGTCCAAGGTGCGCTCCGTCCATTCCGCCGTCTCCGGGTCCAGCGGCTCGCCTTGCGCGGTGACGAGGCGCAGGCGGGGCGGCCGGTGCTGCTTCACGGCCGCATCCCCGGCGGCGCGCAGCATCCGCAGGCCGGTTGGCGCCACCAGGATCTTGGTCACCCCGTGCCGCGCCGCCGTGTCCAGCAGGCGCATCTTGTCCGGATAGTCGAGCGCGCCCTCGTAGCAGAACAGCGTCATGCCCTGGGCCAGGCCGCCGATCACCGACTGGATCGGGAAGGTCAGCCAGCCGACGTCGGCCGCGCACCAATAGACGTCGTCCGGCTGGGGCGCGATCTGCCACTGCACGTTGGCCCAGGCGCCGACCAGGAACCCGGCCGTGCTGTGCACCACCCCCTTCGGCTTGCTCTCCGTCCCCGAGGTGAAGATCAGGAACGCCGGCTCGTTCGCCTCCAGCGGCAGGCACGGGCAGTCCGGCGACTGGGCGGCGAGCAGCGCGGCCCAGCCAACCTCCCGGTCCAGCAGCACAGGAGCCGAGCCGGTCCGGTCCACCACGATCGTGCGGCGCAACGTGTCCACGCCGTCCCGCGCCGTGCGCAGGTTCTGCAGCAATGGCACCGCCCGGCCGCGCCGCCACGCCCCGTCCGCCGTAATGACGACGCTGGCGCGCGAGGCCTGCAGGCGCAGGCGGATGGCGTCCGGCGCGAAGCCGCTGAACAGCACGGTGTAGATTGCGCCGATGCGGTTGCAGGCGTGGATGGCGACGAACGCCTCCAGCAGGTTGGGCAGGTGGATCGCCACCACGTCGCCCTGCCGCACGCCCAGCGATCGCAGGCCGTTGGCGCAGCGCGCCGTTTCATCGCGCAACGCGCGGTAGGTGAGGCGCCGCACATCGCCGGGTTCGCCTTCCCAGACGATGGCGTCGCGATCGGCGGTGGCCGGGTTCTCGGCGTGACGGTCGATGCAGTTGTCGGCGACGTTGAGGAAGCCGCCGGCGTAGTAGCGGAACGCGCCGAACGCGCCGTCGCGCAGGGTGTCCCAAGGGCGGGACCAGCGCAGCCGCTTCCCGGCCCAGTCCCAGTAGCCGTCCGGACCCGCAGCCTCAGCCGCCCGGGCTTGCGCCAGCGTGGCCGCCTGCGCGGGGAGGCGCCAACGGTCCGGCAATGGGCGAAGCTCCGCGCCCGTCAGGGCTCCGATTGCGTCCATGTTCCCCACCCATTCTACGCGCCCGCTCGCGCAGGTCTGCATTGACTTGCCGGCATCTAACTACCTAGCGTTCGGTTGGTAAACCCGGACAGAGATCATGGCCCTGGACGCAGCAATCGCCGCACAAGACGGCACCGAGCGAAACGATCCCTACTTCACCGCCGACCACGAAGCGTTCCGCGCGCAAATCCGCCGCTTCG
This sequence comes from uncultured Acetobacteraceae bacterium, assembly GCA_964242925.1. Taxonomy (GTDB): domain Bacteria; phylum Pseudomonadota; class Alphaproteobacteria; order Acetobacterales; family Acetobacteraceae; genus LMUY01. Next base: position 24,962 of record CAXTBW010000043.1, read on the forward strand.
TGCAGAATGAAATCATCCCGCACGCCGACGCGTGGGAGGTCGCCGGCTGCGTGCCGCGCGAGGTGCTGCGCCGCATGGGGGAGCTCGGCTTCCTCGGCGTGCGCTACCCCGAGCGTTTTGGCGGCAGCGCGATGGATACGCTGGCGACCGCGGTGCTGGCGGAGGAGCTGGGCCGGTCCACCTTCGGCGGCTTCGCCATCACCGTGCTGGTGCACACGGACATGGCCTCCCCCCACTTGGCCAACGCCGGCAGCCCGGCGCAGCAGGAGCGCTGGTTTCCCGGCGTGATCGCGGGCACGACCATCACGGCGGTCGCGGTGACCGAGCCGGACGCCGGGTCGGACGTGGCGGCGATCCGCAGCACCGCGCGGCGAGACGGAGACGACTACGTGCTGAACGGCGCCAAGATGTACATCACCAACGGCGTGCATGCGGACCTGTTGTTCGTCGCCGCCAAGACCGACACGGCGGCCAAGGGCAGCCGCGGCATCTCGATCTTCGCGGTGGAGCGCGGCACGCCCGGGTTCAGCGTCGGGCGCGCGCTGGACAAGCAAGGCTGGCTATCGTCGGACACGGCGGAGTTGGTGTTCCAGGACTGCCGCGTGCCTGCCGCCAACCGGCTCGGCGACGAGAACCGCGGGTTCTACGCCGTCATGCGCAACTTCCAGAACGAGCGGATCGTGCTGGGCGCGCAGGCGATGGGCGAGGCGCAGGCGATGCTTGGCATCACGCTGGCCTGGGTGCGCGGCCGCCGCGCGTTCGGCGGCACGCTATGGGACAAGCAGGCGATTCGGCAGCGCTTGGCCATGCTGAGCGCGGAAGTGGAGGCGGCGCGGCGGCTGGTCTACCACGCGGCCTGGCTGGACTCGCAGGGCCGCGACTGCGTGCGCGAGGTGAGCCAGGTGAAGGCGCTTTGCGGCGAGTTGGTCAACCGCGTGGCGTATGCCTGCCAGCAGTTTCACGGCGGCATGGGCTACCTGCGCGAGAGCCCCATCGAGCGGATGGTGCGCGACGCGCGCATCCAGTCGATTGGCGGCGGCGCGACCGAGGTCATGCTGGAGGAGGTCGCCAAGCGGCTGGACTATTAAGCCCGTCACTGCGTGGCCGCTCTGCCAACACCAAGCCCGTCATTGCAAGGCCGCTTCGCCGAAGCAATCCAAGCGCGCCCTCGAAAGCTGCCGTGTGGGCCTGAATCCCCGCGCCGCAAGGCAGCTCGCGATGATTGCGTCGATTGTCCGCTGGTTTAGAACTTAGGACACCGCCGCAGTGCACGCCGGCCCATTCTGCACCGTAACGTCAGCCCGTCCAGCGGCGTCGGTGAACGTGAACAAGACGTCGCCCAACGTGATCGCGTCAAGCTTGGCGTCCGCGTAGCCGGCCAGCACGCCGCCATTGTCGATCGGGTGCATCGTCACCGCGCCGCCCGCATCCCGCTTCACCAGCTTGCCGCACAGCGTGTAAGGCAAGCGCTCCGCGTCCGGCACGGTGGCGATGAAGCTATCGTCCGGGTGGGAGGCATCCACGTGCAAAGTCCCCGCGAGCACGCCGCCGAGGTAGACGGTGATCGTCTCCTCCTGCTGCCCGGCGCCGAGATGGTCGGCCACTGTCACCGTGGCCCGTCGCAAGTTCTGCGCGCCGGCTCCGGTGGTGATCATCAAGCCAACCGCTGCAAACGCCAGGCGGCAAGCCCAGCGCATAGCGTCAGGCCGCTTCTTCCACGGGCTGACCACTGTCGCGGCCCTTGGCGGCGCGGTCGCGCTCCACCAGTTCGATCACGGCCATGTCCGCAGCGTCGCCGTAACGCATGCCCGCCTTCAACACGCGCGTGTAACCGCCGGCCCGCGCTTTGTAGCGATTGGCCAACGGATCGAACAGCTTGGCCACGATCGTCTCGTCGCGCAGCTGCGCGTAAGCCTGCCGCCTTGCATGCAGTCCGCCGCGCTTGCCTAGCGTGATGAGCTTCTCCACGACCGGGCGCAGCTCCTTCGCCTTGGGCAGCGTAGTGGTGATCTGCTCGTGCTTGAGCAGCGCCACCGCCATGTTGCGGAACATCGCGAAGCGATGGCTTGTCGTGACGCCGAGCTTGCGGCCGCTCACACCGTGACGCATTTACGTGATTCCTAAAAAGGCTCGTCGAGGCGCTTGGCCAGGTCTTCAATATTCTCCGGCGGCCAGCCGGGGACGGTGATGCCGAGCGTAAGGCCCATGTTGGTCAGGACCTCCTTGATCTCGTTCAGCGACTTGCGACCGAAGTTCGGGGTGCGCAGCATCTCCTGCTCCGACTTCTGCACCAGATCGCCGATGTAGACGATGTTGTCGTTCTTCAGGCAGTTCGCTGAACGCACCGACAGCTCGAGTTCGTCGACCTTGCGCAACAGATTGCGGTTGAACGGCAGGTCGTCGTGGTGCTCCTCCGCCCGCAGCTGCTGCGGCTCGTCGAAGTTTATGAACAGCTGCAACTGGTCCTGCAGGATGCGCGCGGCCAACGCCACCGCATCCTCCGGCGTCACCGCCCCGTTCGTCTCGACCGAGAGCAGCAGCTTGTCATAGTTAGTCAAGTTGCCGACGCGAGTCGGCTCCACCCGGTACGACACCCGGCGGACCGGCGAGTAGATGCTATCGACCGGGATAAGCCCGATCGGCGCATCCTCGGGCCGGTTGCTGGACGCCGGCTCGTAGCCCTTGCCCAGTGCGACGGTGAACTCCATCCCAAGCTTCACGCCTTCGTCCAGCGTGCACAGCACCAGTTCGGGGTTCATGATGTCGATGTCGTGGCCGGCCTGGATCTGCCCGGCCTTCACTTCGCCCGGGCCGGTCGCCGTCAGCATCATGCGCTTCGGCCCGTCGCCGTGCATCCGAAGCGCCAACTGCTTGACGTTCAGCACGATGTCGGTGACGTCCTCGCGCACGCCGGGGATGCTGCTGAACTCGTGCAGCACGCCGTCGATCTGCACCGCGGTCACCGCCGCGCCTTGCAGCGACGACAGCAGGATGCGGCGAATCGCATTGCCGAGCGTCATCCCGAAGCCGCGCTCCAGCGGCTCCGCCACCACCAGAGCGGTGCGCGACGGGTCGGACCCGGGCTCGAACTCCAGCTTCTCCGGCTTTATCAGCGACTGCCAATTGCGCTGCATGACCAGGGTATCGTTTCTCATGGCGATTCGGGCGCCGCGATCGTCTCGCGCCGCCCGCCTTTCATCGTGTTCGACCCGTAGCTCAGACGCGGCGGCGCTTGCGCGGACGACATCCGTTGTGCGGGATGGGGGTAAGATCGCGAATCTGCGTAATGGAGAAGCCGACGGTCTGCAGCGCCCGAAGCGCGCTCTCGCGGCCGGAACCGGGGCCGTTCACCTCGATCTCCAGCGTCTCCATGCCGTGCTCTCGCGCCTTCTTGCCGGCATCTTCGGCGGCGACCTGAGCGGCGTAGGGCGTCGACTTGCGGCTGCCTTTGAAGCCCTGCATTCCAGCCGACGACCAGGCGATCGTATTGCCCTGCGCGTCCGTGATGGTGATCATGGTGTTGTTGAACGTGGCATTCACGTGCGCCACGCCGGAAATGATGTTCTTGCGCTCCTTGCGGCGGGGACGCGCGGGGGCTTTCGCCATGAGGTGATCCTGTCTTCGACTTGGTGCAACGCTTGCGGAGGGCGGTTACTTGGTGGCTTTCTTCTTGCCGGCGATCGCCACCGCCTTGCCCTTGCGGGTGCGGGCGTTGGTGTGCGTCCGCTGGCCGCGCACCGGCAGGCCGCGGCGATGGCGCAGGCCGCGGTAACAGCCCAAATCCATCAGCCGCTTGATGTTCATCGCGACTTCACGTCGCAGATCGCCTTCGACGCGATAGTCGCGGTCGATCAGCTCGCGGATGCGCAACACTTCCTCATCGGACAGCTGGTTGACCCTGCGTTCGTCGGGAATGTTCAGCTTCGTGCAAATATCGGCGGCCTTCGTCGCCCCGATGCCGTATATATAACGCAGGCTGATCGTAACCCGCTTGTTGGTCGGGACGTTGACACCGGCAATTCGCGCCACGTTTTAACTCCTGACACGCCCGAAGCGGCGCAAACGCGCACCGGGCTAATGGCTGGCGGCCTGCTTGCATGATGCGCTGGGCCACCGGTAATGATGTGCAGGCGCACGCGTTGCCGCTGCGCCGGGAAGTTGCTTTATAGAGCCGAGTTGCCCAGAGTCAACGCACTTCGGTCACATCTAGGTGAACGTGCTCCGAAGGCAATGTCGCCAGGATCGTCTCGATCTCGGCGCTCACCTCGTCCATCGACGCCATGCCGTTCACGGCTTGCAAGCGCCCCGTGGCTTCGTAGTGCGGCAGGATCGGCAGCGTCTGGCGGTTGTAGACGCTGAACCGTTCGCTTACCGTTTCCCGGTTGTCGTCCGGGCGGCGGATGAACTCGGTCGAGCCGCACACGTCGCAAACGCCAGCCTTCGATGTCGGATGGAATGTGTCGTGGTAGCTGGCGCCGCACTTCGCGCAGGTGAAACGGCCTGCGATCCGGTCGATCAGCGCCGCCTCGTCCACCTTCAACTCGATCACCGCGTCCAGCTCGAGGCCTAGTTCGGCGAGCATCTTGTCCAGCGCCTCCGCCTGGGCGACGGTGCGCGGGAAGCCGTCCAGGATGAAGCCATGCGCACAGTCCGGCTGGCGAACCCGGCCGGCCAGCATCGCGATGATGATGTCGTCCGACACCAGAGCCCCGGACTCCATGATCGCCTTGGCTTGCAGACCGATCGTCGTTCCGGCGGCCACTTCGCTGCGCAGCATGTCGCCGGTCGAGATCTGGAAGATGCCGTGCCTGTCCTGCAGGCGCTTCGCCTGGGTTCCTTTGCCGGCGCCTGGCGGCCCGAGCAGGATCAGCTTCATCGGCCGCGACCCTTCACCTTGGACTTGCGGATAAGGCCTTCATACTGGTGCGCCAGCAAGTGCGATTGCACTTGCGTGACGGTGTCCATGGTCACAGAGACGATGATCATGAGGCTGGTGCCGCCGAAGTAGAATGGCACGTTGTAGTTCGCGATCAGGATCTCGGGCAGCAGGCACACCACGCAGAGATACAGCGCGCCGATGGTGGTGAGCCGGGTCAGGATGCGGTCGAAGTAGTCTGCAGTGTTGGCGCCGGGCCGGATGCCCGGGATGAAGCCGCCATACTTCTTAAGGTTGTCCGCGGTCTCCTGCGGGTTGAACACGACGGCGGTGTAGAAATACGAGAAGAAGATGATCATCCCCGCGTACAGCGCGAGGTAGAGCGGCTGCCCATGCGACAGTTGCGTCGACAGCCAGCCGAGCACCGAGCCCGGGTTGCTGGCGCCGAAACCGGCGATGGTCGCTGGGATCAGCAGGATCGACGAGGCGAAGATCGGCGGAATGACGCCGGCCGTGTTCACCTTCAACGGCATGTGCGTCGAGTCGCCGCCGAACATGCGCTGGCCCACCTGCCGCTTCGGGTATTGCACCACGATGCGCCGCTGCGCCCGCTCCATGAACACGATGAAGGCGATCACCGCCACCACGATCACCACCAGTCCAAGGATGAACCCGGCCGACAAGGCGCCCGTGCGGCCCTCCTCCAGCAAGGTCACTATCGCGTTCGGCAGGTTCGCGACAATGCCGGCGAAGATCACCAGGCTGGTGCCGTTGCCGACGCCGCGCGCGGTGATCTGCTCGCCAAGCCACATCAGGAACATCGTCCCGCCCGTCAGCGTCACGACGCAGGACAGCCGGAAGAACCAGCCGGGGTCGAGCACCGCGCCCAGGCCGGCGCGGTCGTGGAACGCCTCCAGCCCCACCGCGATGCCGTAGGACTGGAAGATCGCGATCAAAACCGTGAGGTAACGCGTGTATTGGTTAAGCTTCTTGCGCCCGCTCTCGCCCTCCTTCTTGAGGGTTTCAAGCGTCGGGATCGCGGCGGACATCAGCTGGATGATGATCGACGCGCTGATGTACGGCATGATGGTGAGCGCGAAGACGGTCATGCGGCTGAGGTTGCCGCCGCTGAACATGTCGAACATGCCCAACACGCCGCCGCCCTGCTCGGTCATTGCCTGGCTCATCACCTGGGCGTCGATGCCGGGCACGGGGACGTAGCTGCCGACGCGGTAGACGACGAGCGCACCCAACGTGAACCAGATGCGGTTCTTGAGTTCGGTCGCCTTGCCGAAGGCGCCGAGGCTCATGCTGCCAGCCATCTGCTCGGCGGCGGAAGCCATGCGCGTCTCCTACTAGAGTAGTATTATTGTGCCGCTAGCGGGAGCGGGCGCGCAAGCCTCAGGACGTTGCCTCAAGCTCCGGAAGCCGGGGCTTTGCCCCGAACCCCAGCACAGGACAGTCGTCCTCTGCACACCTTCTACAGAGGTAGTCTACGCTGCCGGTTCGGCGACGACGATCGTTGTGGTGACAGTCCCGCCGGCAGCTTCGACGGCGGCCTTCGCCGAAGCGGACGCGCCAGACACCGTCACGATGATCGCGCGGGTGATCGCGCCTCGCCCGAGCAGGCGCACGCCCTCCACCTTGGCCAAGCGGACCAGGCCGGCCTTCGCCAGCGCCGCCTCGTCGATGGCGCCCGCGTCCAGCTTGCCGGCCTCGATCGCCTTCTCGATGGCGCCCAGGTTCACCGGGGCGAACTCCTTGCGGAAGATGTTGGTGAACCCGCGCTTCGGCAGCCGGCGATAGATCGGCAGCTGGCCGCCCTCGAAGCCGTTGAGCGACACGCCCTCGCGCGCCTTCTGGCCCTTGACGCCCTTGCCGGACGTCTTGCCCTTGCCCGACCCGATGCCGCGGCCAACGCGCTTGAACTTCAGCCGCGAACCGGGATTGTCCCGTAATTCGTTCAGCTTCACGACAACTCCTCCACCCGCACCAAGTGATGCACCTTGCGGATCATGCCGCGAACGGCCGGAGTATCCTCCAGCGTCGCGCGCTTGCCGATCTTATCCAAGCCCAGCCCGACCAGCGTCGCCTGCTGACCCGGCTTGCGGCCGTTGCCGGAGGCGATCTGAACCACCGTCACCTGCGTCTTGGCCTGCGTCTCAGACATCGGCCGCGACCTCCGCCTCGGGCGCGTCTCGCTTGCCCAGGATGTCGTTCACCTTCTTGCCGCGGCGGCTGGCCACCGAGCGAGGGCTGGCGCAACGGCTCAGCCCGGCGAACGTCGCCTTGACCATGTTGTGCGGGTTGCGGCTGCCGAGCGACTTGGCCACCACGTCGCCGATGCCCAACGCCTCGAACACGGCGCGCATCGGGCCGCCGGCGATGATCCCCGTGCCGGCCTCCGCCGCGCGCAGCACCACGTGTCCGGCGCCATACTCGCCCATCACGTCGTGATGCAGCGTGCGGCCATCCTTCATGGGAACCCGGATCATCGTCTTCTTGGCGCGCTCGGTCGCCTTGCGGATCGCCTCGGGCACCTCGCGCGCCTTGCCGGCGCCGTAGCCGACGCGGCCTTTCTGGTCGCCCACCACCACCAGGGCGGCGAACGCGAACCGCCGGCCGCCCTTCACCACCTTGGCCACCCGGTTGATGGTGACCAGCTTGTCGATCAGGTCGTCGCCGCCGTCGCGATCGCGCTCGCGACCGCCCCGGCCGCCGTCGCGGGAATCCCGTGCCATTGTCTATGAGCCCCTTAGAACGCCAACCCGCCTTCGCGGGCGGCTTCGGCCAGCGCTTTGACGCGGCCGTGATACAGATAC
>CAXTBW010000044.1:0-31976 GCA_964242925.1 uncultured Acetobacteraceae bacterium
GTCAAGGGTTCGGTGAAGCTGTCCGACGGCGTCGACATCTACGGCCCCGGCTACACGGATTGCGTGCTGGCCGTCCGCTCCGACCTGATCACGCAGAACCCGGCAGGGCTGAAGGCGCTGATCAAGGGCATGATGACGGCGCAGCACATGGCCGAGCAGGAGCCGCAGAAGACGCTCGATATCCTGGTCGGCCGTTACTACAAGACCAGCATGGAGAACGCTCGGGTCGCGATGGGCAAGCAGCCTTCCGTGGTGGACGCCCGCAACCAGACGCAGTTCATCCTGGACCGCGTGCAGTCCATCGTGGATATGGGCTACATCAAGAAGAAGCCCGGCCGCGACGCGATCGACTGGACGCTGCTGGAGCAGGTGATCGCGGAGAACCCGGACCTCTACGGCAAGCTCAAGCGCACGTCGGCGTAGATGTCGGTCGCGCTCCGCACCACGGCGCCGCCGTTCTGGCGGCGGCCGGCCGCGCCCGCCTGGATGGCGCGGATCGGTTGGGCGGTGCTGAGCATCGGGCTGTTCGCCGGCATCTGGGAGGTGCTCTGGGCGGTTGGCTGGGCCGACCCGCGCCTGCTGCCGCCGCCGCACGTCTTCATGGGCAGCATCGTCGACCAGGCGAAGTACTTCAACACGGTGAGTCGTTGGCAGATCGGCTCCGGCGCCGATTCCATCCCCAGTCCGGCGGCGGCCGTGTTCTACACCGCGGCGTCCACCACCGGCCGGGTGGTGGTGGGCCTGGTGATCGCCTCCGTGCTGTCGATCAGCCTCGGCGTGACGGTGCGTTACTTCCGGCTGTTCGAGCGTCTGACCCTGCCGACGATCACGCTGCTGGCGCCGGTTTCCCCGATCGCCTGGCTGCCGGTGGCGATCTTCATGTTCGGCATCGGCAACCGCCCGGCGATCTTCATGGTGGTGATCGCGCTGCTGTTCCACATGACGCTGTCCACCATCGCGCAGATCGACGGCGTCAACCGCAACTTCGTCAACGTGGCGCGCACCATGGGCGCCTCCAAACGGCAGATCTACGCCCGCGTCATCATCCCTGCGATCCTGCCCGGCATGTTGATCGTGCTGAGGATGAACCTATTCGCCGCCTGGATGGTGGTGCTGATCGCGGAAAGCACCGGGGTCGGCTACGGCCTAGGCCAGGTGATCATGCTGGCGCGCAACACGTTCAATCCGTCGCTGGTGTTTTTTACGATTTTCGTGATCGGCGTGCTCGGCTTCGTGTTCGACTACGCGCTGCGGATGCTGCAGGGCCGCATCCTGTATTGGCTGCCTAAAGGCGCGGAGGCTCTGCGTGGCCTCTAGCGGTTCGGCCGTGGTGTGCCGCGGGACGAGCAAGACATGGGCGCCCGGCACGCCCCGCGCGCACGAGGCGTTGCGCGGCATCGACCTGGACGTGGCGCCCGGCGAGTTCGTGGTGCTGCTCGGCCCCTCCGGCTGCGGCAAGAGCACGCTGCTCTACCTGATTGCCGGGCTCGAGGACGCAACCGGCGGCGAGTTGTGGTCGTTCGGCGACCGGGTGGCGACGCCTTCCCCCGACCGCAGCCTGATCTTCCAGGAAACATCCCTGTTCCCGTGGCTGTCGGTCGGACAGAACGTGGCGTTCGGCCTCTCCATCCGTGGCGACGGCGGCGAGGCGCGCAGGGAAGCGGCGCGTCAGGCGCTCGCCCGGGTCGGGTTGGCGGAGGCGATCGACAAGCGGCCGGACGAGCTTTCAGGCGGCATGCGGCAGCGGGTGGCGGTGGCGCGCGCGCTGGCGATGCGGCCGAAAGTGCTGCTGATGGACGAGCCGTTCGCCGCGCTGGACGTCCAGACGCGCGCCAAGATGCAGGATTTCCTGCTCGACGTGTGGCGCACCTCCGCCGCCTCCGTGCTGTTCGTGACCCACCACATCGACGAGGCGATCGCGTTGGCCGATCGCGTGGTGGTGTTCACCGCCCGGCCCGGCCGCATCAAGACGGTGGTCCCCATCGACCTGCCCCGCCCACGCGACCCGTTCAGCCCTGGCGCCGAACAACTGCGCCGTCACCTGACCGGCCTGTTGCGGGACGAGGTGGACCGCGCGTTCGCCGAACAGGAAAAGCTGCCCGCCTAAGGAGTCGCCTATGTCCACGACGCTGATCCGCAGCCGGTCCACCATCACGCACGCCAGCCGCGACCAGCCGCCTGCAATCATCCCAGACGGCGCCGTGCTGCAGGTGGATGGCGTGATCGCCGCCGTCGGCACGTTCGAAGACCTGCACCGCCGCTATCCGGACGCCGCCGTATTGGGAACCGGCAAGGAGATCCTGATCCCGGCCTTCGTGAACGGGCATCACCATGTCGGGCTGACGCCGGTGCAGCTCGGCTCGCCGGACATGCCGCTGGAGCTGTGGTTCATCACCCGCATGGTGGCGCGCAACCTGAACGTCTACCTCGACACGCTGTACTCCGCCTTCGAGATGGTCGGCTCGGGGATCACCACGGTGCAGCACATCCACGGCTGGCTGCCGGGCACGCTGGCCGAGGTGCAAGCGAAATCCAACGACGTCATCCGCGCCTACCAAGACGTCGGCATGCGGGTGTCCTACTGCTATGCCGTCCGCGACCAGAACCGGCTGGTGTATCAGGACGACGCGGCGTTCGTCGCCTCGCTGCCCACGGAGCTGCGGGGGCCGATGCAGGCCTGGTTCGACCGCTTCCAGATGACGCTCGACGGCTGCATGGACCTGTTCGGCAGCTTGCACGGCGAACATTCCGGCAAGGAGCGAGTCAAAATCCAACTGGCGCCCGCCAACCTGCACTGGTGCTCCGACGCGGCGCTGACCCGGCTCGCCAAGGCGTCCGAGCGCTACGACGTGCCGATGCACATGCATCTGGTGGAGACGGCCTACCAGAAGGCGTATGCGCAGAAGCGCGGCGGCTGCACGGCGGTGGAATATCTCGACCGCTTCGGGCTGATGAACAAGCGCATGACGCTCGGCCACGGCGTATGGCTGAACGAACGCGACATCGCCCGCGTGGCTGAGACCGGCACGTGCATCTGCCATAACTGCAGCTCGAACTTCCGCCTGCGCTCCGGCGTGGCGCCGCTCAACCGCTTCGCCGGCGCGGGGGTTAACGTGGCCATCGGGCTGGACGAGGCCGGCATCAACGACGACCGCGACATGCTGCAGGAGATGCGTCTGGTGCTGCGCGCCCACCGCACGCCGGGCATGGACGACGACGTCCCGACGGCAGCGCAGGTGTTCGGCATGGCGACGCAGGGCGGCGCCCGCACGACGGCGTTCGGCGATCAATTGGGCACGCTGGCGGTGGGCACGGCCGCCGACATGGTGCTGCTGGATTGGGAGCAGATCAGCTACCCCTACCTGGACGAGGCCATGCCGCTGCTGGACGCGGTGTTGCAACGCGCCAAGACCGGCGGCGTGACGGCGGTGATGTGCGCGGGCGAGGTGATCTACGAGAACGGCCGGTTCACCAAGGTGGACCAGGCGGCCGCGCTGAAGGCCCTGCACGACGACCTGGCGCACGCCCTGTCGGACGACGAGGTGCAGCGCCGGCATCTGTCGCGCGCGCTGCTGCCCCATGTGAAGCGGTTCTACGCCGGCTACATGGACCCGGCGTCGCACGAACCGTTCTACCGGCCAAGCTCCCGCGTGTAGGGGATGCTGTTCAACGACGCGGGGGCCGGTGGCGCCGCCCCGGTGCTGGCCGTCAGCCAGCCGGCCCACGCCTGGGTGTCGGGCCATTTGCTGCGGCACTGGGCCGACCCTTTGGACGAAACGCTGCTGCTCGCCGCGGAACAGCACGACGTCGCCTGGTTGGATTGGGAGGTCGAGCCCAGCTTCGACCCGGCGACCGGGCGGCCGCACTTCTTCCGCGATGTCGGCGCCGCCTCGCACGCGCCGATGTGGGAGGCGGGCGTCGCGCGGGCGCTCAACGCCTGGGGCCGCCGGGTGGCGCTCCTGGTGTCGCGCCATGGCAGCATCATCTACACGCGCTTCACCGACCGGCACCGCGGCGCCGATGCGGATGGCGCCGCGGCGATCGAGTATCTCCGCCGCCAAGGCGCCATGCAGACCGAGTGGGCAAGCGCGCTGGGTTTGGATGCCGGCGCACTGGCGCACGACACTGGGCTGATCGCGTTCGCCGACACCCTCTCTCTCGTTTTGTGCGGGGCCTTGCCGCTCCCGCAGCGGATCGAGGCGCCGACCCGGTCTGGCCTGGTTCGCAGCATCACCGTTCAGCAGCATCCGGATCAAGCCGGCTCGCTCGTCGTCGACCCTTGGCCATTTCGCGACGACTCAGTCGCCATCGAGGTTGAAGCCCGTTGCTTGCCGCCGGCTGGCCGGTTCGCCGATGTGGACTCCATGCGAGCCTGGCTGGCGGACCCGGCGCGACGCACGTTGCGGGCGCGCTTGGCGCCTCGCCACAGATAGTCTGGCCGAGCGGCCCGTCGTATCTACGTGAGCGAAGGAGAACTGTGTCATCGCGAGCCGCCGCCTGGCGACGCGGTGATCCAGGACGGCGAGTGCGGTGCTGGCAGCTGGATTGCCGCGTCGCGAGCGCTCCTCGCAATGACGATAGTGGCCCAGCGCTGGCGTCGGCAACTCATCCCTCCAGCTGGAAGGCATGCAGCGCACCGATCGCCAGACGCTCCGTCAGCACGGCGGTTGCGCGGTCCAGCTGGGCCAGGATGGCGGCGGCGTCGGACCCCGCCGCTAGCGGAGGGCGCTGGCCGATCGGGCCAGCAGCCGGACGGTCGCCCGTGGCCAGGGACAGCAGATGCTGCTCGATGTCAGCCGCGTGGGCCGCAGCCGCCGGGTCGGGCGCGCGGGCGGTCACGGCCAGGCGTCGCGCCCAGTGGACGCACTCCAGCAAGGCGGACGCCGGGCGCTCGATCGCCGCCCGGCGGATGACGAAACGGCCCACCGTCAGCGGAAGCAACGCCAGGCGCAGATCGGCCATCTGACGGTCCACGGCGCGCATCGCCGGCACCGGCTGCGCGCCGGGCTCGCCGGCGAAGGCGCGGCGGCAGGCGCCTACCGCCTCCGCCAGCGCCTTCAGCAAGGCGGCGCCGGACTGGCCCACTTGGTCGCGGGTGCGCACGGGCAGGATGCAGGACGCGACCAGCACGGCTGCGGCGGCGCCGATCGCCGTCTCCTCCAGCCGCAGCAGCAACAGCGGCTCCATCGAGGCGCCCAACAGGCTGTAGACGAGCCCGAGCAGCATCGTCACGCAGAAGATGCCCAGCGTGTACGACACCAGGAACAGGTAATACATGCCGAACACCGCGACGAGCAGCGCCACCGCTTCCGCCGGCCCGCTGCCCGCCAAGACGGCGGTGAGGGTCAACCCCGCCACCAGGCCGAGCAAGGTGCCTCCCAGGCGCTGCACCCCCTTATAGACCGTGTCGCCGCGCGACCTCGTGCCGAGCAGGACGACATAGGTCGTGATCACCGCCCAGAACCAGCGCTGCGGCGACAGCGCCATCCCGCCGCCCATGGCGATGGCGGAGGCCAACGTCACCCGCAGCGCCAACCGCCATGCGAGCGGACCTGGCGGCGTCTGGGGGACGGGCTGCGGCTTGGCCGCCACCGGGAGTTCCGCGGCCGCTTGGCCGAACCCGGCGGCCGCCCGCGCAATGTCCGCCAGGCCGGCGCCGATCTCCGACACGGGCTCGACGCCGGCGCGCATGTGGCGCGCGGTCCAGCGCCCCTCCCGCAGCCGCCGTTCGTGGACCTGCAAGCGGGCAGCGGCGCGACGAGTAACCGCCGCTCCGCTGACGGAAGCGGTCTCCAGCGGAGCGGCGGCCAGCCGGGCGGCGGCGAGTTCCAGGTCCATCAGGTGCAGACGCAACGGCACGCTGCGCACGGGATAGAGCATGGCGAGCTGGTCGTCCGCCGCCAGGGCGACCTCGTTCAGCCGCGCCAAGCTGCGTCGTAGGCTGCGAACGGTGGCAGGTTCCTCCGCCGCCAACCCGCCGGCGTCGTGCAGCACCAGCGCCGCCCGCCCCTGCACCGCCTGCACCGTGCGCTTCAGCGTCACCGCCGGGCGGAGCGGCAGCAACACGAAGTTCGCAAAGGCGCCGACCGGAACGGCGAGAAGGATGCCGAGCACCTGGATCGGCAAGGTGGACGGCGGCAACTCGAGATACAGGCCGATATAGCTGACGATGACCGCCACCAGCCCGATCGCGATCGCCCGCGGGCCGCGCGCCTGCAGCAGGAACGCCAGGAACACCAGGACCAGGAAGTAGGTGTCCCCCAGCCTGCCCTGTCCATGCAGGAGGCTGGTCAGCGCGCTGGCGGCGATCGCGGGCACGACCAGCACCAGCATCGTGCGCATCCGCTGCTGCCAGGTCGGCTCTCGCATCAGGAAGGCGGACATCAACGTCAGCACGATGCCGGAGGCGAACTCCATTGGCGCAACATGCAGCAGATTGGCCATCCCGATCGCCACCAGCGACATCAGGAACACCGCCAAGGTGCCGCGCGACGCCATCAGCAGTCGGAGCAACCCCGGATCGGATGAAATCGCACGGTCGCGCAACCCGGCCATTGCCGACCGCATCCCCCCGAGCACGCGTCCGGGGCCGCCTCTTCGCATGTGCAGCATGCCCGACCATAACCCGGACGGCGATAGAAGGAAGCCGCCCGCTTAGCGCCGCCAGTCGAGCAACGCGGCCAGGCTCGCCGGCAGTCCCGTCACGGGCTTAGGCGCCGGGCGACGGAAGCTCCCAGCGATCGCCTTGCGCGGCGCCAGCCGCACCAGCGCTTCCGCCTGAAGCACCGCCGCCTCCACCCCATCGATCAGCGGCACGGGCACACGCGCCGCGACCTTCCGCGCTAGGCCAGCGAGCGGAGCGCCGCCCAGCACCACCATGTCCGAGTCGTCTTCCGCCACGGTCCGGCAACATAGATCCACCAGCGCCTGCTCCAGTTCCGTCTGCACGGTCTCGACCCCGGTGAACGGCAGCTCGACGCTGCGGATGGCGGCCAGCCGGCTGGAAAGACCGTGATACTCGACGCACTCCCGGTACCAAGGGCCGAGCGAGCCCGAAAACGTCACGATCGCGAAGCGCCGCCCCAGCATGCACGCCGTCAGCATGGCGGCTTCGGCCAGTCCTATCACGGGCACGGACATCACCTCCCGCGCGCCCCCCAGCCCCGGGTCGGCGAAGGCGGCGACGATGGCGGCGTCGCACCCGGCGCCGTGTTCGGCCATCAGCTCCATCGTCGTCCGCCCCGCGATCGCGGCCTCCGCGCGGGTCGCGATGTAGGGCACTCCCGCATTCCCCGTGACGGCCACGATCTCCGTCCCGGGCGCCGCCACCCCGCGCGCCACGGCGGCGATCCGGGCGGTGACGGCCGTGCTGGTGTTGGGATTGGCGAGCAGCAGCTTCATCCCAGGGGCGCTCCGTGCAGGTCGGGGGCGATCTGGCCGCGCAGCATGCGGCTGAGCTCGGCGAATTGCGGCGATGCCGGGTCCCGCGGGCGCGGCAGGTCCACCTCCACCAAGGTGGCGATCCGGCCCGGGCGGGCGGAGAACACGGCAATCCGGTCGGCGAGGAACACGGCCTCGTCGATGCTGTGGGTCACGAACACGACCGTGCTGCGCTGCTGATGCCAGATCCGCAACAGCTCCTCCTGCAGGTTGCCGCGGGTCTGCGCGTCCAGCGCGCCGAACGGTTCGTCCATCAGCAGCGCGCGCGGCCGGGTGGTGAGCGCGCGGGCGATGCCGACGCGCTGGCGCATGCCGCCGGACAGCTCGTGCGGGTAGCGCGTCCGGAACGCGGTCAGCCCGGTCATGGCGATGAACTCGGCCGCGACGTCCCGCCGCTGCTTCGCCGGCACGCCGCGCGCCTTCATGTTGAACGCGACGTTGCGCTCAACCGTCATCCACGGGAACAGCCCGTGGTCCTGGAACACGATGCTGGTCTCGGGCGACGGACCGGCGAGCGGGCGGCCGTTGATCACGATCGAGCCGGACGTGGCGGACTCCAGCCCGGCGATCAGTTGCAGCAGCGTCGACTTGCCGCAGCCGGACAGGCCGAGCAGGCAGACGAACTCCCCGGCGCCGCACACCAGGTCGATCCCGCGCAGCGCTTCGACCGCGCCCGACTTCGCCGCATAAATCTTGCCGACGTCGCGGCACTCGACGAACGGGCTCACTCCGGCTGCGACACCAGCCCCTCCTGCCAGCGGCACACCCGCGCGCGCAACAGCCGGGTGCCCTGGTCGGCAAGCAGGCCGATGGCGCCGATGACGATGATGCCGGCGATGATGAGCTGACTCTGGAAGGTCAGCTGCGCGTTCAGGATCATGTAGCCGAGCCCGGATTTTACGGCGATCATCTCCGCCGTCACCACCGTCAGCCATCCGCCCCCGATCGCGAGGCGCAGCCCGGTGAACACGGAGGGCATGGCGGCCGGCAGGATAATGTCGCGGAAGATCAGCCACTCGCTGGCGCGGGCAGCCTGCGCCACCTTGAGCATGGTGCGGTCGATGCTGCGCACGCCGAAGATGGTGTTGATCAGCAACGGCCAGAGCGCGGCCAGGAAGATCAGGATGATGGCCGGGCGGTCGCCGATGCCGAAGAACAGGATGGCGAGCGGGATGAGCGCGATCGGCGGGACGGAGCGGAAGATCTGGATGGACCAGTCCGTCACCCGGTCCAGCACCCGGTAGCGCCCGATCAGCATCCCCGCCGGGACCGCCACGCAGAACGCGATGCCGACGCCGACCACCACCCGGCTGACGCTGGCGGCGGCGTTGGCCAGGATGTCCGCCCAGTCCAGCTTGAACGCCGCCGCCACGCTGGCCGGCGCCGGCAGCAGCACGGTGGGATACAGCCCGGCCAGCACGGCGCCTTGCCACGCCGCCAGCAACGCCAGCAGCGGCAACAGCCCGAACAGGCGCATGCGCATTACGCAGCCCGCATTACGAGAGAAAGCTGGTGTCGATGAAGCGGCCCCAGTCCGGCGCGCGGTCCAGCAGCTTGGCGTCGACCATCATGCCGGCCAGCGCCTTGAGCCCATCCTGGAAACCGGCGCCCGAATCGGCCGAGAAGAACAGGTTCTTGGTGGAGCCGGCTGCGACTTCGGGCGACATCTTGAATTGCTCGACCGTGGTCTTGATGGCGATCGCCGGGTCGCGGGCCATGTCGTTGGTGGCCTTCACATGCGCCTGCACCAGCGTGCGGGTGAGCGCCGGGTCTTTCTTCACGAACGCCTGCGAGGCGACGAAGCCGAGGTTGGTCTTGCCCATGGGGGTGTCGTACGGAACCCACAGCTTCTTGCCCCAGCCCTGCAGCTCGGCAAGCGTGGCGTAGGGTTCGAAGCAGCAAATAGCCGCCACGTCGCCGCGCATCAGCGGGATCGGCTGGTCCTGGTTGTCCATGAAGGCGAGGTCGACGACACCTTCCAGCCCCTCGTGTTTCAGCTTCCACAACAGGCTCACCAACCCGATGGAGCCGTTTTGCACCCCGACGCGCTTACCCTTGAGCTGGGCGAAGCTGGTGATCTCCGGCTTGGCCAACAGCATCCAGCCGCCCTCGCAGCCATTGGCCAACACAGCCATCGGGAAGCCCTTCACGTCCACCTGCATGGTGGCCGACAGCCCGCCATTGCCCACGTCCACGTCGCCCGAGGCAATCGCCTGCATCCGCTGCACCAGGCTCGGGAAGGACACGATCTCGAGGTCGATGCCCTCGGGCTTGAGGTAGGCCGGCATCAGGTAGGCGGCGTTCGTCGTCGTGGTGAACGCCGAGCCCACGCGAACCTTGCGCAAGGTCTGCCCGAGCGAGGCGCGGGGCACGATGACGGGAGCGGCCAGCAACGCGGAGCTGGCGGCGAGGACCTTGCGGCGTGAGATCATGGGGCGCCCTAACCGGGGTTTTCTGGGTGTGGAGGTAGCAAGATGGGCGCCAGCCGATCAGGATCGAGCCTACCGACGCGCCACGGCGCCTACTT
Source organism: uncultured Acetobacteraceae bacterium (assembly GCA_964242925.1). GTDB lineage: Bacteria > Pseudomonadota > Alphaproteobacteria > Acetobacterales > Acetobacteraceae > LMUY01. Next base: position 9,968 of record CAXTBW010000044.1, read on the forward strand.
CCTAGCGGACTACGCCGATGAGGAAGGCCCTAACGGGAACCCCTGCCGCTATCGCCAGCTGACCGTGACGCTGGCCGCAATGGCGGTGCACTGGCGGTTCTTCGCCAAGAGGAAGCTGTTCGGGCTGGCGGCCGGCTGCTGGATTTTGCAAGCGGCGATGGACGCCCTGCGCTGCGCCTATCCGAGGGCGTCGCCGGTCTTGCAACTCGCGCATGACGGGGCGAGCCTGGCGCCCCGCTAGAAGGACTGCGCGATGACCGAGCCGGCCGCCCACCCCCTCTCGGTCGACCTCGGGGATCGGTCGGCGATCGTCACGGGAGCTGCCCAGGGGATCGGGCGGGCGATCGCGCTCGGCCTGGCCCGCTGCGGCGCGCGCACGCTGGCGGCCGATATCGACGCGGCCGGCCTGGCCGAAGCGGCAGCCGCCGGGCTGGACACGGCCGTGCTGGACGTGACGGATCCGAGCTCGGCGGCATCGGCGCTGAGCCGCTTTGGAGCGGCTGACATCCTGGTCCACAGCGCAGGCGGCGTGTGCGGCCAAGTTGGCCAGGCTGCGGAGGTGGTCACCGCGGCGCAGTGGCAGGCGATCCTGGGGGTGAACCTCACGGGCGCCTTCGTCATGGCGCAAGCCGTGATCCCGCCGATGAAGGCGGCCGGGCGCGGCCGCATCGTCACGATCTCCAGCGGCGCCGGCCTCGGCGTCAGCCTTACGGGAATCCAGGCCTACGCCGCCGCCAAGGCCGGCGAGATCGGGCTCACCCGGCAACTGGCCCACGAGCTGGGCCCGTTCGGCATCACGGTGAACAGCGTCGCACCGGGCTTCATCCGCTCCAATCCCAGTTCGGAAGGGCAATGGGAGGCGTATGGCGCAGCGGGCCAGCGCCGGATGGTCGAGCGGATCGCGCTCCGCCGGCTCGGCACGGCGGAGGACATCGCGAACGCGGTGCTGTTCCTGGTCAGCGACGCCGCCGGTTGGATCACCGGGCAAACACTGAGCGTGGACGGCGGGCGATGAGCACAGCGACCGCCGACGGGCTGGCCAGCCTGCGCCGCCGGGCGTTGCTGTCCTGCGTGGTGGGCAATTTCTTCGAGCTGTTCGACTTCGCGATCTACGGCTTCTTCGCGGCGTCGATCGGCCGCGCCTTCTTCCCGACCACGGACCCGGTCACCTCCCTGCTCGGCAGCTTCGCCACCTACGGCGTCGGCTTCATCATGCGGCCGGTCGGCGCCGTGGTCATCGGGGCCTATGGCGATCGGCACGGGCGCAAGGCCGCCCTGGTCCTGACCGTCACCATGATGGCCATCGCGACGGCGCTGACTGGCCTCATTCCCAGCTACGGCGCCATCGGCCAGCTGGCGCCGGTGCTGCTGGTGCTATGCCGGCTCATCCAGGGCTTCTCCACCGGCGGCGAGTGGGGCGGCGCGGCATCCTTCCTGGTGGAATACGCGCCGGATGGGCGCCGCGGCGTCTTCGGCAGCTGGCAGCAGTTCAGCGTCGGCCTCGGACTGCTGGCCGGGTCAGGCAGCGCCTACGCGCTGACCACGGCGATGGACCCGGCAAGCCTCCAGCAATGGGGCTGGCGCGTGCCCTTCCTGCTCGGGTTCCTGCTGGCGCCGATCGGCTACTATCTCCGCTCCCGCGTCGGCGAGACGCCGGCCTTCGAGCGCACGGTCGCCCGGCGAGAGATCGTCGCCTCGCCACTTCGCCTGGCGCTCACCGTCCACCGCGGCAAGGTCCTGACCGGGCTGGGGCTCACGGTGATCTGGACGGTCGCCAGCTATTTGTTCCTCACCTTCATGCCGAGCTACGTCGCCCAGACGCTGCATATGCCGGCGAGAATCGCCCTGGCCTCCAACACCATCGCCATCCTGATCCTGACCGTGCTGACTCCGCCGATGGGCGCGCTGTCCGACCGGATCGGCCGCCGCAAGATGTTGCTCACCTCGGCCATTGGATACCTGCTGCTCAGCTACCCGCTGTTCCTGCTGGTCACCGAGCGACGGGACTTCCTGGGCCTGGTCACCGCCCAGGCCGTCGCAGCCGCGCTGCTGGCGATCTTCAGCGGCCCGGGCCCGGCGCTGCTGTGCGAGTTGTTCCCGACCAGCGTTCGCTACACCTCGCTCTCGCTGGGCTACAACGTCGCCGTGGCGGTGTTCGGGGGCTTCGCGCCGTTCATCGCCATAGCGCTGGTGCAGTGGACCGGCAACCCGATCGCGCCGACCTTCTACGTCATGTCCGCGGCGCTGGTCAGCACGCTGGTCATCCTGCGCGTGACGGACCGCACGCATATGCCGTTGCAGTAGCGCCTACAGGCCGGCCTGCTCGCGGCACCAGCTCGCCACCTGGGCGTGCGTGGCGAACCAGCACTGGCCTTTCGCCTTGGCATGGGCGATCAGCTTCTCCAGCACAGGCATGCGGGACCGGTGGCCGGAGATGTGCGGGTGAAGCGTAAGCAGGAACAGCCCGCGCTCCTCCCACGCCGCATCGAACTCCGCGGTGAAGATTTCAAGCACGGCGCTGGGCGGCGTGTAGGGCCGCAGGGCGCTGAAGCGGACGAAATTGTAGTAGACGGCATCGTCGCGGATCCATTCGGGCGGCAACTCGACCACCCCCGTCGGCTGTCCGTCGGCGACCAGCTCATACGGATCGTCATCCGCCATCAGGGAGCTGTCATAGAGCAGCCCCAACTCGCGGATGATGCCCATGGTGTCCACCGAGAAATCCCAACTGGCCGTGCGGATGCCCACCGGCCTGGCGCCCGAGAGCCGCTCCAGCGTGTCGGCGGCGCGGAATGTCAGGTCCCGCTCGACACCCGGGGGCAGGCGCGTGTTGGCCTCGTGGATCCACGAGTGGATGCCGATCTCGTGGCCGTCCTGCGCCACCGCCCGGACCTCGTCCGGGTAGAGCAATGCGGACACTGCCGGGTAGAAGAAGCTCGCCTTGACGCCCTCCCGGTCCAGCAATCGGCGGATGCGCGGCATGGCCTGCCGGTTGCCGTACTGGCCCTGGCTGATGCGCATCGGACTCTCGTCGCTGTCGCGCAGCGGAATGGTGTCATGGTCGGCGTCGAACGACAGCGCCACGGCGCATCGCGCGCCGTTGGGCCAGGCCGCCGCTAGGCTGCGACCAGCCCTGGCGCGGCCGACGATGCGCCGCCATACGGGCTCCGGCCACTGCCACGGTTCACCATCCGGGTGGGTCTCGGTCATGCGCGACTCCCCTCGGTTTGGTTTACCCTGGGCTTGGTGCGCCCGAGAGACAACTACCCGGTGTTAAAGCCGGCATCCTCCATTTGGGGGATTGTGTGGACAACTCGTGATCGCGTACCGAGAGGATCAGCATTGGTGGTGGCAAGCCTCTGAAGTCGACTGGAGGACAAGATGTGTTGACGGCGGCAGCGCTCGCAAACGAGTTGCTGAAGGTGCGAGCCGTCATTGCAGATCTGGAGGCACAGCAAGCGTGCTCCGTGAAGACAATCATCGACCTCCTGGATGAGTATGTGTCGGATCTGCGCAAATCCGCAGATTAACGGCGATGGGGATCTCAGTAGATCGTAGGGCCGCTTGCAAAGGCGCTTGGGCGAAACGAAGGGACGCACGTGAAGGAACAGCAGTTCGCCGAAACTCTTAGCCTGATCCACGAAGCCGCATTCGACCCGGCTGCATGGGACAGCGTGTTGCGTAGGCTCGCCGCGATGACGGGTTGCGTCGCCGGCGGCCTGACGCGGGAGGATCCGCTAACCGGGCGAGGCATGCCGATCACGTATTTCGGCTTCGACAGCCGGCATGTCGAGAAGACCTTCGACCACTACCTGCCCATGAACCCCCTATTCGATATCGGGCCGAAAATGGTGCCCGGCTTCATCGTGAGCAACGGCGACGTCGTGCCGCTTCCGACTTTCAAACGCTCTGAATTCTACAATGGTTGGGCAAGGCCCCAGGGTCTGTGCAGTCCGATCACGCTCGTGACGCACCGATCGGAGAAGCATTACGTTCCACTCACCCTCGTCAAGCCGGACGGCAGCGATGAGGCCTCACGAGACGACCGCGTGATCGTCGGCCGTTTCGCCCCACACCTCCTGCAAGCGGTTGGCGTCTCGTTGCGGCTGAATGCAGCTCAAGCCCGGCAGGACAAGCTCCTGCAGACCTTGGAGCGATTTGCGGACGGCGTGATCTTGCTGGACGAGCGCTGCCGGATCATCTTCGCGAACACGGCTGCGGACGAGCTCCTCGGACACTCCACGGACCGGCCGTTGCTCGTTGATCAGGGGAAGCTCTCCGCGCGCGACCTTGCATCCGACACGTCCTTGCAAGCGGCCCTGTCGGCGGCCGTCAGTGCCAGAGGATCGCCGAAGGCCAGCTCCGTGCAGATCCGCCAAGAAGGGTTTGTGCGACCGCTAATCCTCAATCTGGCGCCGCTTCCGCCGGCAACCGCCTGGGAAGCGGCAGGAGACTGCGATGGAGCCGGGCTACCTCGTTGCATGATCCTGATCGACGACAACGGGTTGCTCGCGCTGTCCCGAACCTATCGTTTGACGCCAGCCGAAACCCGGCTGGTGGAAGCGCTCATGACGGGGAAAGGTCTGACATTGGCCGCGCGCGCCCTCGGCATCATGCGATCCACGGGTCAAACCCAGCTCGACAAGGTGTTTCAGAAAACCGGAACCAGCCGGCAAGCCGAGCTGCTCGCTCTGATCCATTCCAAACGTCGCCAACTGCACGTCTAACGCTGCTTCGCAACAGCCTTTGCAGATCGCGAACCGGCGCGGCTCGTGAATGCGCTCCGGATCAAGCGCTGCCCAGGACGCTCGATGAATCGATATGAGATGATCGACAAGCCGATTGCCGCGGTCGCCGTGCAACATACCGCCATGCACCACGGGTAGGGAACGCCAGAATTCCCGAACAGATCGGCAAGCATGTCGCGAACCGGCAGGAGGGCGATATGCACCAGGTAGATGGAGTAGGAGATCACTCCAAGCCTGTAGGCGATCCCTGACCCCAGAATGCGCGCCAGCTTGGATGCGTCGTAGGACAGGCCGAGTATGAGCAATCCCAACATCAAGACGAATACGACGTCGAGCTTGGGTTCGATGAACACCACGAGCATGATGGCGAGCAGCGCAAACTGCACGCCATTGCTGGAGAGAACACGAGCGACGTCGACACGAGACCTCAATCGCCAGAGGTAGATCCCGATCGCAAACTCGCTGACGCAACGGCCGAGCGCCTGCGGTCCGCTAATGATGTTGACGACCCCGCTAACCGGATCTTCGAACAGCGAGCCGAACAGGAACGCGCAGATCCACAGCACGCCGATGGCGACGGCGATGACCGCTGTCCCCCGCAGCAGAGATCCCGACAAGATCATGGTCATCAGCACAGGGAAGAGGAAATTTGCCGCCCACTCGGCGCTGATGGACCAAGCCGGTCCGTCCAGGCTCGTTCCCGGCCAGATCCACGTTTGGACGCCGAGCAGGTTGGCGCCCAGAGCCGCCAAAGACGTGTTTGGAGAGAGAAACGTGAGACATCCATCTCGACAGAGCAAAAAGCACACCAGCGTCATTCCCAAGTATAACGGGTAAAGCCGTGCTAGGCGCGACCGGAAAAATAGGATGTTTGCATCGATAGACTTGGAAGCTGCGAAACGGGGCTCGTAGGTTAGGGCCAGCACGAAACCGCTCAAGATCATGAACATGTCGACGGCAACGTACATGTGGGGTAGAAATTTGAGGGGAAATGAACTCCTGAAATCGACAGCGGCATAGTGATCTATCATGACGGCGCTGGCGGCTACCCCGCGAAGGCCCGTCAGCGCTTTGATTTCTCCCGCCATCGCTTTCCCACCATCATGTTGATGTTATTTAACTCACATCTAACACGACACGTCGTTCGTCGCCATTCGAGCGCTGCAATGAGGTGTTCGGGACGACGGCAGGGATGCCCCTACGCCCTGAGCCACATCCAACATGTCTCGATCGTGCCGTATTTCGGCGAAGCGAACCCCTGCACGTATCGGACTACAGCGCGAGGTCGGTGAGGAAGTACGGGATCAGACGATCGCCCGGCCCAGCAGAGCGGGTCCAGTTCGTGGCATAGGCTCACCCTTGCCTCGATGGCGCGGTCCGTCATCGGGCGGCGGCTGCGAGGTGGCACTCGGCGAACCCGTCCGGGAGGCGGACGGTCGGCGGCGCGGTCGTGCTGCACACTGGCAGCGCCTCCGGGCACCGCGGATGGAAACGGCACCCCGCGGGCAGCGCAGTCGGGTCCGGCATCGCGCCCGTTAGCCGCACGTCCGGGATCCCGGCGCCCGGCGCGATCGTCATGGTGGAGCGCAGCAGCACCCGCGTATAGGGGTGGCCCGGCGCGCGGAACAGCGCCTCCGCCTTCGCATGCTCCACGATGCGGCCCAGATACATCACCGCGACCGCCGTCGCCATATGTTCGACGGCGCCTAGATTGTGGCTCACCAGCACGTAGGTCAAGCCGAAGTCCCGCCGCAGGTCGAGCAGCAGGTTCAGGATTTGCGCCTGCACCGACACGTCCAGCGCCGAGGTCGGCTCGTCGCAGATCAGGATTTCCGGCCGCAGCACCAGCGCCCGCGCGATCACCACGCGCTGCCGCTGGCCGCCGGAGAGCTGACCGGGGTAGGAGTCCCGCAACCGCCGCGGCAGGCCCACCACGTCCAGCATCTCGTCCACGCTGCGCCGCCGCTCCGCCGCATCGCCGATGCCGTGCACGAGCAGCGACTGATCGATGATCCGGCCGACCGTGTGCCGCGGATTCAACGAGGAATACGGGTCCTGGAACACGAACTGCACTCGCCGGGCGATGGCGCGACGCGGGACGCCGCCGAGCGGGGCGCCATCCATCAGCACCCGCCCACTGGTGGGCGCCAGCAGGCCGAGCATGATGCGGGACAGCGTCGTCTTGCCCGAGCCGGATTCGCCCACGATCCCCAGCACGTCGCCGCGCCGGAGCTGCAGCGACACCCGATCCACCGCGCGCAGGCTGCGACGCCGCAGCAGCCCGCTGCCCACAGTGAATTCGCGCGACACGTCAACCAGCTCCAGCAGCGGCGGCCCGGTCACTGCAGCCCCGGATGGGTGGGCGGCAGGATGCATCGGTAGACATGGTCCGGGCCTTCCGGACGCAGCGGGATCGGCCCGGCGCAGGCCGGCGCCGCGTAAGGGCAGCGGTCGCGGAAATGGCAACCGGTCAGCTCCCCGACCAACGACGGCACCGTGCCGGGGATCGAGGGCAAGGCCTGCATGCGCGCCCGGCCCGGCTGCGGCAGACACTGCATCAAGCCCTTCGTGTAGGGATGGCACGGGGCGGCGAAGATGCGCTCGGTCCCGCCAGCCTCCACCACCTGCCCGGCGTACATCACCGTCACCCGGTCCGCGATGCGCGAGACGATGCCGAGGTCGTGGGTGATGAGGATCATCCCCATGCCGAACTCGCGTTGCAGCTCCGCGAGAAGGTGCAGCAGCTCCGCCTGGATGGTCACATCCAGCGCGGTGGTCGGCTCGTCGGCGAGGATCAGGGCCGGGCCGCACATCAGCGCCATCGCGATCATCACGCGCTGCCGCAGCCCGCCCGAGAGTTGATGCGGATATTGCGACATCCGGGTGGACGCGGCTGTGATGCCGACCTTCTCCAGCAGGAACAGCGCGCGCTCGTCGGCCTGCCGGGCGCTCACCCTGGCATGGGTCCGCAGCACGTCGGTCAGCAGCTGCCGAACGGTGAAGGCCGGGTTCAGCGATGTCATCGGCTCCTGGAAGATCATCGCCATTCGACTGCCGCGCATACGCTCCAGCTCCCGCCGGGGCAGCGCGAGCAGGTCCGCTCCTTCAAGCCGCAAGGCGGCGGCGGAGCGCCGGGCGCGACCCGGCAGCAGGCCCATCACGGCCAGCGCCGTCAGCGACTTGCCGCAACCGGATTCGCCCACCACGCACAGCGTCTCCCCCGCATTCAGGGTGAGGTCGACGTCCTGCACGGCATGCAGGGTTCCGGCCGGCGTGGCGATGTCGACGGTCAACCCCCGCACCTCCAGCAGAGGCGCCGCGGCGCTCAATTCCGCCCCTCCGGCGCCGTCACGTCGCGCAGCCCGTCGCCGAGCAGATTGATCGCCAGGATCAGCAGAAACAGCAGCACCCCGGGTATCGTGATCAGCCAGGGGTCGAACAGGATGTAGGATTTGCCTTCCGCGATCATCAGCCCCCAGGACGGCAGCGGCGGCGGCACGCCCAGCGCCAGGAAGGACAGCGCGGCCTCCAGCACGATCGCCTGCCCGATCTCCAGGGTGGCGACCACGACCAGGTTGTTGGCCAGGTTCGGCAGCACCTCGTAGCGCAGCACCTGCCCCACGCTGCAGCCCTGCACCTGCGCCGCGGTGACGTAATCGGCGTTGCGTATCTGCTGCGTGGCGGCGCGCATCACCAGGGCGTAGCGGTCCCAGATCAGCAGGCCCAGCACGCTCACCACCACCGTCAACGACGAGCCGACCAGCGCCACCACCGCCAGCGCCACCAGGATCACCGGCATCGCCAGCCGCGCGGTGATGATGAACGAGACGACGACGTCCACCTTGCCGCCGAAATAGCCCGCCAGCACGCCGAGCGTGGTCCCGATCACGCCGGAGATCAGCGCCGCCACGACCCCGATCACCAGGGAGATGCGCGCGCCGAACAGCAGCCGGGCGAGGTAGTCGCGGCCGAGCTGGTCGGTGCCCAGCCAATGCTCCGGCACGGCGCCGTCCATCCAGAACGGCGGGACGGTGCGGTTCAGCAAGTCCTGGTCGTACGGGCTGTTGCTGGTCAGCAGCGGCGCGAACAACGCCATCGCCAGGATCGCCAGCACGAGCGCCGCACCCAGCAGCAGCCCCGGATGCCGGGCCCAGCGCGGCGCCCGGCGGGGCAGGACGGCCGCCGCCGCGCCCGCCATCAGCCCCGCATCCGCGGGTCGAGCCAGGCATTCACCAGGTCCGCCAGGAAGGTCAGCGCGACGTATATCAGCGCGAAGCACAGCACCAGCGCCTGCACCGTCGGCAGGTCGCTGCGCAGGATGCTCTGCCACGCCAGTTGCCCAGCGCCGGGGATGGCGAACACGCTCTCCACCACCACGGAGCCGGCCAGCATGTAGCCGAACTGCGCGGAGGCTACGCCGACCACGGGGATCACCGCGTTGCGCAGCGCGTAGCGGAACAGCACCCGGCGCGACGGAATGCCCATGGCGCGGCTGGTGCGGATGTAGTCCGTCTGCAACACCGAGATCATGCCGGAGCGGGTGAGCCGCATCACCACGGGGGCGGCGAAATAGCCCAGCACGACCGTCGGCATGACGAAGTTGCGCCAGCCAGCGGCGCCCGAGGCGGGGAGTATCTGAAACTTCACGCTGAACACGATCACCAGCAGCAGCGCAAACCAGAAGCTGGGCATCGCCTGCCCGACCACCGCGATCAGCAGCGCGAACCGGTCGATGATCGTGTTCGGCCAGCGCCCGGCCGCGACCCCCAGCGGCACGGCCAGCAGCAAGGCGAATACGATCGAACACAGGCCCAGCGTCAGGGTGACGCCCAACGGCGGCAGCAGGATCGTGGTGACCGGTTGGTCGAAGTAGAAGCTGTGGCCTAAATCCCCGTGCAGCAGGCCCATCAGCCAGTGCAGGTACTGTAGCCAGATCGGCCGGTCGAAGCCGAACTCGGCGCGCACCCGGGCGGCGTCGGCGGCGGTCCCGGCTTCCCCCGCGATGCGCACCGCTGGGTCGCCGGACGCGAACACCAGCAGGAAGGCGACGACCGAGACGAACAGCGCGAGCAACAGGGCCGAACCGAACCGCCGCACCGTATATCTCAGCACCGCGAGCGGACTCTCACTTCCAACTTGCGGCGTAGAACTGCGCGAACTCGTCCGGATCGAGCGTGAGGTTGAGGTCCTTGTTCTGCGCGCAGTTCACGCTGTAGGTCCACAGCGGGACCCAGTAGGCCTGGTCGGCCACGATTCGCAGCGCCTTGGCGAAATCGTCCTTGCGCTTGTCGCGGTCCACCGTGGTGTTCGCGTCGGCCAGCAGCCCGATGAGCGTCGGATCCTTGACCAGGTCGTCGCCCGTGCCGCTGAAGAACGATCCGACGCTCAGCCCGGCGTCGCCGATCCCGTAGGACCCCCAATTGGTGAGCATGAACGGGGCATTGCCGCTGCGCCAGGCGCTGACCGCTGGAGCGTATTGCTGGTCGTCGATGGTGACCGTTATGCCGACCTTGCCCAGGTCGGCCGCCATCACCTCGACCTGCGGGCGCGGGATGTTGGAAGACAGCAGGTTGAGTGGGAAGCCGTTGCCGTATCCCGCCTCGGCCAGCAGCGCCTTTGCCTTCGCCGGGTCGTACTCGTATTTGGGAACGTCGGCGGAGCAGCCGAACTGGATCGGGTTGCAGGCGGCGTAGATCACCTGCGATGCGCCGCCCACCAACGCCTTGACGATGCCGGGCCGGTTGATCGCGTAGTTCAGCGCGCGCCTCACCCGCACGTCGGCGAGCGGACCCTTGCCGCCGCCCGTATTCGGGTTGATGTCGATGTAAGCGAACCGCATGATCTGCGCGCTCTGGATCACGACGTTCGGCCGCCGGGCCAGGTTGCGCGCCTCGTCGGGCGGCACGCGCCATATCCAATCGAGCTGGCCGTTGAGCAACTCGGCATATTGCGTATTCGCCTCCGGAAGGACGCGGGCGATGACGTGGGCGATCTTCGCCGGGCCTTTGGGGCTGTTGGCGTAATACCCATCGAACCGCTCGAAGACGAAGCGCGTGCCGGGGGTCAACTCCACCAGGCGATACGGGCCGGCGCCGACCGGCTTGGCGCCCATGCCGTCCGGCCCGACCTGTTCGTAATAGGCTTTCGGGTAGATCGGCAGATTGCCCGCGAGCATCTCGAGCGCCATGGGGTAGGCGGTCTTCATGTGCAGCCGCACCGCGTAGGGGCCCATCTTCTCCGCGGACTCGATCCACGCGACCGCGATCTGAAAGCGCGCGTTGTATTTCGGCGAGGAGACGAGGTTCAGCGTGTAGACCACGTCGTCGGCCGTCATCTCCTGCCCGTTATGGAATTTGACTCCCTGGCGCAGCTTGAAATCGATCGTCTTCGGGTCGACGAATGCGTAGGACTCCGCAAGCTCCGGCTTGAACTCGCCGGTCTTGCCGTCGCGGTACAAGAGGCTGTCGTAGACAAGCCGGGCCAGCAGCAATCCCTCGCGGCTGGATTCCTTGTAGTTGTCCAGCGTGGTGACCTCGCCGCTGAAGGCGACGTTCAGCGTGTCGTCCGCCTTCCCGGCCCGGGCCTGTGTTGCGTGCAGCGCGGCAAGCAGGCCGATCGTGGGCAATAGCATGCGGATCAACGGTGCAGCCTCCTGGCGGTGGGACGCACGGCTACGGATGCTGCACCGCACGATTGGCAAACTTGTCGCAGCACGCGGCGCTATGCAAGCTTCACGCCGCCGAAAGGGACTGCCGGTCAGGGGACTCGAAGGCTGCTCCTACGAACCGCACGCCAATCCATGCCCCGTCGACTGGCTTAGGACGCCTTGGCACGGTTGTAGCATAGCCCGCTGGAGACCGCGGGATGCCGGAATGAACGAGGGGGCGAGCATGGAGCGACGCAGCCTGTTGAAGGGGGCGGGTGCGGGCCTTGCAGCGCTCGCGGCGCCGCGAGCGGCTGCGGCGCAGAAGCAGAGCGCGCTGAAGTTCACACCGGCGTCGGACCTGACGATCCTCGACCCCGTGTGGACCACGGCGTTCAGCTCCCGCTACCTCGCGCTGTTGAGCTACGACATGCTATACGGCGTCGACAACCAGCTGAACCCGCATCCGCAGATGGTCGCCGGGCATGTCGTCGAGGACGACGGCAAAGTGTGGCGGCTGACCCTGCGCGACGGGCTGCGGTTTCATGACGGCGAGCCGGTGTTGTCACGCGACGTGGTGGCCAGCATCAAGCGCTGGGGCACGCGCGATGCGTTCGGCCAAGTCCTTATGGCGGCGGTGGACGAGTTGTCGGCCGCCTCCGACAAGGAGGTCGTGTTCCGGCTGAAGCACCCCTTCCCGCTGCTGCCGAACGCGCTGGGCAAGAGCACGAGCTACGTTCCGGTGATCATGCCGGAACGGTTGATCGCCGACCCGGCCAAACAGGTGACGGAAGTGGTCGGCAGCGGTCCCTACCGATATCTTCCAAACGAGCGGGTCACCGGAGCGCGCTCGGTTTGGGAGCGGTTCGACGGCTACGTGCCGAGGCCCGATGGCGCGCCGGCATTCACGTCTGGCCCGAAGATCGCGCGGATCGACCGGATCGAGTTCGTCATCATTCCGGACGCCGCCACCACCGCCAACGCGCTGATCAATGGCGAGATCGATTGGTACGATGACGTCCTGCTGGACATCCTGCCGGTGCTGCGCAAATCGCCGGACCTGGTGATCACCAGCGTGAACCCGTACGGCAACATGGGCATCATGCGGTTCAACCACCTGCAGCCGCCATTCGACAACCCGGCCATCCGCCGGGCGGTGCTCGGCGCCATCGACCAGACGGAGATCGCCCAGGCGATCGCAGGCGCCGACCCGGCGATGTGGGACGCCAAGGTGGGCGTGTTCTGCCCCCAGTCGCCGATGGCCTCCGATGCGGGGATGGCGGCGGTGACCGCGCCGCGCGACTACGCCCGCGTGAAGCAGGATCTGGCGACGGCTGGCTACAACGGCGAGCGGGTGGCCTATCTGTCGGCCGCCGACAATTACGGCATGTCCCAGCAGGACACGGTCGGGGCCGATCAGATGCGCCGCGCAGGCATGAACGTGGACGTCGTCGCGGTCGATTTCGGCACGTGGCTGCAACGCCGGGCCAACCCCGGGCAACCCGACAAAGGCGGCTGGAACGTCACCGACACCTACCTGCCCGGCCTCGAGCTATGGGACCCCGCCGTCAACCTCGCCCTGCGTGGCAACGGCAAGGCGGCCTGGCCCGGTTGGCCGACCAGCCCAGCGCTGGAGGCGCTGCGTGAGCAGTGGTTCGTCGCGCCCGACGAGGCCGCCCGCCAGGCGATCTGCCGGAACGCCCAGCTCCAGGCATGGCAGGACGTGCCGTTCGTTCCGACCTGCCAGTGGAAGTCGGTGTCCGCCTACCGGAAAAACCTCAAGGGCGTGCTGTCCGGCATGCCGCTCTTCTACAATGTGTCGAAGGGTTGACGATGGCCAAGAAGCTGCATTTCTCCTGGTTCGGCGCGCCGGGGGCGCATTACTGGAACGTGCCGTCCGCCGGCATCTATGATTGGCGTCGCGGCGACCTCTACATGGATGTCGCCCGGCTATGCGAACGCGCCTTCATGGACATGGTGCTGTTCGCCGACATCCCGGCCATCCCCACGACCTATGGCGACAGCAACGATCATTACGTGAAGCATGGGCTGGAGGTCCATCTCGACCCCGCGCCGATCCTGGCGATGATGGGGGGCGCCACGCGGCATATCGGGCTCGGCGCGACGCTGTCGACCAGCCTCTACCCGCCCTTCCTGCTTGCGCGGATGATTGGCACGCTCGACCACCTGACCGCCGGGCGCTCGGCCTGGAACGTGGTGACCTCGGCCAATTCGAGCGCCGCCTTGAACTTCGGGCAGGACGACCTGCCGGAGCATGACGAGCGCTACGACATAGCGGATGAATACCTCGACCTCGTGCGCAAGCTGTGGGAGAGCTGGGCGCCGGACGCGGTGCTGGAGGACCGCGAGCGGGATGTTTTCGCCGATCCGTCCAAGGTGAAGCCGGTGCACTTCGCCGGGAAGTATTTCAAGTCGCGCGGACCGCTGAACTTTCCAGCGCTGCCGCAGAAGCATCCGGTGATCATCATGGCCGGCACCTCCAGCCGGGGGCAGCGTTTCGCTGTGGGCAACGCGGACATGGTCATCGCCCACAAGAACAGCGTGGCGGACATGCGCAAGTATTCCACCCTGCTGCGCAGCCAATTGGCGGCGGCTGGGCGGGATCCGGCGAGCTGCAAGGTCTCGTTCTCGATCAAGCCGGTGATGGGCGACTCGCCGGCCATGGCGCAGGAACGGTGGGAGCAGAACTACGAGAAGGCGAATGCCGAGTCTGGCCTGAGCTACCTATCCGCCATGCTCGGCACGGATTTCTCGAAGTTCGACCAGGACAAACCGCTGTCGCCGGACCTGCCGGTGCAAGGCATCGTCGGCAAGCTGCTGCAATACACCGAGGCGAAAAAGGACATGACCCTTCGCGAGATCGCCAAGCACGAGGGCATGCACGAGACGTTCCCCATCTGCGGCACGCCGGCGCAGGTGGCCGACATCATAGAGGCGACGGCGCAGGAAGGCGGCGCGGACGGCTTCCACTTTCGCGTGAAGGTCGGGGATTTCCAGTACTTGACGGAGATCGTGACCAAGCTGATGCCGATCCTGCAAAAGCGCGGCCTGGCGCGCACCAGCTACGCCGGCGCCACCCTGCGACAGAACCTTTTCGCGTTCTGACCGGAGGCCAGCATGGCGGCATCCAGCATCTTCCACCCCGACTTCGCCGCCACCCCGTACTGGTGGGAAGCGTACCGCCCGCAATCCGGCGCGCTGGCCGACGTTCCGGCGAAGGCGCGGGTGGCGATCATCGGCGCCGGATACGCCGGGCTGAACTGCGCGATCGAACTGGCGCGCTCCGGGGTGGAGGTGGTGGTGCTGGACGCCGGAGCGCCCGGCATCGGCGGCAGCACCCGCAACGGCGGCTCCGTCGCGGGCGGGCTGCATGTTGGCAAGGCGGCGCACAGGAAGGCGCCGCCCGATGCGGAGACAGCGGCGGCGCTGCGGCAGTCGGCGGAAGACGCGTTCGACGCGATCGATGCGGTGATCGAGCGTGAGGCCATCGCGTGCCATTGGGAGAAGCGGGGCCGCTTCGTCGGCGCCTGGACGCCGGCGCACCACGCGGCGCAGGCTCGCCAGGTGGCGGCGCACCAGGCCGAGGGGCGCACCGATTTCCGCCTGCTGTCGCGGGAGGAGCAACGGGCGGAGATCGGCAGCAGCTTCTACCATGGCGGCCTGACCTCCGACCGGCACGGCAAGCTGCACCCGGCGCTGTATTTCCGCGGGCTCCTGCAGGCGACGCGGAAGCACGGCGCCATCATCTGCGCCGAGGCCGCCGTTGGGCGGATCACGCAGGCAGGGCCCTCGTGGCGGGTGGCGACATCGCGGGGCGCCATCGAGGTGGGCGATGTCGTAGTGACGACCAACGGGTACACGCCCAAGGCCGTTCCTAAGCTGCGGCGACGGCTGATCCCGATCAACAGCCATGTGATCGCCACGGAAGAACTGCCGGCCGACCTGGCCGCCACCATCCTGCCCACCGGCCGGACAGGAAGCGAAACGCAGCGCGTGCTGAACTACTTCCGCATGGCGCCCGGGGAGCGGCGGTTGGTGTTCGGCGGCCGTGCGCGCTTCACGGAGCGGCCGGACAACGAGGTCGCCCGCATCCTGCATGGGTTCATGGTGGATCGTTTTCCGCAGCTCGCCGGCGTCCGGATCACGCATTCCTGGACCGGCAGCATCGCCATGACGTTCGACGGCTTGCCGCATGCCGGGATGCTGGACGGGCTGCACTACGCGCTTGGCTGCAACGGCAGCGGCGTCGCGATGATGAGCTATCTCGGCCTGTCCACGGCCCGGCGCATCCTGAAGACGGCCAACCGCCCAAGCGGCTTCGAGCGCATCCCGTTCCCCACGATGCCGTTTTACAACGGCGATCCGCGCTGGCTGTTGCCGGCCTATGGCGGCCTGCTGCGGCTGCGAGACCAACTGGAGCGGGGTCGCGCCGGCTAACCGTTCGTTTCCGCAAAGCATCAAGCACGTTTGTGGATTAACACGCGCGGCAAAAGGACTCAGACTCGACGCTTGCCTGCCGGAGCGCCTCCCGTCCTTGTCCCATACTGTCCGCCCGCTGCGAACGCACCAAGCGCGGATCACCGCCCTCGTTCACGCCATCGCGGCCGGCGAAGCGTCGGAGGTCACCGACATCCTGGCGGCCGTGACGCCGGGCGGCGGCAAGTCGCTGCTGCCGGTGATCGCGGCCCATGCCCTGCTGTCGGCCAGCATCGTCGACCGCGTGTGCTGGGTGGTGCCGCGCGACAGCCTGCGCCTGCAGGCCGAGGAGGCGTTCGCCGACCCGGCCTGGCGCGCGACGCTCGGCCATGCCGTCGCCGTCCGCGCGGCCGACAACGCGCCCGACCCGTGCCGCGGCCTGCAGGGCTACATCACCACCTACCAGAGCGTTGCCGCCGCGCCCGACCTGCACCTGGCCGAGTTCCGCCGCCACCGCACGCTGCTGGTGGTGGACGAGGTGCACCATCTGCCCGCCCTGTCCGACATGGCGCCCGACCCGCTGGCCGACCCGGCCGGCGACGTGGCCTCGGGGTGGAGCCGCGCGCTGCTGCCGCTGCTGGAGACGGCCCGGCTGCGTCTGCTGCTGTCCGGCACGCTGCAGCGCGCGGACGGGCGCAGCATCCTGTGGCTGCCCTACCGCACCGGCCCGCGCGCTAAAACTCGCGAGGTCGATCTGGCGGCGCCGGGTTGGGCGGTCGTGGGCTACTCGCGATCACAGGCGCTGGCGGAGCGGGCCGTGTTGCCCGTCCTGTTCGGCGCCCTGGACGGCGAGGCAAGCTGGCTGGACGAGAGCCGCGCCGCCGTCGGTCCGCACCGGCTGTTCTCCCACTGGCCCACGCAGACGACCCGCCCGGCGCTGTTCACCGCCTTGCGGACCGGCTTCGCAAATCAGCTGCTGCGAGAGGCGTTCACCGCGACCCGAAAGCTTCGCGCGGATCGGCGGCGCGCGCGTGGCGGTCCGCCGAACGCAGACACGCGAGGGCTTGGCAAGCTGCTGGTGGTGGCGCCGGACCAGTCGAACGCGCGCCGCTATGCCGACATCCTGCGCGGATGGCTGCCTCCGGGGCAGGCCGGCACGGTGCAGCTCGCCACCTCAGACGAGCGGGATGCCCAGGAGACGCTCGTCCGGTTCCGTCTGCTGGCCGAGCCGAGCGTGCTCGTCACGGTGGCGATGGCCTACGAGGGGCTGGACGCGCCGGAGGTCGCCGTGGTGGCGGCGCTGACCCACATCCGCTCGCGCGCCTGGCTGGAGCAGATGGTCGCGCGCGCCACCCGTGTCGATCCGAACGCCGGACCCTATGCGGGCCAGCGCGCCCTGGTGTTCCATCCGGACGACCCGCTGTTCGCCCGCTTCCGGCACAGCGTCGAGACCGAGCAGGGCACGGTGGCCAAGCGGATCGAAGCGCCGTCGCAGCCCACCCTGCCCGGCTGGTTGAAGGAGCAGCTCGCCGACGCCGAGCGGGAGGACAGCGGCATCGTTCCGCTGGAAAGCAATGCGCTCGCGCTGCGCTACGGCCTGCTGCGGCCGGGCCCGGACTACGCCCTTCACCGGCCCGAACACGAGGCGGCGCAAACGGAGATGCTCGACCCGCCCTCGGTGCTGGAACGCCGGCTGCGTCAGCGCGTGGGGGAGATGGTGGCGCAGCAGGCCGTGGAGGATGAGTCCGCAATGCGGGCGCCGCGGAGCGAGGCGCTGTATCATCGCTACAACGCCATCCTGAAGCGCCGCACCGGCGACAAGCCGCGCGCGCAGATGAGCCTGGCGGAGCTGGAGGCGGCGGTCAGCTGGCTCGAACGCAACCGGCTGGCCGATCATGCTGATTTGCTGGAGGGCGATCCCCGCTATGGGTGGACGGTCCGGCAGCGCGGCGTATGGACGCCGCCGGTCGGCAACGCGGACGGCAGACCGCGCGGTGCGCCGAAGGTCTCCGCAGTGCGTAGAGATCGGGCGAAAGACAAACACCCGGAGCATCGCCCACGACAGAGCGGTGATGGACCGGCTGTTGGACGAACCGAAGAGTAGCGCCAGCGACACAGGCAGGCGCAACGCCGAGCGGACATCGTGAACCCGCCTCTTGCACCAAGCCGCTCGCGGCTGCGTTCAAATGCGAACAGACCTTTTGAGAGATAGGACGGCATCCATGCAGCACGACAGCGCGGTCCAAGCGAATGGAAGTATGGCCAGCGTGGCCCTGCCGTCCAGCCGGGTCGACGACCCGGACAACCTGCCGTTCGTGACCGATCCGGGGGAGCGGCGGGGCGACATGCTCTACCGCCGGTTCGGGCGCACGCCGGAGATGATCTCCGCCATCGGCATGGGCGGGTTCCACCTGGGCAAGAAGGCGCTGACCGATGCCGAGGCGGTCAGGCTGGTCCACGAGGGCGTCGATCGCGGCATCACGTTCATGGACAACTGCTGGGACTACAACGAGGGCCGGTCCGAGCTGCGGATGGGGGTGGCGCTGGACCAGGGCGGCTATCGCGACCGGGTGTTCCTGATGTCGAAGATGGACGGACGGACCAAGCAGGAAGCGGCAGACCAGATCGACACGTCGCTGAAGCGCATGCGGACCGACCGCATCGATCTGGTCCAACACCACGAGATCCTGCGCTACGACGACCCTGACCGGGTGTTCGCCGAGGGCGGCGCCATGGAGGCCTTCGTCAAGGCCAAGCAGGCCGGCAAGCTGCGCTACATCGGGTTCACCGGCCACAAGGACCCGCGCATCCACATGCAGATGCTGTCGGTGGCAGCCGAGCGCGGCTTCCACTTCGACGCCGTGCAGATGCCGTTGAACGTGATGGACGCACATTTCCGCAGCTTCGCCCATCTGGTCCTGCCATACCTCGTGCAGCAGGGCATTGCGGTGTTGGGCATGAAAACCTTCGCCGACAGCGTGTTGCTGAAAAGCCAGGCGCCGATCCAACCGATCGAATACCTGCACTATTCGCTGAACCTGCCAACCTCGGTCGTGATCACCGGCATCCAGAGCCAGCGGGACCTGGACCAGGCGTTCGAGGCCGTCCGGACGTTCAAGCCGATGGACCGGGCGGCCGTGGCGGAACTGCTGTCGCGCAGTCGTCCCTACGCGCTCGAGGGCAAGTACGAGCTGTTCAAGACCAGCGCCACCTTCGACGGAACGGCCAAGCATTCGGCCTGGCTCGGCGACGACGTCGAGTCAGTGCAGAGATTGGCTCCGGTCATGGAGTAAGGCGAAGCGGGCGCGTTGGTTATGATCTTCGGCGCGGGGCCGCGGGCATGATTCGAGGCGCCCGCCCCCGCATCTCGAGCGCGAGCAGTCCGAGCGCGATCAGGCCGAGCGCGACGCCGGCGCCCGCCGTGCCGCTCCAGCCGCCAAGGTTGTAGGTGAGGGTGCCTAGCAGGGAGCCGGTCGCGCCGCCGATGAAGGTTGCCGTCATGTAGAGCGCGTTCACTCGCCCGCGGATTGCCGCCGGCGTTCCGAACACGGTGCGCCGGCTGACGACTTGGTTGGTCTGCACGGCGGCGTCGAGAAGCACCGTGGCGACAATCAACGGCAGCAGGGCGGCGCCCGCGACGGCCAAGCCGGTTGCGCCGAAAGCTGCTGCGATCACGAGCATGGAGCCCGCCGTCGCGGCGATCTCGAGCCCGCGGTCGGCGAGCCGGCCTGCGAACGGAGCGGCCAGCGCGCCCCCGGCGCCGGCCAAGGCGAACAGGCCGATCGCGTGCTGTCCCAGCCCGAAGCGGCCGGCCAGCATAAGCGGCGCCGCCGTCCAGAACATGTTGAATGCGCCGAACATGAGGGCGGCATACGCCGATCGCCAACACAGCGCCGGCATGCGGGGCGGCAACCTGATCATGGAAACGATAATGCGGCCGTAATGCGCCTCGCCGGCCGGTCGATAGGTCGGCATCATGCGCGCGAGCAGCAGGCCGAGCACCGACACCAGACAGGCTGACGTCCAGAACACGGCGCGCCAGCCAAACGAGCCGGAGATGAACAGCGCCACCGGGCGAGCAAGCATGATGCCGGTCAGGACGCCCGCCATGATGTTGCCGACCAGTTGACCGCGCCGTTCCTCGGGAATCAGATGCGCCGCGAAGGGCAGCAGCACCTGCGCCCCCGTGGCGCATAGCCCGATCAGGAAAGACGCGACGAAGAAGGTGAGCGCGCTGCCGGACGTCGCCAGGCCGACCAGACCCAGCACCGTCAGCCCCATTAGGGTGAGCACCAGCCGCTTGTTCTCGATGAGGTCGGCCGCGGGCACGAGGAAGAACAGCCCCGTGCCATAGCCGATCTGGGCGACGCTCACGACCGACCCGGCGACCTCTGGCGAAATGTGCAACTCCGCGCCGATGGAGGCGATCAGCGGTTGCGCATAGTAGAGGTTGGCGACGAGCACGCCGACGCCAATCGTGAGAACCGTCAGCAGCGCCGCCGATCCCTGGGGCAGGCTCGCGTCCGGAACCGCCGGGCGATCGCTCACTGTGTTCAATCCCGCCCGGGCATCGCCCGGCCTGCTTGGTGAGCCTGGAAATGCCGCGCCGGATAGCCGGGCGCGACCCTCTTGGCCCGACTCAAACGCGCCTCTCGATCCGTGGTGAGCTGCCGTCCAACCGAACCGAGATGATGCACAGGCCGCTCTTCACTATGGGCGCTGGGCGGCAAGAACGGAGCTGCCCGCAGGGGACACTACAACGATCGGCATTCATCACGCCAAACACATCTTCCAGGTCAGCTTGCCCATCGGAGTGCATGGGCACGTGCATCAGCGCTGAGCAATCGTGCCGCGCAGCTCCGGCGCCGCACCAAGAAGCCTGTTCGCAAGTAAAGCAACATTAACCAATATGCTGCCAACTGTAGTCGATTGCGTGAGCGCACCGTTACTGTATATCGTGTTCGCAATACGATCCGCTCGGCAATACGTCGTCGGCCGGGACTTAAGTAATAGCGGCAGCGTCGATCAGAATCTCGAATTTGATGGAGGGTTCCATGAGCCGGACGATTACGGGCACTATCAGCACCGGCGTAACGCTGACCGCTCAGGACACGACGATCTCGCAGACCGCTCGGGTCACGACCGACCCCGGTGTGGATGCGGCGGTCGACGGCGCCCTGAATGCGTCGACCGCTCTGACGGTCGCCAATTACGGCACGATCATCGGCTCGAATCACAAACCGTCGTCTTCGAAAACACATACGGCAACACTGCTGTCGCCGGAATCCTAACCAACGAGAGCGGCGGCTTGATCGAGGGAAGCGGCGGCTACGGCGTGTTGTCCTATGGGTCGCTCGTTCTCGTCAACGATGCCAACGGCACGATCACCGGAGCTGTCTACGGTGTCGGCGTCGAGGGAGATGCGTCGTCGATCACCAATGCTGGCCTAATCCAAAGTTCTGGCGATGCCGCTATCCTGGAGATCGGGACAAGCGCCACAAGCACTCTCTCGGTGGTCAACCAATCGGGTGGCGCGATCACCAGCTCCAGCTTCGGCATCTACCTTGAAGGCGGGCTCATCGAGTCGGTCGTCAACCAAGCAGGCGGCACGATCAACGGCGGCGTCGTCCTGAACTCGGGCGGCACTGTAACGAACGCCGGCGTCATCTCCACGCCGAGCGGCAACGCCGTAGCGTTCGACACGAGTGCGGCGACCGCTTGGTTGTCGATCCGGGCGCCGTGTTCAACTGGACTGTCGCGTCCCAGGCAGGCGGCTCCAACACCATGGAACTGGCGAAGGGAAATGGTGCGACCGGCATGCTCGCCGGCTTCGGTTCCACCATCACGAACTTCAATTCGCTGGTTCGACACCGGCGCTCAGTGGGCGATCGCCAGCAACCGCGCCGGCCTGAACAATGCGGTCCTGACCGGCTACACGCGCAGCGACACGATAGACCTGAGCAGCGTGGCGCCCACCGATGTCTCGATCAGTTACGTCGCCGATATCGCGACGGTGACGATTACTGGCGGCGACCACTTCACCGTCGCCGGCGCATTTGCGAACCTCGCCGCTCAGAGCGATGGCGCCGGCGGCACGTTGCTCGTTGTCGCCCCGATCATCACCGCCGACACCGCCAGCGCCGCGACCGGCGACTACACCACTGGCAAGGTCATCAGCTTC
>CAXTBW010000045.1:0-11796 GCA_964242925.1 uncultured Acetobacteraceae bacterium
TTCTGCACGCCGGGCATGGTGATGAGCGCGATCGACCTGGTGAACATGCATCCGCAAGGCATGACTGAGGACGAGATCCGGCACGGGCTGGAGGGCAATCTTTGCCGCTGCACGGGATACCACAACATCGTCAAGGCGATCGACGCGGCGCAGCGCCTGATGCACCCGATGGCCCAGGCGGCGGAGTAGCCGCGCCCATGCAGTCGAACCGGCCCCGCAAGGCGGCCGAACGAGGGATATCCTGATGTACGAGTTCACGTTCCACGAGCCTTCCACCGTGGCCGATGCCGTCAAGATGCTGGGCGACGACATGGAGTCCAAGGCGCTGGCGGGCGGCCAGACGTTCATCCCCGTGTTGAAGCAACGGCTGAACAAGCCAAGCGCCATCATCGACCTGCATAAGCTCGGTTTGGACGCGATCACCTCGGCGCCGGACAAGATCACCATCGGCGCGATGGCGACGCACAACGCGATCATGTCGCACCCCGACATCGCCAAGCGCATCCCCGGGCTGGCGAAGATGGCGTCGTGGATCGGCGACACGCAGGTGCGCCACCGCGGCACGATGGGCGGCTCGCTGGCCAACAACGACCCATCCTCCTGCTACCCGGCCGCCGCGCTGGCCATCGGGGCGACGATCGTGACGGACAAGCGGCGCATTCCGATCGACGAGTATTTTCAGGGGATGTTCACCACTGCGCTGGCGCCGGACGAGATCATCACCGCGATCGAATTCCCGATCCCGGAGAAGAGCAACTACGAGAAATTCCGCAACCCGGCCTCGCGCTACGCCATGGTCGGCGTGTTCGTGGCCAAGGGCCCGGCGGGCGTGCGGGTGGCGATCACCGGGGCGGCGCAGGACGGCGTGTTCCGCCACACCGCGATGGAGCAGGCGCTGGCGGCCAACTGGTCGGTGGACGCGATCCGCGACATCGTGACGCCGGCGGACGGGCTGAACAGCGACATCCACGCCAGCGCGCCATATCGGGCGCACCTGATCGGCGTGATGACGCGGCGCGCGGTCGCGGCGGTCTGAGGCTCTCCCCGCGGGCGGGAGAGCGCCTTCCGGCGTGATCCGGGTCGCCGTCATCGGCGGCGGCATCATCGGCGTGTGTTGCGCGCTGGAATTGCTGCGCGACGGTCACGTCGTCACGTTGATCGAACCCGCGCAGCCGGGCGGTCGGCAGCAGGCGAGCTTCGGCAACGGCGCCTGGCTCAGCCCCGCGTCAGTCGTGCCGATGTCGCAGCCGGGGGCGTGGCGTCAGGTGCCGGGCTACCTGGCGGACCCGCTCGGGCCGTTGGCGATACGATGGCGCCACCTGCCGCGGATGCTGCCTTGGCTGGTGCGGTACCTCCGCGCCGGGTCGACCCTGGCGCGGGTGGAGGCGACTGCCCGCGCGCTGCGGCCGCTGGTCGGCGACGCGCCGGAGCGGCATCGTCGATTGGCGGAGGAGGCGGGGGTCGGCCACCTCGTGGCGCGGCAGGGGCTGCTGTACATCTTTCCGTCGCGCACGGAGTTCGAGGCGGAGGCGCTCGCCTGGCGGCTGCGGCGCGACAACGGGGTGCGCTGGATCGAGTTGGATGCTGACGAGCTCCGGCAACAGGAGCCATCGCTCGATCGCCGTTACCGCTTCGGCGTGCTGGTGGAGGAGGGCGCGCACTGCCTGGACCCGGGCGCCTATGTCGCGGGTCTGTTCGCGCATGCCGAGGCGCTCGGGTTGCGCCGGGTGCAGGCCGACGCGACCGGGCTGACCATCGCCGCGGGCCGGCTGCTTGCGGTGGTGACCGCGACGGGCGCCGTTGCGGCCGATCGCGCCGTGATCGCAGCCGGCGCCCGCTCGGGCAAGCTGGCGGCTGCTGCGGGGGACCGTGTCCCGCTGGAGACGGAGCGGGGCTATCACGTCGCAATCGCCATGCCGGAGGCGACGCCGCGCCACCCGATCATGCCGAGCGACGGCAAGATGGCGAACACCGTCACGGCCGGCATGCTGCGAATCGCCGGCCAGGTGGAGTTGGCCGGGCTGGACGCGGCGCCCGATTGGCGGCGGGCCAACATCCTGCGCGAGTTCGCCCTGCGCACTTACCCGGCGTTGCCGCGGGACCTGCCGCCCGAGCGGCTGACGGTGTGGATGGGCCATCGCCCGTCGATCGCCGACGGCCTGCCGGTAATTGGCCCGGCGAGCGGCTGCGCGGACGTGGTGCACGCCTTCGGACACGGGCATATCGGGCTGGCGTCAGGGCCCCTGACCGGGCGGCTGGTGGCGGACCTGGTGGCGGGGACGGCGCCGGTGATCGACCCGGCGCCATATCGGGCAGGGCGGTTCCGCTAGTTTGACTTCCCGCGGCGCCGTCCCGATGTAACCGGCTGGCAGCAGGACGGTCCCAACCATGGCCAACCAACGGCAACTCCGCCTCGGCGCGTTCATGCGTCCGGTCAGCATCCACACCGCGTGGTGGCGCTATCCGGGCGGCTGGCCCGACGCGAACTTCAATTTCGCCCACCTGAAGCGGTTCGCGCAGACGCTGGAGCGGGGACGCTTCGACGCATTCTTCATGGCCGACCACCTGGCCGTGCTCAACATGCCGATCGACGCGCTGAAGCGCAGCGCCACCGTCACCTCGTTCGACCCGCTGACCCTGCTGCCGGCGCTGGCCGTGGTGACGGAGCGGCTGGGCTTGATCGCCACTGCGTCCACCACGTTCGAGCAGCCCTACACCATCGCCCGCAGGTTCGCCTCGCTCGACCATCTGAGCAACGGGCGGGCCGGCTGGAACCTCGTCACCACCGCCAATCCGGACGCCGCGCTGAACTTCGGCATGGACGACCAGATGGACCACGACGAGCGCTACCGCCGTGCGCGGGAGTTCTACGACGTGGTCACCGGTCTGTGGGACAGCTGGGCCGACGACGCGTTCACCATGGACGTGGAGAGCGGCGTGTTCTTCGACCCGGCGAAGATGCACGTGCTGAATCACAAGGGCCCGTACCTCTCGGTGCGCGGCCCGCTGAACATCGCGCGGTCGCCGCAAGGCTGGCCGGTGGTGGTGCAGGCGGGCGCGTCGGAGGCCGGGCGGCAAGTCGCGGCGGAGACGGCGGAGGTGGTGTTCGCCAGCGCCACCCGGATGGAGGACGCGCAGAGCCTGTATGCGGACATCAAGGGGCGCATGGCCCGGATCGGCCGCAACCCGGACCACATGAAGATCCTCCCGGGCGCGCTGGTGATCGTCGGCGAGACGGTGGCGGAGGCGCGGGAGAAGCACGCTTTGCTCGACAGCCTCGTGCATGTCGACAGCGCGTTGCCGAACCTGTCGATGCGGCTCGGCACGGACGCGTCGCGCTTCGACCTGGACGCGCCGCTGCCGCCGATACCGGAGACCAACGCCGGGCAGAGCGGCCGTGCGGCGGCGATCGCGTTGGCGGCGCGCGAGAAGCTGACGGTGCGTCAATTGGCGCAACGGGGCGCCGGTTATGGTGGGCTGACAATGGTTGGCACGCCGGCCACGGTCGCGGATGAGATGGCGGCCTGGTTCGAGGGCCATGCGTGCGACGGGTTCAACGTGATGTTTCCGTTCCTGCCTGCCGGGCTGGACGATTTCGTGGACAAGGTGGTCCCGGAACTGCAGCGTCGCGGGCTTTTCCGTCGCGAATACGAGGGCGTCACGTTGCGGGAGAACCTTGGACTGCCGCGGCCGGCCAACCGGTTCTTCGCGCAGCGCGCGGCGGCGGAGTAGGGCGGCAGTACGGCCGCCCTACTCCGTCACTCGCCGGTGGCCTGGGTCTTCTTGCCGTCCCACGACAGCGAGATTTTCTCGTACTGACACAGGTTCACGTTGCCGAACTCGGCCGTGTCCTTGTCCGCATA
Source organism: uncultured Acetobacteraceae bacterium (assembly GCA_964242925.1). GTDB lineage: Bacteria > Pseudomonadota > Alphaproteobacteria > Acetobacterales > Acetobacteraceae > LMUY01. The sequence continues at coordinate 3,864 of CAXTBW010000045.1, forward strand.
AACGACCTTGATGTCGAACATGCAGGCCGAACCGCCATGCGCGAAGGTGATGTCGACCGAGGCGCCGTCGGCGATGGCATTCGGGCCCATGATGTCCGAGCCCCATGCCTTGGCGCTGGCCGCGGACACATAGACTTCGTCGATCTGGGCGCCGGTCTTGTTGACAAGCGTGAAGTCGGCGTTGCTGGCCAGGGCGGCGCCGGTGAACGCGAACATCATTCCGGCGGCAGCCAGGGAGAGCTTCAGGGAATACATGAGGTAGTCCTCGTGGATATTGCTGCGAGCAGCCTATCCGTCTTTCATGAAACAATCCTTAGCTCGGAAGCTATCGTGCTAATAAATCGCTGATCTGTTCAAAGAAGCCAGAACCGTGACGTGAGCGGATATCGATATTAAAAGTCGAGCAATTAATCGCCGAAACCGACATGATGGCGATGCCGCCGAGGCAGGCGTATAGCTGGATGCGATCGGCGGACAGGGTGGGATTCGAACCCACGGTACGCGTTAACGCACACACGCTTTCCAAGCGTGCGCCTTAAACCGCTCGGCCACCTGTCCCGCGCCGCGGGTCATAGCAACGTCCCGCCTAGGCGTCCATCTTCAGCGCCGCCAGGAATGCGCTTTGCGGGATGTCCACCTTGCCGAACTGCCGCATGCGCTTCTTGCCTTCCTTCTGCTTGTCTAGCAGCTTGCGCTTGCGGCTGATGTCGCCGCCGTAGCACTTGGCGGTCACGTCCTTGCTCAGCGCGCCGATCGTCTCGCGCGCGATCACCCGGCCGCCGATGGCCGCCTGGATGGCGATCTTGAACAGCTGGCGGGGGATCAGCTCCTTCAGCTTGGCGCAGATCGCCCGGCCGCGCTGCTCGGCGGCGCTGCGGTGCGCGATGAAGCTCAGCGCGTCCACCGGGTCCTGGTTGACCAGGATGGAGATGCGAACGAGGTCGCTCTCGGCATAGTCCTCGAGCGCGTAGTCGAAGCTGGCGTAGCCGCGGCTGATCGACTTCAGCCGGTCGTAGAAGTCGAACACCACCTCGTTCAGCGGCAGGCGATAGACGGCCATGGCCCGGTTGCCGACGTAGGTAAGGTCCTGCTGCTGGCCGCGGCGCTCGTTGCACAGGGTCAGCACGGAACCGAGATAGTCGTCCGGGACCATGATGGTGGCCTTGATCCACGGCTCCTCCATGTGGTCGATCCGGGTCGGATCGGGCATGTCGGCCGGGTTGTGCAGCGGCTCCATCGTGCCGTCGTTCTTGAAGATGTGGTACACCACCGAGGGCGCCGTCGCGATCAGGTCGAGGTCGAACTCGCGGCTGAGCCGCTCCTGGATGATCTCCAGGTGCAATAGGCCGAGGAAGCCGCAGCGGTAGCCGAAGCCGAGCGCGGCCGAGGTTTCCGCCTCGTAGTGGAAGCTGGCGTCGTTCAGCCGCAGCTTGCCGAGGCTGTCGCGCAGCTTCTCGAAATCGTCGGCGTCGACCGGGAACAGGCCGCACCACACCACGGGGACGCTCGGCTTGAAGCCGGGCAGCGCGCTGGCGGCAGGCAGGCGGTCGTCGGTGATGGTGTCGCCGACGTTGCAATCGGCTACCGTCTTGATGGCTGCGGTGATGAAGCCCATCTCGCCGGGCCCGAGGTCCGCGGTGGCGATCATCTTGGGGGTGAACACGCCGCATTGCTCGACCAGGTGCGCCGCGTTGTTGCTCATCATGCGAATCTTCATGCCGCGCTTGAGTCGCCCGTCCTTGACGCGCACCAGGATGACGACGCCGAGATACTGGTCGTACCAGCTGTCCACCAACAACGCCGTCAGCGGCGCGTTCGCGTCGCCGGTGGGCGGCGGCAGGCGGGTGACCAGCGCCTCCAATACGCCCTCGATGTTCAGGCCGGTTTTGGCGCTGATCTCGACCGCGTCGTCCGCGGGCAAGCCGATCACGTCCTCGATCTGCTGCTTCACGCGCTCCGGCTCGGCGGCGGGCAGGTCGATCTTGTTCAGCACGGGGACGATCTCGTGGCCGGCGTCCATCGCCTGGTAGACGTTGGCCAGGGTCTGCGCTTCCACGCCCTGCGAGGCGTCCACCACCAGCAGGCTGCCCTCGCAGGCGGCCAGCGAACGGCTGACCTCGTAGGCGAAGTCTACATGGCCCGGCGTGTCCATTAGGTTCAGCTCGTAGACCAGGCCGTCCTTCGCCTTGTATTCGAGGCGCACGGTCTGCGCCTTGATGGTGATGCCGCGCTCCTTCTCCAGGTCCATGTTGTCGAGCACCTGGGCCGTCATCTCGCGATCGGTCAGCCCGCCGCACGCCTGGATCAGCCGGTCCGCCAGCGTGGACTTGCCGTGGTCAATATGGGCGATGATCGAGAAGTTGCGGATGCGGGCAAGGGGCGTGTCGGTCATGGCGCAGAGATAGTCGCAATCAGGCGCGATGTCAGCGTGATGATGGCGCGGCGGCCGTGTCCGGACGCTGGCAGCCGACGGGCGCCGCCGGGCCAGGCGCGGCGCTCGGCAGGCCTGCGGGAATGGCCGCGCTGGTGTAGACGCAGTCGCGCACCACGCCGGCGCCGTCGAAGCTGACGGCGAGGCTGTCGCCGGCCGGGGCTGACGCGGCTGGTCCGCCTGCGGCGTTGGCCAACCCGATCGCCGGGCCGGCCAGGCCGACGAACGGCACGAAGGCGCCAACCACGCCGGCGGCGGCGCCCGCGCCGGTCACCAGCTGGCCGTTTCCGGACTCGGCCCGCCGCGGTTCGTAGACCCAGCTCTCGCCCGCCAAGCTCTGGCTGGTGTGCGCCGGGCGGCCAAGCGCGGCGAACACCTCGGAGCGGGTCGAGCGGCCGATCACGACGGTCGCGATCTTAGCTGCGTTCAACGATGGCGGCGGCTTGCTCGCGCAGGCGGCGAGCGCGGCGGCGGCGAGGAGGGACGCCCAACGCCAGGGCTCGCCGGGCGCGGTCGGGGATGTGCGCGGCATTGCGGCTCCATCGGGTTGGACGTCCTTTGATAGATACGGGATTGTGCGAATTGCCAGTGGCAATGGGCTGTTTCATCATCCCGGCATGATCACGATCGTCCATCTCGACCGCTCCCGCTCCGAACGCATCATCTGGCTGATGGAGGAGCTCGGCCTCGAATACCAGGTGGAGCTGTTCCGCCGCGGACCCGATTTGTACGGGCCGCCGGAGCTGAAGCAGGCGCACACGCTGGGCCGCGCGCCTGTCATCCGCGACGGCGACACGGAGCTGGCCGAGTCTGGCGCGATCGTCGAATACCTGCTCGCCCGCTATGGCGATCGCCGTCTGGCGCCGCCGCCGTCGGCGTCCAACTTTCCGCGCTACCTGTATTGGCTGCACTACGCCGAGGGCAGCCTGATGCTGCAGCTGCTGCGCGAGTGGTCACTGGACCGCATGGTGAAGGACGCTGACGCGCTGCCGGGCATGGCGCGGATGCGGGAGACCACGCTGACCCACATGGCGATGATCGAGGCGACGCTTGCCGCCGCGCCGTATTTCGCCGGCGAGGATTTCACCGCCGCCGACATCATGATGGCGTATCCGTTCACCAGCTTCCTCAAGGTCCGCCCGATGGACCTGGCGCCCTATCCCGCGGTGCAGGCCTGGGTGAAGCGGCTCGAGGCGCGGCCGGCCTACCGCGCGGCGATGGCGCTCGGGTAGCCGCACGGAGTGTCGCTGCGGCGGGCGGTCTGTTAAGGCTCCCGGCCAACACGCCCTGGAGCGAAACATGCTGTCCCGTCGCACGCTGCTCGTCGCTGCGTCCACCTTGCCGCTCGCCGCCCGGGCGCAAGGCAGCCGGCCGGTCATCAAGATCGGCGTGATGAACGACATGTCCGGGCCCTACCGGGACGCGACCGGCCAGGGCTCGGTGGCGTGCGTGCAGCAGGCGGTGCGGCAGTTCAGCTCCACCGCGTTCGACGTGCAGGTCGTCTCGGCCGACCACCAGAACAAGCCGGACGTGGGCGCGGCCGTCGCCCGGCAGTGGTACGACCGCGACGGCGTGGACGTCATCATGGACGTGCCGACCTCTTCCGTGGCGCTCGCGGTCAACACCGTCGCGCGGGAGAAGAACCGGCTCTACATCAACAACGGCGGCGGCACCGGCGACCTGACCGGAACGCAGTGCACGCCCGTCACCATCCACTGGGCCTACGACACCTACATGCTGTCGAAGTCCACCGCGAGCCAGGTCACCAAGCTTGGCGGCGACAAGTGGTTTTTCGTCACCGCCGACTACGTGTTCGGCCAGCAACTGGCGCGCGACGCCGTCCGCTTCGCCAAGGAGGCCGGCGGCCAGGTGTTGGGGGAGCAGCGCTATCCGTTCCCCGCCACCACCGATTTCTCGTCCTTCCTGCTGGCCGCGCAGGCGTCCGGCGCGAACGTCCTCGGGCTGGCCAATGCCGGCGTCGACACGTCCAACTGCATCAAGCAGGCGCACGAATTCGGCCTGGCGCCGACGATGAAGATCGCCGCCTTGCTGATGGAGATCACCGACGTGAAGGCGATCGGAACCGAGATCGGCGCCGGGCTGTACGTCAGCAGCACCTTTTACTGGGATGCCAACGAGGGCACGCGCAGCATGACCAAGGCGGTGCAGGGCGCCATGCCCGGCGGCGAGCCGCCCAACATGATCCAGGCCGGCTGCTACGCCGCGGCGCTGCATTACCTGAAGGCGCTGACCGCCATGGGGGCGGACAAGGCCAAGGATGGCGCGGCGGTGTGCGCCCAGATGAAGGCGATGCCGACCGACGACGAGGCGTTCGGCAAGAACAGCATCCGCAAGGACGGCCTCTGCCTGCTGCCGGCGTTCCTCTACCAGGTGAAGAGCACCGCGGAGAGCCATGGCGCCTGGGACCTGCAGAAGCTGGTCGCCACCACCCCGGCGGACCAGGCCTGGAAGCCGCTGGCGGAAGAGGGCTGTCCGCTCGCCCCGGCGGGCTGATGCCGTCCGGGCTGCGCTACGGGGTCGAGCTCCGCGCAGCGCAGGCGGCGGACGTCGCGGAGGTGGTGCGGCTGCTGGCGCAGGCCGGGTTGACGCTTACGGAACGGGAGGCGGCCGCCCGGTTGGACGCGGTGCGCGCAGGGGCCGCGAGCGCCGTGCTGGTCGCGACCGGCAATACGGGCCTTACCGGACTGGTCGCGGTGTCGTGGGCCGTCGAACTGGTGGCCGGCCCGGTGGCGCGGGTCTCGGTGCTGCTGGTGGATGCGGACGAGCGGCGTCATGGCATTGGGCGGATGCTGCTGAAGGCGGCGTCGCAGGCGGCGCGGTCGGCCGGGTGCGACGTGCTGGAGGTGACGCTCGCGCCGGGGCAGGACGCCGCGGAGGCATTCTGCCGGGCCACTGGGTTCGCGGCGGCGGGGGTCACGATGCGACGCGCGTTGCGGCGGCGGGGCGGTGGATGACGCGGTCCAGCATATCGCCGACTGCGGCGCGGATGAGCTCGGCAGGCTTGCGCTTGTAGTCGAACATGGCGGGGCGATCGGCGTGGCGCACCAGCATGGCGGCGTTGCACTCGAACAGGACCAGTTCGCCGTCGCGGTCGAGCGCGCCGTCGATGCCGAAATAGTCGAGCCTCACGCGGTTCTGGATTGCCCGCAACGCGGCCCAGGCGATGCGACCGAGATAGGTCTGCGGGTCGCGCAGGAACGCGGCCTCCTCGGCGCGCAGGGTGGCGTTGGCCGCCATCTGGGTTCGGAAGTAGTGACCGAGCCAGTGATCGCCGATCGCGAGGTGCACGGGATAGATGACGCCGTCGACGAACACCAGGCGGAGCTTGCGGTAAAGGCCGTCGCGCGCGCGAACGTCGACGAACTGGGTGAGGTAGATTTCGGCGGTCGGCAGGGCGGCCGCCATCGCCTTGACATCCGAGACGGTTTGCGCGACCGCCACATTCGCGCCGCCGTGGCTGCCCGTGGAGCGGACCAGAACCGGACCGGAGAAATCCGGTGTCGCTGTGCGGAGGAGACGGCGCGTTTCTGGCACGCGCAGGCCGTCGATGCCGGACAGGATCGCGGCCATCCGATCACGCGTGGTGCCCGCGATGGCGGCAGGCGGGTTGATCAGAGGAACGCCGAGCCGCGCAACCAGGCGTCCGGCCTGCGCCAGGGCGTTGGGCGATGCGTCCGGGTCGCTTATCGCGTTGAACAGCACGCCGTAGGTCTGCGCCAGCAGGGCGTGCGGGTAGTTGAACCCCTCCAGGACGAAGAGCGGGTCGGCTGCGAACCGGGTGCGGTCGATGATGAAATCGGTCGGGGTGTTCGCGGCGTCTGGCGCGGCCAGGACACCGACGCGGGGCGCGCGTGCGGGCCGACGCCAGCTTGCGGCCATGGCGCGGCCGAATGCCGCAGCGCCACCTGCATTGTCGCCGGCGACCGTAAGAGCGTTGCCGAGCAGCGCGTGCAGCTCTGGGTTATCGGGCGCCAGCGCCACCGCGCGGCGATAGCAGGTTGCAGCCGCCGGCGACGCGCCGGTCAGCCGTTCTGCATCGCCCAACTTCGCCCACGCCAGCTCCATACCCGGATCGAGCGCCACGGCTTGTCGCAACGCGTCGGCAGCCTGCGCGTAGTCGCGCCGCGCGAACAGGGCGTCGCCGAGGGCCAGATGGAGGTGCGCCTGGCCAGGGCCGCACCGCACCGCTTCGCGCAGCGCCGCCGCGGCCTCGTCGATACGGCCGGCCTCCCGCAGCGCCTGCCCCAGTTGGAACGCGCAGGCCGGGTCCAGCGGGTCGGCCTGCATTGCGCGGTGCAAGAACCCAATGGCATCGGCCCAGGCGCCCAACGCGGCGAGCGCCATGCCGAGCGAGGTAAGCGCGGCTGCGTCGTCCGGGCGGGAAGCAATGGCGATGGTCAGCTCGTCGCGGGCCGCCGTCGGGTCCGCAGACGTCAATAGCGCCAGGCCTAGTCGGGCGCGCAGATCGTCCCGGTCGGGCGCCAAGGCGAGCGCGCGGCGAAGATGCGGGATGGCGGCGGCGGCGGCGTTGACCGCCCATTCCGCCTCGGCCCGCGCGATGGCGAGATCGAGGTCGCCGGGCGCTGCCTCCGACAAGGGCGCCACCAGGGCCAGCGCGCCCATGGCGTCCCCGGCGACGAGCAGGACCAGGCCGAGCTGGCGCAAGGCCGCCGGGTCGTCAGGCGCGAGGGCCAGCGCCCTACGGCATAGGGCTTCGGCGTCCGGCATTCGCTCGGCGCGGAACGCCCGTTCGGCAGAGGCAAGCAGGGATGTGAGCACACGGCGGAGCGTATCGCTGCCGGATTAAGCCGAGATGAATACCGAACCGTCCAATATAGCGGCCGAAAGCAAGGACCCGTCATCGCGAGCCGCCGCTTGGCGGCGTGGCGATCCAGGCCCGCGCGCACGGGGCTGACCGTTGGATTGCTTCGTCGCAAGCGCTCCTCGCAATGACGAGGTTGACGCGGCGCAATGACGGGTTGGTGCGGTTAGGGAGTCAGTCGTTCAACCGCCGCCTCAGCCGCGCAGGACGGCCCCGCTGGCCTTGGCGACCGCCGCCACGATCCTGGCGCACACCGCCTCGATCTCGGCGTCGGTCAGCGTTGCGGCGACGGGTTGGACCACCGCCTCGATCGCCAACGATTTCTTGCCCGGCGGCACGTGCTCGCCCTGGTAGACGTCAAACAGCGACACCGCCGCGATCAGCGTCCGGTCGGCGCCTCGGGCGGCGCGCAGGACGGTCTCGGCCGGGGTGTCGGCGTCCACTACGAAGGCGAAGTCGCGGCGGACCGGCTGGAAGGCGGGCAGGTTGGGGGCGGCCTTGCGGCGGCGTTTCGGCTCGGGCAGGGCGTCCAGCCGGACCTCGAACGCGGCGGCCGGGCCGGGCAGGTCCAACGCGGCCAACACGCGCGGGTGCACCTCGCCGAACCAGGCGAGCACCAGCTTGGGCCCCTGTCGCACGGCGCCCGAGCGGCCCGGGTG
>CAXTBW010000045.1:11896-31437 GCA_964242925.1 uncultured Acetobacteraceae bacterium
GGCGCCGGGCCATGGCGAAGGCCCGCCGCCAGCACCTCTTGCGCGCTTTCCGCAAAAGCCGGGCCGACCTCGAACAGCGCGCCGGACGGCATGCCGCGGGCGACGTTGCGGGCGGCGGCCGGCAGCAGGGTGGCGAGCGGCGTGGGCCGCATCTGGTCCAGGTCGGCCGCGATCGGGTTCAGCAGCCGCAACGCCTCGGGCGCGGCGCCGAACAGCGCGGCCCGGTCGCGCGCGGTGAACGAGAAGGTCACGCACTCCAGCATCCCTCGGCTGGCCAGCGTGCGGCGGGCGGTGGCGGCGCGCACCTGGCGGGGCGTGAGGGTGGCGAGCGGCACCGGCGCCATCGCGGGTAGCGACACCGGCGGCACGGTGTCCAGCCCGCGCAGGCGGAGCACCTCCTCCACCAGGTCGGCCTCCGGCTCGATCTCGAGGCGCCCGGCGGCGGCGGCGAGGGCCAACTCGGGCAGCAGCGATGGCGCCTGTTCCAACCCGCCCGTGGCCGCCACGTCGTTGCGCCAGGGGGGCACGGCGACGGTGACGCGGTCGGCGGCCCGGTGGCGGACCGTGAAGCCGAGCCGTTCGAGGGACTCCACGGCTTCCAAGGGCGGCACGGCGAGGCCGCCCAGCGTCTCCAGCCGCTCGAACCGCAGCGTGGCGTCGCGGCGCCAGTCCGGTTCGGCGCCGGCCTCGGCCACGTCGCTCGGCTCGCCGCCGCACAGGGCGATGACCATGGCCGTCGCGGCGTCCAGCGCGGCGGGGAGCAGCGAGGGGTCGATGCCGCGCTCGAACCGGCTGCGGGCGTCCGAGGCGATAGCGTGGCGGCGGCCGGTCAGCGCCACGGCGACCGGGTCGAACAGGGCGCACTCGATGAACACGCTGGTGGTGTCCGCGGTGCTCCCCGTGGCCTCGCCGCCCATCACGCCGGCCATGGACTGCACGCCGGCCGCGTCGGCGATGGCGCAGTCGTCGTCGGTGAGGGTGTAGTCACGGCCGTTGAGGGCGCGGAAAGCGTCGCCGGCGCCCGGGCGGAATGTGAGCACGCCGCCGCTCACCCGGTCGGCGTCGAACACGTGCAGCGGGCGGCCGAGATCGAGGGTGAAGAAGTTGGTGATGTCCACCAGGGCGCTGATCGGCCGCAGCCCGACCGAGCGCAGGCGGCGTTGCAGCCACTCCGGGCTGGGCCCGTTGCGCACGCCGCGGACCGTGCGGCCGAGCACCCAGCGGCAGGTGGCGGACTCGATGCGCCACTGGACGGGGGAGGCGAAGCGGCCCTCGATGGCGGGGGCGGACCAAGGCCGCAGGGCGCCGATGCCGGCCGCCGCCAGGTCCCGCGCGACGCCGCGGACGGCCAATGCGTCGCCGCGGTTGGGGGTGACGGCGATGTCGATCACCGGGTCGTCGAGGCCGGCCCAGGTTGGGTAGGACATGCCCGTGGGGGCGTCCGCGGGCAGGTCCATGATCCCGGCGTGATCGTCGCCCAAGCCCATCTCGCGGGCGGACAACAGCATGCCGGCGGAGGCGACGCCGCGGATCTCGCCGACCTTGAGCACCGTGTCCAGGCCGGGGATGCGGCTGCCGGGGGCCGCGAACACCGCCTTCATCCCCGCCCGCGCATTGGGCGCGCCGCATACGACGGTGACCAGGTCACCCCCCGCGTCGACAGTGCAGACCCTCAGGCGGTCGGCGTTCGGGTGCTGCGTGGCGGCGGTGACGTGGGCGATGCGGAACGGCGCAAGCGCGGCGCCGGCATCCTCCACGCCCTCCAGTTCCAGCCCGATGCGGGTCAGCGCGTCGGTGATCGCAGCCAGGTCGGCGTTTGTGTCGAGGTGCGTCTTCAGCCAGGAGAGCGAGAACTTCACGGCGCCACCCCTTCGTGCAGCGCGACGGGGGCGAGCGGGTTGAAGCCGTAATGCCGCAGCCAGCGGGCGTCGCTCTCGTAGAACGGGCGCAGATCGGCGATGCCGTGCTTGAGCATGGTCACCCGCTCCACGCCCATGCCGAACGCGAAGCCCTGCCACTCCCGCGGGTCGATGCCGCAATTGGCCAGCACGCGCGGGTGGACCATGCCGCTGCCGAGGATCTCGAGCCAATCGCCGCCCCCGCCGAGTTCCCCGGTGCGGCGGTTCCACCCGATGTCGACCTCCATGGAGGGTTCGGTGAACGGGAAGTAGGAGGAGCGGAAGCGGACGGGCAGGGTGGCGATGCCGAAGAAGGCGCGCAGGAAGTCGATCAGGCAGCCCTTCAGGTGCCCGAGCGTGAGGCCGCGGTCGATCGCGATGCCCTCGCACTGGTGGAACATCGGCGAGTGGGTCGCGTCGTGGTCGGCGCGGTAGGTGCGGCCCGGCGCGATCACCCGCAACGGGGGCGGATTGGCGAGCATGGAGATGATCTGCACGTCCGACGTCTGGGTGCGAAGCAGCAGCGGATGTCCGTCGCGCTTGCCCGGCAGATAGAAGGTGTCCTGATCGGTGCGGGCGGAGTGGTGCTCCGGGATGTTGAGCGCGGCGAAGTTGAACCAGTCGGTCTGCACGTCGAGCCCCTCGCCGACGGTGAAGCCCATGGCGCCGAAGATGGCCGCCATTTCCTCCATAGTGCGGCTGATCGGGTGGATCAGGCCGAGCTGCTCGGGCGCCGGGGGCAGGGTGACGTCGACGCGTTCGGCGGCGAGGCGGGCGTCGAGCGCGTTCGTCTCCAGCGTGGCGCGGCGGGCGTCGATGGCGCCGGTGAGGGTGTCGCGCAGGCGGTTCAGCGCGGCGCCGCGCTCCCGGCGTTCGTCCGGGGTGGCGCGGCCGAGTTCCTTGAGCATGGCGGTGAGGCGGCCGGACTTGCCCAGCACCCCGACGCGGATGTCGTCGAGCGCGCGTGCGTCGCCAGCGGCGGCAAGCGCGGCGAGAGTTTCGGATTGAAGAGAGTCGAGGTCGGTCATGCTAGGATCAATGGCGCCAGGGAAGGAGGAAGGCGATGCCGCGGTTCGAGCTCGACGCGGAAGCCGGGCAGGTCTCGGCGCAACTCGTCATGCCAGGGCTTGACCCTTGTATCCACGGGGCGCGGCGAGTGACGTGCCGCCTCGTTGGCCGGTTCGGAACGTAGTCTGGATGCCTCAGCTTGGCTGGGACGTCTTGCATACCAGCGTCAAGCCCTGGCATGACGGCGTGGGCAATGGCGCTCGTTAAGTAGTTAGCCACCCCCGAACGCCTTATAGCTGGCCATCTTCGCCACGTACGCCTGCACCAGGTCGCTCGCCACGTCCCCGGCCGTACCGTCCGGGCGGCCATAGAAAAACGCCTGCATCTTCTCCGCCGCGGCTAGATCGCTGACCAGCATGAGCACGCCGTCGTCGCGCGCGAACCACGCCAGGAACACCGCGCGGCCATCAAGCACCGGGCCGCCTGGACGGCCGGCGACGTGGAAGCCGTAGCGGTTGGTGTAGTCGGCCAAGTCGTGTAGGAAGCCAGCCTCGTCTGCCGCGCCGATCCGCAGCGTGACCACCGCGAGCGGCGGGCCATGCTCCGGAACCTGCGCGGACGCGACGCTCGCATAACCCAGCAGACCGGCGCCCAACGCGCGGCGGGTTAGCCGCACAGCCGGGTCAGGCCAGCGCGGCCTGGACCTTCTGCACCACGGAGGCGAACGCCGCCGGGTCGTCGAACGCCAGCGCGGACAGCACCTTGCGGTCCATCTCGATGCCGGCCTTGTTCAGCCCGTCGATGAACCGGCTGTAGGTCAGCCCGTGCTCGCGCACCGCGGCGTTGATGCGCTGGATCCACAGACCGCGGAACTCGCGCTTCTTAACCCGGCGGTCGCGATACGCGTATTGCAGCGACTTCTCCAGCCGCTCCAACGCGATGCGGTAGTTGGTCGAGCTGCGGCCGACGAAGCCCTTGCTCTGCTCCAGCACCTTCTTGTGCCGGGCGTGGGTGGTTACACCCCGTTTGACGCGCGCCATGCCAGGTGCTCCTTAACCGAGGCCGTACGGGGCCCACTGCTTGACGGTCAGGCCGTCCGCGTGGGTCATGGTCTGGTTGCCGCGCGCGGACCGCTTCATCTTCTGCGTCCGCTTGATCAGGCCGTGGCGCTTGCCGCACGGGCCCGAGATCACCTTGCCGGTGCCGCTGATCTTGAAGCGCTTCTTGACCGACGACTTGGTCTTCAACTTGGGCATTTTCGTCTCCTTGAGCAAACCTGCCCGTCTTGGAACAAGACGCGATGCAGGCGTCGTGGCCGGGCATGCCCATTCCAGGCCCGGCGCACAGACAGGGGGCGAGCCTATACCCGCGGCTACCCGCGCGGGCAAGCCCAGGGTATAAGGCGCCCATGCGCGTCCCCTTTCATAAGATGCACGGCGCGGGCAACGACTTCGTCGTGGTCGACGAGCGCGCCCGTCCGCTGGGGCTGAGCGCGGCGCAGATCATGGCCCTGGCGAACCGGCGCACCGGCATCGGCTGCGACCAGTTCATCGTCATGCAGCCGGCCGATGATGCCGACGTGTTCATGCGCATCTTCAACCCCGACGGCATCGAGGCCGGCGCCTGCGGCAACGCCACCCGTTGCGTGGCGGACCTGCTGTTCCGCGAAACCGGCCAGCCCGGCCTCTCCATCCGCACCGCCGCGGGCGTGCTGCCGGCCGAGATGCTGGCCGACGGCCGGATCCGCGTCGACATGGGAGAGGCATCGGTGGGCTGGCGGGACATCCCGCTCACGCGCGAGGCCGACACGCTGCACCTGCCGCTGCCCGGCGACCCGGCCGCCGCCTCGATGGGCAACCCGCACGCGACATTCTTCGACACCGACCCGGACCGCGCGGCGGAAATGGGCCCGGCCATCGAGCACGACCCGATCTTCGCCGACCGCTGCAACGTGGGGTTCGCGCGGGTGCTCTCGCCCAGCCGCATCCGGCTCCGGGTGTGGGAGCGGGGCGCCGGGCTGACGCTGGCCTGCGGCTCCGGCGCGTGCGCGGCGTTGGTCAACGCGCATCGCCGCGGCCTGGCCGGCCGCCGTGCCGAGGTGGAGCTGGATGGCGGCGTGCTGGACATCGCGTTGCGCGACGACGGCCATGTGACCATGACCGGCCCGGTCGCCACCGTGTTCGAGGGCCAGTTCGAGCTTGACGCCGTCACAGGCTGACCATTTTCTTCCCTGCCGCAAGGATTTGACCGACACCATGGCCTCTTGCCGATCCCTCGCCCTGCTGCTGCTCGTCGCAACGCCCGCCATCGCGCAGACCACGCCCGCGCGGCCCGCGCCGGCCGCTGCGACTCCGGCGGCGTCCCCTGCAACGACGTCCGCCCCCGCTCCGGCCTCCCCGACTGCCGCCCCCACGCCCGACCCGCTGATGTCGCCCGACCTGCAGCGGCTGACCACCAGCCCCCCCAGGTTGTCGAGCCTGGTGGCGCAGCCGGTGTGGCAGGAGCCGACCATCGCCGCCGCGCGCCAGCAATTCCGCCAGTTGCCGGACGAGTGCGCCGCGGCGGTGTTCAAGCCGTCCGGCGTGCTGACCGTGTTCAGCCCGGCGCAGTTCGACTCGCGCGGCACGCTGACGTCCGGGGTTTGGAGCGAGCGGGTGGACGTGACCGGGTGCGGCGCCCCGCGTCGCCTGAACGTGCTGACCATCCTGCAGAACGGCTCCGCGCCGACCCGCGTGCCGACACTGCCCGGCGACACCCATGCCGACCCGGCCACGCAGAAATCCGCCCTGGAATACGCCCAAGCAGTCGCCATCCGCGCCGCGCCGCCGAACTGCAAGACGGAGATCTTCGTCAACACGCAGTTCGACGGCTACACCGGCCTGCCCGACCCCACGGTCCGCGACGGCCGCGACACAAGGGCGTGGCGCGAGAACTGGCAGCTGTTCGCCTGCGGCACGAGCTACATCATCGAGATGACCTTCAAGCCGAACGCCCAGGGCCTGCAGCTGAGCGCGACCAATCCCGTCAAGAAGCCTTGATGGGGCCGCAGGTCGTAACCTTCGGTTGCCGCCTGAATATCGTCGAGAGCGAGGCCATCGCGCGCCTGCTGCCGCCCGGCGCCGACACCGTGGTCGTCAACACCTGCGCCGTCACGGCGGAAGCGGAGCGGCAGGGGCGCCAAGCCATCCGCCGGGTCGCGCGCGAGCGGCCCGACGCCGAGATCGTCGCGACCGGGTGCGCGGTGCAGCTCGACCCGCAGCGTTGGGCGGCTTTGCCGGGCGTGGCGCGGGTGCTGGGCAATGCCGACAAGCTGCGCGCCGGGTCGTGGGCGCCGGGCGCGGGCAGCCGGGTCAGCTCGCCTGACAGCCAGGACGCCACGCCGGCGCCGACCGGGCACGCCGTGCACACGCGCGGGTTCGTGCAGGTGCAGGCCGGCTGCGACCACCGCTGCACCTTCTGCGCCATCCCGTTCGGCCGCGGCGCCAATCGCAGCGTGGCGCCGGCGGACGTGGTGGCGCAGGTTGCCGCCCTGGTGGCGCGCGGCGTGCACGACGTCGTGCTGACCGGGGTGGACGTCGCCAGCCACTCCGCCGGCATCGGCGCGCTGGCCGCCGCCATCCTGCGCGAGGCGCCCGAGTTGCGCCGCCTGCGGCTGTCCTCCGTCGACCCGGCCGCGATCGACCCCGCGTTCTGGCGCCTGCTGGCGGACGAGCCCCGGCTGATGCCGCATTTGCACCTGTCGCTGCAATCCGGCGCCGACCTGGTGCTGAAGCGCATGCGCCGCCGCCACTCGCGGGCCGAGGCGCTGGCGGCCATCGTGCGTGCGCGACGGCTGCGGCCCGGCATCGCCATCGGCGCCGACCTGATCGCCGGCTTCCCGACCGAGACCGACGCGCTGGCCGCCGAAACGGAGCGCTTCGTGGCGGAGGCGGCGATCCCCTACCTGCACGTGTTCCCCTACAGCGAGCGGCCCGGCACGCCTGCCGCGCGCATGCCGGCCGTCCCCGTGGCGGTGCGGCGGGAGCGCGCGGCGCGGTTGCGGGCGCTCGGCGCAGAGCACGCCGCCGCGTTCCACGCCGCCCAGCTTGGCTGCGTCGTCACCGTGCTGGCGGAGCGTGGCGGGCGGGGCCGGACGGAGCATTTCACGCCAGTGCGTCTTGATGCCGCGCCTGGCGTCTTGCTCGCAGCACGGGTGCTGGCCACCGATGCGACGGGGCTGCTGGCGGAGGCGGCCTGATGGCGCTCGGCGGTTTCTTCACCAAGCTGAAGGCCGGGCTGTCCCGCTCGACCGAGAAGCTGACGGGTGGGCTGACGGCCGCCTTCGTGAAGCGCACGCTGGACGACGCTGCCTTGGCGGAGCTGGAGGAGCTGTTGCTCGGCGCCGATCTGGGCCCCGCCGCCGCTTCCGACATTGTGGAGAACTTCCGCCGCACCCGGTTCGGCCGCAGCGTGACGGACGCCGAGATCAAGGACGCGTTGGCGGAGGAGATCGCCGCCATCCTCGCCCCCGTGGCGCAGCCGCTGGTGCTGGACCGCAGCCGCCGCCCGCACGTGATCCTGGTCGTGGGCGTGAACGGCACCGGCAAGACGACCACGATCGGCAAGTTGGCGCTGCAATACCGCGAGGCCGGGTTGCGGCCGATGCTGGTGGCGGGCGACACGTTCCGCGCCGCCGCGGTCGAGCAGTTGCAGGTGTGGGGCGAGCGCACCGGCGCCCCCGTGGTGTCCGGCAAGCCCAACGCCGACGCCGCCGGGCTCGCGTTCGACGCGCTGGCCCGGGCGAAGGCCGAGGGCGCGGACGTGCTGCTGATCGACACCGCAGGGCGGCTGCACAACAAGTCCGCGCTGATGGAGGAGCTGTCGAAAATCATCCGCGTCATGCGCAAGCAGGACCCGACGGCGCCGCACTCCGTCCTGCTGGTGCTGGACGCGACCACGGGGCACAACGCGCTGGAGCAGGTGCGCGTGTTCAAGGAGATGGTGGCGGTGACGGGGCTGGTCGTCACCAAGCTGGACGGCAGCGCGCGCGGCGGCATCGTGGTGGCGCTGGCGGAGGACTACGGCCTGCCGGTGCACGCCGTCGGCGTCGGAGAGCAGGCGGGCGACCTGCGGCCGTTCGCCGCGATGGACTTCGCCCGCGGGCTGGTGGGCGCCGAGCCTAGCTGAGTTGCGCGCCCCTTCGACAGCAGCGACGCGGCTCCGCGGCATGAGGATAACTCTCGCGGCTGCGGCGGCTGTTCTGGCGGCTGTCCCGCATCGGTCCCACGCCGCGGAGGAGCTCGCATTGCACGTCGCCCGCGTAGAGGAGCGCACCATAACCCAAACCGGCGCCGGCGACCTCTGGCTGATCCTGGACCGGGCGAGCCGGGTGGCGTTCAGCGCCTGGACCCGGCGGCATGTCGGGCAGGGCGTGCAGCTTCGCGTCGACGGCGACCTGTTGGTGGAGGCGCGCTTGCTCGAGGCGATCACCAGCGGCACCATCGTGCTGCAGAGCGGGATCGGGCAGCGGCCGGGTGCGATCCAGACCGTCTTGTCGCACGCGAAAGGGTTCGTCACCGCCGTCGCCGTGCCGTAGCTTCCGTCGGGAGAGGGAACGTGCGCCGTCGCTTCCACGAACCTGGTGTTCATCGGCTCACCAGCAGCCAACACCGTCGTTGCGAGGAGCAGAGCGACGCGGCGATCCAGCCCGCCAGCACCGTATGCGCCGCCCCGAATCGCCACGCCGCCAAGCGCGGCTCGCGACGACGGCGTGTTGGTCCAGCGCGATCTCAACCAGCTGACCCATCAGCGCGAGCGCGCGATCCAGCTGGCCTGGTCGGCCTGCTGATCGGCGTCATTCTCGCGGGCTGCGTGGCGCAGGGTCCCGCCGCGCCGGGATCCAACGCGGCGCCTGCCGCCTCGGGTCAGGACACGGCGGACCTCGGCGGCGTTCCAATCACCGTGTTCACCTATCGCCCACCGGGCTGCACCCCTCGAGCCGTCCTGCTGGTGTTCCACGGCTTGGAACGCAACGCGGCCGGTTATCGCGACGACGCCGTGCCGCTCGCGCAACGCTATTGCATGTTGCTGGCGGCGCCGCTGTTCGACGAGGTCCGGTTCCCGACCTGGCGCTACCAGCGCGGCGGCATCGCGCACGGGGGCGTGGTGCAGCCGGCGGATAGCTGGACGGTGGCGTTCGTGCCGCGCCTGGTCGCCTGGGTCCGTGCGAGGGAAGGGCGTCCGGACCTGCCCTACGCCATGATCGGCCACTCCGCCGGCGCGCAGTTCCTCAGCCGCGTGATGGCGTTCGGCGGCGGCGCCGGCGTGACGCAGGCGGTAATCGCGAACCCGTCCACCTGGGCGCGTCCCAGCCTGACGGTCGCGGCGCCGTATGGCTTCGGCGGCGTGCCGGACGCGGAGGCCGCGCTGCGGCGGTATCTGGCGGCGCCGGTGACGGTGCTGCTCGGGCGCAACGACATCGGGTCGCGCAACCTGGCCAGCAGCGAGGAGGCGGAAGACCAGGGCGCCACCCGGTTCGAACGCGGCCAGACCATCTATGCGGAGGCGGAGCAGGCGGCGAAGGAACACGGCTGGCCGTTGGGCTGGCGGCTGGCGGTGGTTCCGGGCACGGGACACAAGGCGCGCGCGATGTTCACGTCGGATCAGGCGTTCACGGCGCTGCGGCCCTGAGTTGGACCGTCTGCGGCGGGAACGGCGCAGAGTTCGCCCAGCTCCGAAAGCCGGTACACCCCGCGTTGCACCCGCTCGAACCAGCCGTAAGCGTTGCGCAGCAGGATGGCCGGCGCTTCGGGGACGATCGCGGCCAAGGTCCGCGTCGACGCCTCGCCGTCGCGCAACGCCTCGGCGCACAGCATCGCCTGCTGGCGGTAGGCGGTCATGATCGTCCGCCCGACCGAACCGCCGGGCGTCGGGTCGCCGCGGCGGCGGCCGTGCTCGCGCAGCAGCCGGGCCCGGCGCGCCGTGTTCGGGCGGGGCCGGTAGGGCGCCGGGTCGGCAAGCAGCTCCACGACCCCGTCCGCGCCGACGGTCAGCAGGCCGAGCCCGAGCAGCCGGCACAGTTTGACGACCCGGCGGTCGCGGTCGCGTCCACGCCGGGTGCGCGGCACCGCCAGCCACACCGCGTCGCACGTGGCCATCCGGTCGGCGGCCTGCAGGACCAGCTCCAGGTTGAACCCCAGCTTCAACTCGCAGATCACCAGCAC
This sequence comes from uncultured Acetobacteraceae bacterium, assembly GCA_964242925.1. Lineage (GTDB taxonomy): Bacteria > Pseudomonadota > Alphaproteobacteria > Acetobacterales > Acetobacteraceae > LMUY01. Next base: position 22,005 of record CAXTBW010000045.1, read on the forward strand.
CGGCGGCTCGCCCGGCCGCACGGCGACCACGTCGCAGCCGCAGACCTCGCCCTTGGCGGCGAAACCCTGCGCCTCCAGGAACGCCTTGACGGCGGCGTAGAGCCGGGTCTCGCTCAGGGCGGGGTCTTGCTCAGAAGAGGCTGGCCAGGAACGGCACCAGCATGGCGGTAAGCACGCCGTTCAGCCCGATGGCGACGCCGCCGAACGCGCCTGCCGTCTCGTTCAGCAGCAGGATGCGCGCCGTCGCCAGCCCGTGCCCGGCGGTCCCCGCGGCGAGCCCCTGCGCTCGCCAGTCGGTGGCGCCGACCACCCGCATGATCGCCGGGCCGATCACGATCGCGGTCAGCCCGGTCAGCAGCACGAACACGGCGGCCAGCGAGGGCGAGCCGCCGATCTGCTCGGCCACCCCCATCGCGATCGGTGTCGTAACCGACTTCGGCGCCAACGACATGACGACGGTGTGTGATGCGCCGAGCAGCCGGGCGATCAGCATGGCGGTGACCGCGGCCACCAGGGACCCGGCCAGCAGGGCAGGCAGGATTGCCGGCGCGGACCGGCGGATCCGGTCGAGATTGGCGTGCATCGGCACGGCCAGCGCGACCGTCGCCGGCCCGAGCAGGAACTGCACATACTGGCCGCCCTCGAAGTAGGCGCGATACGGCGTGCCGGTGAGCAGCAGCAGGCCGGCCAACATCACGATGCAGATCAGCATCGGGTTGGCCAGCACATGCCCGCGGGCGAGCCGGCTTAGCGCGCTCGCGGCCTCCCAAGCGACCAGGGTGGCGCACAGTCCCAGCAGCGGCGACGTCTGGAGGTAAACCCAAACCTGCGCGACGCCGTTCAGCGTAACCCCGGTCAGCCGGTCGCCTTTCGCGACAGGACCTGCACCAGCCAGCCGGTGACGGCCAGCGCGAGGGCGGTCGAGACCAGGATCGCGGCCGCGATCGCCACCCAGTCCCGCGCCAACGCGTCCAGTTGCGTGACGATGCCGACGCCGGCCGGCACGAACAGCAGCGACAGATAGCGCAGCAGGCTGTTGGAGGTCTCGCGCAACGGTTCGTCCGGGCCGCCGCGCACGACGAGGATGACGAGCAATAGGACGAGGCCGATCACCGGGCCGGGCAGCGGGATCCGGGCGGCGCGCGCGATGACCTCGCCAGCGAACTGGCAGCTTACCAGCACCGTGAGCGCCCGCAGCACGCCTCAGTGCAGCGGGGTTGTCAGGTTGATGCCGGCGCCCGGGACGGCCCGGCGGTCCTGCTGGGTTTGCGCGGACGAACTGGGAGACAATCCCTCGCCCCGATATTGGTCGCGGCGGTAGAAGAAGCCGGGCGAGACCGATGTCGCGTCGGACGCGCGGGTGGTCGGCGCATCGACGTCCTGGTTCGGCGTCGGCGCCGTGGTGAAGGCTTGCGGCGGGGTCGGAGCGGGCCGGACCGGCGCCGTGAAAGTCGGCATCGGCGTCGTGGTCGTGAAGCTGTTGGTCGGTCCGGCGCCGCCGATGATCGTGGCGGCGGCAAGCAGGCCAACCGGGAGCAGGCGGGGCAGCGCAAGCATGGCGCCGATCATACGCCCTCCGCCTGAACGATCCGGTTTATGCCGCGAAGGTCCTCCGCCGGGTTTCCGAACGGAGCCCCCAGCGAGTTGCCGCCGGTTTCCCGCCACGCGTGGAGCGCCCAGCGGACTGTTGGAAAAGCAAGATCGTCCCATGGGATATCCTCCCAGGCGAACATTGCGACTTCCAGGCTCTCCTCGCCGGCCTGGATGCCCGGCTTCGCGAACCGGGCGCGGTACAAGACCTGGACTTGGCCGATGCGGCTGACGTCGTAGAGCGCCAGGATGCCGTCGAGCGCGATGTCGGCGCCGGCCTCCTCCATAGCTTCGCGACGGGCGCCCTCGGCGGTGGTCTCGTTCATCTCGAGGTAGCCGGCGGGCAAGGTCCAGTAGCCGGCCCGCGGCTCGATGGCGCGCCGGCACAGCAGCACGCGCCCGTCATCCGCTACGACGGACCCGACGACGACCTTGGGGTTCTCATACGCCACGTAACCGCAAGTCGCGCAGACTTGCCGCTCGATGGTGTCGCCGGCCGGCACTGTTCGGACAAAGTCGGGCACGCGACGATGGTGACTTCAGCACCGTCAAGGATCAAGGGCCACGTAATCAATTGTCGCGCGGTGGCGCGCGCGCTACACCGAGAGGTCGAGCAGCGAGCCGCGCGGCGTGCCGCGACCGGGCGCCGCCGACTGCGCTGGGGGCAGCTGCAACGGTTTCTGCCCCGAGCCCACCGCATCGGACCGGGCCGACGGCGTGGCCGCAACCCGGGTTGCCGGCTGCACCGAGGGCGCGAAAGCGGGAAGTGAACTGGGCGCGATCATGCGATCAACATGCGCCCGGTTGATGAACGAAGCCCTAACGACCGACCGCGTAACCCTGCATTCCACGCGGGTTGGCGCCCGCATGCATCACGCCATCCACGAGGTCGGCGCCGGACAGCCGGCCTTCCGACCAGTCCTCCCCCATCGTGACCAGGTGGCCGCGGCGCACCAAGTCGTCGCGAACGGCGGGGGCGTAGCGGCCTTCCAGCACCAGCTTGCCCGGGCGGGCGGCGCGGGGCCAGAAGCTGCTCGGCCAATGCTCCGTGTGGAACGACGGCATGTCGATCGCCGCCTGGATGCCCAGGCGGTGATGCACCCGCCGCAAGAAGAAGATCGGCGACCACTGGTCCTGCTGCTCGCCGCCGGGCGTGCCGAACGCCATCCAGGGCTTGCCGTCGCGCAACGCCATCGAGGGCGACAGCGTCGTGCGCGGACGCTTGCGCGGTTGCAGGCTGTTCGGCAGCCCGGGACGCAGCCAGAACATCTGCCCGCGAATGCCGAGGCAGAAGCCCAGTCCGGGCACGGCGGGCGAGGATTGCAGCCAGCCGCCGGAGGGCGTGGCGCTGACCATGTTGCCCCAGCGGTCGATGACGTCGATGTGCACCGTGTCGGCGCCGCTGACGCCCAGGCGGGCCACCGTCGGCTCGCCGGCGCCGGGAACGCGGCTGAGCATCTCGTCGCGGCCGGCCGCGTCGTGGTCGACCCAGGGGGAGCGTCCGTCCACCGTGCCGGGCCGCAGCGCCATGGACGCCGTCTCGCCGACGAGCTTACGGCGCGCGTCGTTGTAGGCGGGCGACAGCAGCGTCTCCAGCGGCACGTCGGTGAAGTCCGGGTCGCCGTAGAACGCCTCGCGGTCGGCGTAGGCCAGTTTCATGCACTCGATGACGACGTGCACGAAGTCGGCGCCGAGCGGGTCCATCGCCGCCACGTCGAACCCGGCCAGCAAGGCCAGTTGCTGCAGGAACACCGGCCCTTGGCTCCACACGCCGCATTTCAGCATGGTGCAGCCGGCGTAGTCGAAGCGGGCGGGCGGCTCCACGCCCGGTTGCCACTGCGCCAGGTCCTGCGCCGTCAGCAGCCCGCGGTGCCGCCGGCCGGACACGTCCAGCATCGGCGCGGCGGCGAAGAAGTCGCCGATCGCCTCCGCCACGAAGCCCTCGTACCAGGCGCGCCGGGCCGCCTCGATGCGCGCCTCGCGGGAGCTGCCGACGGCCTCGCGCAGCACCCGGCGGTAGGTTCCCGCAAGCACCGGGTTGGCGAACAGCTTGTCGACTGGGGGGACGTCGCCGCCGGGCAGCCAGATCGCGGCGCTGCTGGGCCACTCCTGCTGGAACAGCGGCCGCACGCCCTCGATGGTGGCGCAGACCCGCGGCACCAGCGGCACGCCGCGCTCGGCATAGCCGATGGCGAAGGACAGGATGTCCGCCAGCTCCCACGTGCCCCAGTCGCGCAGCAGCAGGCACCATGCGGCGAACGCGCCCGGCACCACGGCGGGCAGGAAGCCGGTGCCGGGAATGAGGTCGAGGCCGAGCGCGTCGAAAGCGGCTGGCGTGGCGGCGTCGGCGGAGGGGCCCTGGCCGCAGATAACCGATTGGGCGCCAGTGCTTGCGTCGTGGATGATGATGGGGGCGTCGCCGCCCGGGCCGTTCAGGTGCGGCTCGGCGATCTGCAGGGTGAAAGCGGCGGCGGCTGCGGCGTCGAACGCGTTCCCGCCCCGTTCGAGCACGGCCTGGCCGACCGCGCTGGCAAGCCAGTGGGTGGTGGCGACGACGCCGAAGGTGCCTGCGATTTCCGGCCGGGTGGTGAACATGGCGGCGTCTCCCTCGGGTTCGTTCGCGATGCAGGGATCGTAGCGCCACTAAAGCAGGATTGGTGGCGTTTGACCCGCGTCTCGCGTTGCTGTCGGCCCCTTAACCGCCGAGCGGGAGGCGTTCGGCCAGGAGGAACGGCGCGTCCGGTCCGGCCTGGGTGAACAGGCACACATCCCGCACTGTGCGAGGCCGGCCTAGGGCGGCGGCGAAGTGCGCCTGCGCCTGGGGGAACACCGTGTCGCGCTGCTCCGGCGACAGCCGCCGGGTGATCGTCATGTGGAAGCGCCAGGTGGCCAGCACGTGCGGGTAGCCCCAGTCGAGCAGCATGGCGTCCTGCTGCGGCGTCAGATTGGCTTTGCGCCGCCGTGCAGTTTCCACCGCATCGGATGGAACGCGATGGAGGTCGAGCCCGGTGACGCAGGCATCCGCCAGCGCATGCAGCGCCGGGCAATGCGCCGTCTCGCGCAAGGCGAGGAAGCCGCCGAGATCGGCCACCGCTAGCGCCGGGAGGTCGAACGGCGCGATCCCGGCCGCAAGCGCCACGGCGTCGTCCATCAGTGCGTCCCAGCCATGCGCCAGGCGCATCGGCGGCTTCAGGGTCGCGTGGAAGCCGTATAGGCGCGGTTCGGCGGTGATCTCGTCGCGGTCCGGGTCGGTTGCGCGCCGGCCGGACGCCGGGTCGCGGCCAAGCCAGTCGCATCCGGCGGCCCACAGCGGGTCGTCCTGCGCCGGGGCGTAGTAGATCGCGACGCGGGCGGTCAGATCACGCGCTCGCCGGCGCGCCACACTTGGCGCACGATCGGCAAGCCGTCATGCAGCCGCACGCGCACCATGTCCGCCCGCAGCCCCGGCGCCAGCCGCCCGCGGTCGGCCAGGCCGGCCATCTGGGCGGGGCGGTCGGTGATCATGGCGATGGCCTGGGCCAGGGTGATGCCGGTCTCGCCGACGCAGCAGAACGCTGCCTCGATCAGGCTGGCGGGCACGTAGTCGGAGGCGAAGGCGTCCACGGCGCCCTCCCGCACCAGGTCGGCGGCGGCGACGTTGCCGCTATGGCTGCCGCCGCGCACGATGTTCGGGGCGCCTGCGATCACCTGCATGCCGCACGCCCGCGCCGCGCGCGCCGCCGCCATGGCGACGGGGAACTCGCTGATGCGGATGCCGTCGCGGTGGTTCTCCTCGATCTCCTCCTCCGTGCGGTCGTCGTGGCTCGCCAAGACCACCTGGCCGGACCGGACGCGGTCGAGCAGCGCCCGGCGGTTCGGGTCGCGCAGCCTGGCGCGTTGCGCCTGCAACTCGTCGATGCGGCGCTCGATGTCGGCGGCGCGCATGCCGTCCTTCGCGCGCAAGGCCCGGTAATACGTCAGGTCCGCGTATTGGCCCATGCCGGGGGAGTGGTCCATCAGGCTGATCATGCGGACGCGCGGGTGATCGGCGACCGGGTCCAGCAGCTCCATGACGTCGCTGGAAGGCATCTCGCAACGCAGATGGAGGTAGTGGTCGCTTTTCAGCACGTCCGCGGCGGCCAGCGCGTCGCCGTCCACCACGCCCTCGCGGAACGTGCGGACGCGGTCCTTGTCGAAACCGAGGTCGCCGAGGCACAGCGCGTCGAGCACCGTCGTCACCCCGGCGGCCGCGCATTGCGCGTCGTGCGCCACCATGGCGGAGCGCGACGGCCAGCGGGCGTTGCTGCGCGGTTGCACCTGGCGTTCCAGGTTGTCGGTGTGCAGGTCGACCACCCCGGCGATGACGATGTCGCCGTCCAGGTCGATCGCGCCGGGCAGGCTGGCCGCGCCCGGCTGGATGTCGCGGATGACGCCGCCGTCGAGGACGATGGTTCCGGTCAGCACGGCGTCCGCCAACACGATGCGGGCGTTGGTTAGGCAGGTCATGCAGGATCCTGGCGGCTGTCGTGACGAGATGGGGGCAACGGGACAGCTGCGCTGGCTCCCGAAGTAGGACTCGAACCTACGACCGAGCGATTAACAGTCGCTTGCTCTACCAACTGAGCTATTCGGGATCGCTGCGCGACGCGCTGTGTAGCCGCGTTGCCAGGCGGACGCAAATGGGTATGGTCGCGCCGATGCGAGAGTGGCGGAACGGTAGACGCACGCGACTCAAAATCGTGCGCCGCAAGGCGTGGGGGTTCGAATCCCCCCTCTCGCATCCCCGACCGCCACGCATACGCCTCCAATGACGGCGATGGCGCATACACGCGTCATCTCGTAAGACGACGCCAGATCGTGTCGACCGGAAAAAATGACAGCGGAGCGCGCCGTAGCCGTTCGCAAGCCCTCCCAACGCGCCGCTCCGGCGCGTGGCAGCTTGCTGTTCGGGCTGGTCGGTTTGGTGGCGCTGGCGGCTGCTCCGCCTTTCGCCGTGTTGTTGAACGTGAACCTGGAGGTCCGGCGGGAGCGCGGCGCGATGGCCCGGGACGCCGCGCTGCAACAGGCGCAGTTGATGGGCCTCGCGGTCGAGCAAGTCGTCGGCGCCGTCCATCAGACGATGGTCCTGGTCAGCGGCCTGGATGCCGGGTCGCCGTCGTGCGGCGAGCGGCTTGACCGTCTGCGTTCGGGACTGCCAGAGCTCGTGCTGCTCGAGGTGCTGCAGCCCGACGGCGCGCCGCTCTGCCGCAGCGTCTCCGAACGCTTCCCGCCGGATGCGGCGCCGGCGATCGCGGCGCCGCTGCTGCAGGCCGCCAGCTTCACGGTCGGGTCGTCCGTGGCGACCAACGGTTTTCACCTGATGAGCTTCGCCCTGCCGTTCGGGGCGGCCAACGGCGGCGCGGCCGGCGTGGTGATCGCCGGGCTGGACGTCGCCGCGATCGGGGCCGCGCTGCGGGCGGTCACGCAACGCCCGGATGCGGTGTCGGCCGTGCGCGACCGCAACGGCGCACTCGTCGCGCGTGCGCCGAACGACGCGCCGGCATTCGAACCGGCCAACGACGCTGGTCAGGAGGCAAGCCGGAGCGGGCCGCCGGGTTCGGCTTCCAGCACGCGGATCGTGCAAGCCGTTGACGGGATGGAGTGGGCGTTTGGCTACATCGGCAACGGGTCGGATGCGACCGGCCTGTCGGTCGGCGCCCGGGTGAACGTGGCTGGCGTCAGTGGCGGCATCGACGACGCCGCCCGTCGCGGGACCTTCCTCGTGCTGGCCAGCATGGCGGCTTCCTTCCTGCTGGCGCTGCTGTTCGGCCAGCGCTACCTGCGCGGACCCACGGCCGAACTGCTTGCTTCGGCCCGGCGCTGGGGCAAGGGCGATCTGAGCGTGCGCGCCCGGACGCCATCGGGCGCGGCCGGCGAGGTCGCGCAACTCGGCAACGCGTTCAACACGATGGCCGAGTTGCTGCAAGTGCAGCACTCCGAGTTGCAGGGCCTGAACGAGGCGCTGGAGATCCGGGTCGCCGACCGAACCCGCGCGCTGCTGGCGAGCAACAATCGCCTCCAGGTGGAGATCGCGGAGCGCGAGTTGAGCGAGGCGGGCCTGCGGCAGGCGCAGAAGCTGCAGGCGGTTGGCCAGCTCGCGGGTGGGATGGCGCATGATTTCAACAACCTGCTGACCGTCATTCTCGGCAGCATCGAACTGCTGCGCAAGCGTATGACGAACGATCCGCGGCAATTGCGGCTATTGGAGGTTGCCAGCCGGGCGGTGAGTCGCGGGTCGCGATTGACGTCGCAACTGCTGTCGTTCTCCCGCAAGCAGCCGCTGCTCGCGGTCAGCGTCGACCTGGTCGGGGTGATCGATGGGATGACGGGTTTGCTCGCCAGCACGCTGGGGCCGTCCGTGCGGATTCAGTCGCGGGTGGCGAACGATCTGTGGCCGGTGCTGCTCGACCCGAACCAGTTCGAGACCGCGCTGTTGAACCTGGCGTTGAACGCGCGCAGCGCCATGCCGCTTGGTGGACGGTTGGCCATCTCGGCCAGCAACGCAACGGTGGCGCCGGGCGCGGGCCCGTCCGGCGTCGCGCCCGGGCAGTACGTGCGCGTTGTTGTCAGCGACTCAGGGCACGGCATGTCGAAGGAAGTGCTTTCACGCGCGTTCGAGCCGTTCTTCACCACCAGGCCGGCAGGGGCGGCATCGGGGCTTGGCCTATCGCAGGTGCATGGCTTGATGCAGCAATCGGGCGGCAACATCGCCATCGAAAGTCATCCAGGAGAAGGCGCCGTGGTGACGCTGTTGCTGCCGCGCAGCGAGAGTCCGCCAGTGCAGCTTATGGTCGATATAAACCATACGGTCCCAGCGCTGGCGCGCGACCAATCGGTATTGCTGGTGGACGACGACGAGGAGGTGCGCGAGGTGACTGCTCTCAATCTGACGGAGAGCGGCTACACGGTCGTGGTCGCCGCCAGCGCGGAGGAGGGCCTGGCGGTGCTGGAACGGCAGAGCGCGCACATCGGGCTATTGATCGCGGATCATGCGATGCCGGGAATGGCCGGCAACGAGATGCTCGACTTGGTCCGGCGCCGCTGGCCGCGGCTGCCAACACTGCTTGCAACCGGCTATGCCGATCTCACCGGCCTGACGAGCGAGGGTTTGACGCTCGAGCAAATCGTCCGCAAGCCGTTCCGGCTTGGCGAGTTGCTGGCGCGAATCGAGATGGTGTGCGTTCATCCGCCTGCCGAAGGCGTCGAGGCGGGGGCGGCATGACGCCTCAGCAACGGCGTTGGTGCGGCCTGGTCGTTGCAGCCTTCGTGCTCGCCGGATGTTCACGGTTGTATCTGGGCGATAATCCGGGCCCCGACGTTGCGAAACAGACCGGGCCGTTGACCCGTCCGCCCGTGCATGCCGGGGTTTCCGGCGACCCGGACTGAGGGCGGCGCGCCGTCGGAGATCGAAGCGAACCCGCAACTTTGTCGTTTCCTGGAACTTAATCAGCCAGGCTGAACGAATAGTCGGAGGGTGGAATGGACTGGATTCTCACGCTGGCGCTCGGCACGTTTGTGCTTCTGGTGGCTTTCCTGTTGTGGACCCGCATCTCGACCAAGCGGAACCACGAGAGTGGCGGAACTGCCTCGGGAGTAGGTGGCGAGAGCGATCCGTTGTCCGGGGCCGGCGCCGACGTGAGGGATGCCGAAACCCTCCGCTCCTCGATGGACAAGGCTGCCGACCCCTCGACCAACCAGCGGGCCTCGCTTCACGGCGAGAGGTAGTCGGCGCCGACGCCGAGGCTGGGTGGCGAGCAGCGCTTCGTTGCTTGGAGGTCCGGGCCGGAATCGAACCGGCATACGCGGATTTGCAGTCCGCTGCATC
>CAXTBW010000046.1:0-31013 GCA_964242925.1 uncultured Acetobacteraceae bacterium
CCGGCAGCATCGGCGTTCCCGTGCTGGAGACGGATTGCGGCGACCCGGGGCAGACCCGCAACGCCGGCGTGGCGGCGGCGCGGGGCGAGCACGTGTCGTTCCTTGACGGGGACGATCTGTGGGGCTTCGACTGGCTAACCCGCGCAATGGCGTTCGCTCGGGCGCAACCCCGCCCGATCGCATGCCACTCCGAGGTGAACATGGTGTTTGGCGCCGTCCGGCAGACGTGGTGGCATGCCGACAGCGAGGATCCGGATTTCGAGCGCGACTATCTGATGATCGGCAATTACTGGGACGCTATGTGCCTGGTGGATCGCTCCGTGCTCACCCGCTTCCCGTTCCGCGCCAACGACCTCGAGGCTGGATATGGCCACGAGGACTGGCATTGGAACATGATGACGTTGAACGCCGGCATCCCGCACCGTCCGGTGCCGGGCACCATGCATTTCAAGCGCCGCCGCAAGGGCTCGCAAATGGCGCTCTGCGAAGAACAGGACGTCACGACGTTCGCGACGCCCTTGTCGCTGTTCGATGCTCCGAGCTCGACTGACTGGCTCAGCCCGACGCCGCCACCCGTGCGAAAGCAGCGAAGAAAAGCCGCGGTGCAGAGCTAGGCGAGCGTCAGCTCTGCTGCCTCGTTACGTCCTTGGTCTCGCCGGATCACCACTTCGCTTCTATGTCATGGCCATATGCTGAGTTGACCTAACGATGCTGGAGACGCAATTGCACTCGCCAAACCACGCCTCGCCGGCGACTGATGCTGGGCTGCACGAGGCCGTGTTGGACATGTTCCTGCGCCACGAGGCATTGGATATGGCGGCGCCGACCGAAGCCGACTGTCTCTCGTTCATACGGGACCACTATCAGATCATTCGGCTCGACGGTTCGACTGCATCGGATCCGGCGCTGCAGTTCTTGGCTGAGCCGTTCGTGAAGACGGCCTTGGGCGGCCATCGCGCACTTGCCGAGGCATCATTGCCAACTCCCAGCGATCCTGGCGAGAAAGCGTCCACGCGAAGCCAAGCCATTGCAGCCGCGTCCGTGGTGGGCGCGGGAACTATTCTGAGCCCGTTCACCGGGATGCGCGAAGCCGTCCATAGTTCGATCGGCCGCGAGTGGTACGTGCACCGGCATGGCGACGAGGTTTGCCTGACATCCCAGATCGGGGTGACGATGGTTGTGGTGGACCTCGAAACCGCGTGGGTGTTTCCCGCGCGCAAGCTGATCGTCTACATAAATGCCGGCGTGAGCCCGGCCGAAATCATCGCTGAGACGGCGCGGACCTACCGCATGTGCCTGTCGCACGCAGCCGCCTATGTCGCCTATCTCGCCGCAGGCGACGAGCGTTCCATTGCTCTAGTGGACTTCTTTTGTCCGCACATCGCCCATAACCTGTGGAACCTCCAGACAGGATGGGCCAACACTCTGCGGCTCGCGGATTGCAGCAGGATTTCCGAATTCATCACGTTCGAGCGGCAGGACTTTTTTGGGTCGCTCGTCGAGCTGTTTCCCGAAGCGATCCCAAATCCAGGGATGGTCACCTACGTGATCCGTGAGGAAGACATCTTCCTTCGAATGATGAGCCGCAATCTACTTCTTTTCGCAGTGAAGGATGAGTTCTTCACAACCGATTTCATCGACCGTGTTCTTGGGCGCGCCAGGAAGAACTGCTCCGCGGAGTTGCTTGCGCAGATCGACGGTCTCAAGGCCGCAACCTGGCCGCTAATCGTGGCCACCGTGCGACTGAACAATCGCGCTTGGATCGAGCAACGGGAGGGCTTGTCCGCGCTATTCACGCGCATACGGGAGGATTTCCCCAACGCCGGCTGCATCCTCGACGGGCTCAGCAACGACACCACGAAAGGCTGGACGACGGAGTGGATGTCGCTCGATGCGGAACTTGAGATGGCCAACGACATTAAAGCCAGATGCCCGCCGGACATGCCGGTTTGGTTCAGCGTAGGGCGGACGCTGGCGGAGGCCATCACGCTGGTGGACGCCGCCGATATGTTCATCGCGCCGAGCGGCTCCGGGATGACGCTTTACAAATGGCTGTCCAACCTGCCCGGTGTGGCGTATTCAAACCGCGCCGTGCTCGACGAAACCAGCACAGACAAGTGGGCGCTGCGTGTTTGGCACAATCCACTGTTTCGCGCAGACGTTTCCGATACGATGCACTTGGCTGCCGAGTTCGTTGCCGACGAGCCTCTCGCCGGACAGCATCACACCCGGCTCAATTTCCACATGGCTTGGCAGGATCTGTATGAGGCTGCCAAGCCCGTCATCCGCTCCCTGCCGTTCCGCCGCGCTAGCGTTTGACCATTCGCCGCCAAGACGGCCAAGCCGTTTCGGCATGATCGACTACGGAGCTGAACTCGCCAGCAGGGCCTCGGCTGTACTCAGGTACGCAACTGCGTATTCATAGCTGACCTCGATCGCCAGTTTATGGCCGATAGTCTCAAGGACTGGTCGCAACACTCTGGGACGGTCCTGTTGCCCAACTTTATCCCGGCAGTATTCCAAGAGAAAGTCGGCCTTTGCCTTGAAAGGATCTCCCGATACGACGGGATGGTAAACCATCTGATCTGGTGGGCTAAGTTCCAAATATTTCCGAGATGATGGAACCAGGAAAGAGAAGGTGTCGCTGTCGTAGCGAGTGATGCCAAATGAATTCAGGTCGGCGCAACTGTAGCCAGTATTCATGCAGACCGTTGCCGTAAATGCTTCGTCATTAGGGTACGGTGTCGCCAGTTTACCCGATATCTCCATTTCACGTAAGAAAAATTTTGACATTCGCAGGCGCTGCTCAAGCAACGTTTTGATTGCCCGATACGTGACGGACACGAGAGGATATTGGCAGATGTACCGTTCTACGTAGAACGGCTCCATGGTTTCCTGCCATGGCGAAGTCTCGTTCGACTTCGAGAATCGAACAGCTATGAAGTCGAAACCGAGGACAGCCTGTTCCATCTCATGGAAGAAACAGTTTATGTCGGCATTTATATAGACATCGGGCTCAATCATCCAGACCCGATCGAAACCTGGAAGATCCTGCATCACCGCATATAAACAATAGTCGCCACAGCGCCACATGGTGTCGTGCTCTACGAACAGCCCCATTTCAAGGTATCGCGACTTTGATACCACGACTTTCCGAACGTTCGGAACCTCATCGATGACGGCACTGCTCTCATCGCCGCAGATGATCACGGTGAAGTCTGTGACCTTCGAGAGATTGTCCAACAACTCACGAGTCATCGCGTCCAGCTTATTGGTTCGGACTACAATGAGCGAACTACCGTGCTTGGATGATTGCGACAACTCGGGCGACCTTTTAACAGCGGAGGAGCAGTATCTCGATAGGCAAATCGGCGTCACATGATCCAGCGTTTCACCCTATCTGACCTAGCAGATGCTTGATGTTCATTGAAGCGCTTAAACACTCCTACCGAGCGCTTCAAGAACGATCCGATAACGCAAGCGAAGCGGCACGAATCCAGTCCGCTCAGGTCAAGCCAAAACACCGCGAAAAACGCCGTCGAGGTCAGCTTGATGAGCAGTTTCGACAAAGTGGTCTCTCGGCAGGCGCGTCTCGTAGAAGTGGTAACATTTGGCGACGTAGTCTTCCAAGGAGATCGACCTCGACCCTGACGCAACGTATCCGCCCGGAGGAGCGACAAAATACTGCGGCGTGCGATATGGCAACCGATGATGCTCGGCGACCTCGTCAAGGACCGGCCAGATCACCACCTGAACAAGCGGGTTAGGGTAGAGCGTCGGCTCAAACTGAAGAAACGGGAGCGATCGATGGGCGCAAAGCATACGCGTCAGATTGTCGAAAACGATGCTCGTAGGATGATTGAATGTGAGGAGGCTGTACTCGTTCCTGACTAGATCGAGGAATGTCTCCGCAAACTTCACGTCGCACATGGCATCCCGCCGCAGCAGTTCAGCCGCCGAGCGATCGAAGATGTCATAGTAACCGAGCCTTTCGTAGACTTTGCCGTTGAAGAGGCTCAGGCAATCAGCGACGCTACGCCCCGCGGCGAAGCTGTGGACCACGATCTTGCTGTGATACTCCGAGAGAAAGTTAGGCCAGCGACCGCCGAACGGCCCGAAGTAAGACTGGTCTGGATGCACTCCATCGAAGCGAACATTCGTGAACGTCGTCATCCGTTCACCTAAGGCCGAGCGCAAATGACTGGTCTCGAGCGTGCCGAACTCGCTGCTCAGATTGAACGCGAAGACAATGTCGTCCGGGCCTGCGTCGACCAGCAAAGCGTCTGCCTTCTGTCGACATTCGGAGTCGGGATTGTGCCAAGTGTCGATAAAAATCCCATCCACATCGAGGCCACGACCCGCAAAGGCCAGCAACTGCGCAAGTGGCCCGGCATGACAGTTGGCGATGACGGTGACCTTTTGGGTTCCGTCGCCCGAGCTTCGGATCGTCATGCCTCCACCCTCCAGATCATCGCGTCTCTGGCCGAAACAGCCCGGTCCACATGCACGCACACCAAACGGAATGCAGCAAGGGGCTCTAACAAACCCTGTCAGGTGGAAGTCCGGTCGTCGAGCCAAGCGCCTCCACCATGGCCGCGTCGACCATCATCTCCGAAGCATTGGCGGCGGCGTGGGACAAGCCCGCCTGGCCGCACGCAGCGTTGAACCCGAAATCCGCGTGCAACCGCGCCGCAACGTCCGCGATCCCGTCCCGCTCGCTCACCATCTCCAGCAAGGCCCCCTCCCAGCCCAACGCGCGCGCCACCGGCGGAAGGCACACGCACGGCACGCCCGCGGCCAGGCTGTCCAGCACCGGCCCGAGAGCCATCGCGTCGCCGACGTTTGGCGACCTAGGCGCAACCGTCAGGCGCACCTGGCCGAACACCTCCGCCAGGTCGCGCCCGCCATCCAGCACGCGCACGCCGGCTGCGGCGACGGCGCGCAGGGTGTCGGGCATGCCGTCGCCCACCAGCAGGCAGGTGATCGCCGGGTCGCGCGCCTGCAGCGCCGGCAGCAGCGTCTGCACCACCCACCAGGCCGCGGCCACATCGGCCTGCCTGGCGAAGTCGCCGATATAGGCCAGGCCTACGCGCTCCGCCAACGGCGTGGCGGTCGGGCTCAGCGGAACGGCCCACGGCGCCGCGCGCACCCGGCCAGCGGGCAGGCTGCGGCCCAGCGCCGCCGCCTCCATCGCCGATGGCGTGAGCACGGCGTCGGCGAGCCGCGCGGCCGACAGCTCCGCCTCCCGCATCCGGCGGCTCTCCTCCGCCAACTCCGCCCGCTGCTGCAGGACGGCCTCCTCGGCCAGGCGGAGGTGATGCAGCTTGTCCAGGCCCAGCACGACCACGGCGCGCGGCTGGTGCAGGCGGACGAGCGGCAGGTAGGCGGCGGCCGGCGTGTTGCGCAGGTACGCCACGTCGAAGCTGTCCCGCTCGCGCCGCAGCACCTCTTCCACCGAGCCGCACCAGGGCGCGCAGCAGCAGGCGATCCCGGCAGCCTCGAGCGCCGCCGCGCCTTTGCCATCGGAGCCGTCCGCCATGTCCGAGGGCGCGAACACCACGCGGTAGCCGAGGCGCTGCAGCGACGCCATGTGCCCGGCCAAGCCCCGCGCATCGTCGTCCCGCTTCCCGGCCGAAATAGCGGCGGCGATCACCAGGGCGCGCTTGCCGGGCTGCGGCGGCGGCGGCTGGCCGGTCCAGCGGGCGCGCAGCTGCCATGCCGCCAGCGCGCCGGGCGCCCCGCTCCGCTCGTCTGCCCGCATCTGCAGCAGCCGGTCGGCGGACTGCGCAAGGAAGGCCGCCCGCGGCAGCAGCTCGTCCGCCGAACCGACATCCGCCAGCATCCGGCTGAGCCCCGCCTTGAACGCCTCGTCGAAACGCATCGAGGGCGGCGTGTCGAACGGTGAGCCGCGGAGGTGCGCGCCATCTTCCCGCTGCACCTGCACGCGATGGGCGTTCAGGCCGGGAAGGCTGGGCAGATCGAAGCTGAAGCCGTGGCGTCCGTCGCCATAGCCGGCCCGCTCCAGGTCGGGGCGATAGTCGTCGGCCACCACCACCAGCGGCGGCTGGCCGTCGATCGTCACGTGCAGCGTGACGGGAGCGTCGGGATTGCCGTCATCGACCGCCCAGCCCACCACCCGGTGCTGTTCGACCACGTCGATATTGCCACTCAACAACATCTTGGGCTTGTCGCCTCCGATGCAGAAGCTGTCCACTGGGGGAACGCCGGGTCGTCGCCGTGCGGGATGGGCCACGTCATGCTAAAGCCCGAACTCCGTGGCCACCACACTGCTCCTTGCCGCGTGCGCGTCGCTCACCGAGGCGGCATTCGGTTACCCCGCCGGCCTGCTGCGTCGCATCGGCCACCCGGTGACCTGGGTCGGCGCAGCCATCGCATGGCTGGACGGAACGCTCAACCGGGGCCGCGCACGACGCGCGAAGGGGGTGGCGGCGTTGCTGGCGGTGCTGGCGGTCGCCGGGCTGCCGGCCTGGGCGCTGCAGGCGGCGCTGCTGCATTGGCTGCCTCGCCCGGCCGCGCTCGCGCTGCTGGCGCTCGCGGCGTCCACCCTGCTGGCCCAGCGCAGCCTGCACGACCACGTCGCCGCCGTCGCCGCCGCGCTGCCCCGCGGCCTGGCGGAGGGCCGCGCGGCGGTGTCGCACATCGTCGGCCGCAACCCGGAAAGCCTGGACGCGCCAGCGGTCGCCCGCGCCGCCGTGGAGAGCCTGGCGGAGAACTTCGCCGACGGCGTGGTGGCGCCCGCGCTGTGGTGCGCCCTGCTCGGCCTGCCCGGCATCGCGCTGTATAAGGCGATCAACACCGCCGACAGCATGATCGGGCATCGCACGCCGCGGCACGAGGCGTTCGGCTGGGCCGCGGCGCGGCTGGACGACCTGGTCAACCTGCCCGCCTCCCGCCTCGCCGCGCTGCTTTTGGCGCTGGCCAGCCTGGGCCGCTTCGCCGCCGCGGCACGGGCCGTCCTGCGCGATGCCGGGCGGCACCGCTCGCCAAACGCCGGTTGGCCGGAGGCGGCGATGGCCGGCGCGCTCGGCCTGCGCCTGGCCGGGCCGCGAACCTACGGCTCGGTCAGGGTGGATGACGCTTGGATGGGAGATGGGCGCGCCTGCGCCGACGCCGCCGACATTCGGCGGGCGCTGCGCCTGTATCGGCGGGCCTGCGCGATCGGCATTGCCTCGGCTCTCGCCATCGCAATCTGGGCGTTACATCACACGTCTTGATTTGTGCTACTCAGGCCCGTCACCCGCCAAACGAGGACTGCCACGCTGCGGAAGCCGCCCTTCTTGTCGCTGTCCATCCTGCTCGCGCTGCCGCTGGCCGCCTGTGATCTCGGGCCGGACTATCAACGCCCGGCGCTCGCCATCCCCGCCGCTTTCCGCGGCACCGTGGAGAGCGCGCAGGCCGCCTGGCCGGCAGTCGGCTGGTGGCGCGCGTTCGGTTCGCCGGAACTGGACCGGCTGATCGAGGACGCGCGCGCCAACAACCAGAACCTGGCCGCCGCCGCCGCCCGAGTGGTGCAGGCGGACGCGCAGGTTTCGATCAACGGCTCCCCGCTGCTGCCGACGGTGAACGGCACCGGCAACGCCAGCTACAGCCGCATCGGTTCGTCCCGCGGCGGCGCTATCTCGGGCGTGACAACCGGCACGGGCGGCGTCACCTCCACCACCAGCACCGGGTCGGGCACCACGACGCAAACCACGGGCAGCACCGGCACCACGGTCGTCACGGGCGCCAGCGGCAGCCGCTACACCGACAGCCGGCAGTACAGCGTGCAGGGCGCCGTCAGCTACGAGGTGGATTTCTGGGGCAAAAATCGTGCGACGTTCGAGTCGGCGCAGGCCTCGGCGCTGTTCAGCCGGTTCGACCAGGCCAACGTCGCGCTGACCGTCGTGACCTCGGTCGCCACCACCTACTTCAACGCGCTGGGCGCCGCGGACCAGTTGGACGTGGCCCGCCGCAACCTGCAGGACGCCCAGTCGACGCTGAAGGTGTTCCAGGTCCGCGTGGAGGTCGGCACCGCCACCGCGCTGGACGTGGCGCAACAGGAGGCGCTGGTCGCCGGCCAGGCCGCGCAAATCCCCGGCTTCCAGAGCCAGATGCAGCAGCAGGTGATCGCGCTCGCCACGCTGGTGGGCCGCCCGCCGGAGTCGATCACCATCAAAGCCGACACGCTGGCCGGCCTTCCGGCGCCGGCGGTGGGCGGCGGTCTGCCGTCCGAGCTGCTGGCGCGCCGTCCGGACGTGGCGTCCGCCGAGGCCAGCCTGCTGGCGCAGAACGGCAACGTCCGCGCCGCCCGCGCCGCGTTCTTCCCCTCGGTGACGCTGACCGCGCAAGGCGGCATCGAGAGCCTGGCGCTGACCACCCTGCTCGGCCCGGGCAGCCTGCTGTTCACCGCCGCCGCCTCTCTCACCCAAACGATCTTCGACAATGGGCTCAAGCAAGGTGATCTGGACCAGGCCAAAGGTCGATTCGCCGAACTGGTGGCCGACTATCGCCAGGCTGCCCTGCAGGCGTTCCAGGACGCGGAGACCTATCTCGTCGCCGTCCGCTACGCCGCTCAGCAGGAGGTGTTGCAGCGCCAGGCGGTGACGGTGGCGCAGCGCGCGGCGGACATCGCGCGGGCCCAGCTGGCGGCCGGGACGGTGGACATCACCACGGTGCTGAATACGCAGACCACCCTGTTCGCCGACCAGGCCAACTTCGTGCAGGCCCGGCTTGCGCATTTCCAGGCGCTCATCAACCTCTATAAGGCGCTTGGCGGCGGCTGGATGCTGCCGACGAACGTTGGAACCACATGAAACTCGGCCGTGTGATCATCTTGTTGCTGGCGCTGGGCGTCGCCGGCGCGGCCGCGTGGTACGAGTTCATCCGCGCGCCCGCCACCGAGCAGACGGCGCAGGCCGGCCGCGGCAACCGGCGCGGCCGCCGGGGCGTCAGCGACGACCCGGTCCCCGTGCTGGTCGCCGCCGCAGCGCGCGCGGACGTGCCGGTGTACCTGGACGCGCTGGGCACGGTGCAGGCGTTCAACACGGTCAGCATCAAACCGATGATCGACGGCCCTCTGATCGCCGTGCTGTTCAAGGAGGGCCAGGACGTGCGCGCCGGGGACGTCCTGGCCCGCATCGACGCCCGGCCCTACCAGGCCGCGTTGGACCAGATGACGGCGAAGAAGGCGCAGGACGAGGCGAACCTGGCCAACGCCCGCGTGGACCTGGCGCGGTATCAGAAGCTGGTCGCGACCGCCTACACCTCCGCCCAGACGTCCGACACCCAGAAGGCCACCGTGGCGCAGGACGAGGCGATCGTGCGCCAGGACCAGGCGCAGATCGACACCGCCCGGACCAACCTGTCCTACACCACCATCGCCAGCCCGCTGGACGGCCGCACCGGCATCCGGCAAGTGGATTCCGGGAACATCGTGCATGCCGCCGACACCACGCCGTTGACCATCGTCACCCAGCTGCAGCCGATCTCCGTCGTGTTCAACCTGCCGCAGCAGACCCTGGGCGTGGTGGCCGCCGCGATCCGCAACGGCGTGCCGCAAGTGCTGGCGCTGCCGCAGGGCGTGGCCAACGAGGGCCGCGCCGTGCTGGACACCGGCGTGGTGGCGGTGCTGGACAACACGGTCGACCAGTCGACGGGCACCATCAAGCTGAAGGCGACCTTCCCCAACGCCGCGCTGGCGCTGTGGCCCGGCGGTTTCGTCAACACGCGCCTGCTGGTCGACACCGAGCGCGGCGTCGTGACGGTGCCCCCCACCGCGGTGCAGCGCGGGCCGCAGGGCGCCTACGTATACCTTTTGAACCGGGACGACACCGTCACGCGCAAGACCGTGCAGATGGGGCACGAGGACGAGACGGTGTCCGTGGTGACCGCCGGGCTGGAGCCGGGCGAGCGCGTGGTGACGGACGGCGCGGCGCGGCTGACCGACGGCGCGAAGGTGAAGGTGCAAGACCCGAGCGGCTCTCCCTCTGCGGAGGAGGCGCCTGCGCGTCGTCGCCGCGCGCCCGGCCAGGGCCGCCAGCGCGCGGCCGCCGCGCCTTGATCCTTCTGCTTCTCCCTCTTCCGCCTGCGGGAGAGGGTCGGGGTGAGGGGGCGCGCGGCCTGAACGTCAGCCGGGTTGCAAGCCCCCTCACCCAACCCTTTCCCGCGAGCGGGAGAGGACTTTTCAGGTGAATATTTCCGCTCCCTTCATTGCGCGGCCGATCGCCACGTCCCTGCTGGCTGTGGCGGTTCTGCTCGCCGGGTTGCTCGGCTACAGCGCGCTTCCCGTGTCGGCGCTGCCGCAGGTGGACTTCCCCACCATCGAGGTCTCGACCCAGCTGCCTGGCGCGAGCCCGGAGGTGACCGCCACCCTCATCACCGCCAGCCTCGAACGCCAATTCGGCGAGATCACCGGGCTGTCGTCGATGCAGAGCACCAGCAGCGAGGGCGTCAGCCAGATCACGCTGCAGTTCAACCTGTCGCGCTCCATCGACGGCGCCGCGCAGGACGTGCAGGCTGCGATCAACGCCGCCGCCGGCACGCTGCCATCCACCCTGCCCTACCCGCCCGTCTACTCGAAGGTGAACCCGGCCGACGCGCCGATCATCACCCTCGGGCTGACCTCGGATTCCGTCCCGCTCGACCTGGTCGCGGACGCGGCGGACACGCTGCTGCAGCCCAAGCTCAGCCAGATCGTGGGTGTCGGCAAGGTCACCGTGCAGGGCGGGTTGCGCCGCGCCATTCGCGTGCGGATCGATCCGGCGCGCCTGGCCTCCTACAATCTGTCGATGGAGGATGTCCGCACCGCGGTGTCCGCCGCCAACGTGAACGGGGCGAAGGGCGGCTTCGACGGCCACGCGCAGGCCTTCTCCCTGGGCAGCAACGACCAGCTGCTGACGCCGGACGCTTACCGCAACCTGGTGATCAGCTACAAGGACGCCGCCCCGCTGCGTCTGCGCGACGTCGGCGCCGTGGTTGCGGACATGGAGAACACCCGCGCCATGTCCTCGCTGAACGGGCATCCGGCCGTGGTGCTCGACATCCAGCGCCAGCCCGGCGCCAACATCGTGCAGACCGTGGCGGACATCCAGGCCGCGTTGCCGCAGCTCGAGCGCTCGCTGCCCACAGGCGTGCGGCTGACTGTGGTGACCGACCGCACCGAGACCATCCGCGCCTCCGTCGCCGACGTGCAGTTCACGCTGATGCTGGCGATCGTGCTGGTGATCGCGGTCATCTACCTGTTCCTCGGATCGTGGCGCGCCACCGTCATCCCCGGGATCGCCCTGCCGCTGTCGCTGATCGGCACGTTCGGCGTCATGTCGGCGCTCGGCTACGCGCTGGACAACCTCTCGCTGATGGCGCTGACCGTCTCGACCGGGTTCGTGGTCGACGACGCGATCGTCATGATCGAGAACGTCGTGCGCTACATCGAGAACGGCGTGCCCCCGCTGCGCGCCGCCTACCAGGGCGCGGCGCAGATCGGCTTCACCATCGTCTCGCTCACCGTCTCGCTGGTGGCGGTGTTCATCCCGCTGCTGTTCATGACGGGCGTGGTCGGGCGCCTGTTCAACGAGTTCGCAGTGACGCTGGCCGTTTCCGTCGTCGTGTCCGCGGTGGTGTCG
This sequence comes from uncultured Acetobacteraceae bacterium, assembly GCA_964242925.1. Taxonomy (GTDB): domain Bacteria; phylum Pseudomonadota; class Alphaproteobacteria; order Acetobacterales; family Acetobacteraceae; genus LMUY01. The sequence continues at coordinate 11,622 of CAXTBW010000046.1, forward strand.
CTGACCCTGACGCCGATGATGTGCGGCCGGCTGCTGCGCCCGATCGACCACGCGCACCGCCCGAACCTGGTCGCCCGCGTGTTCGAGGGCGCGTTCCGCCGCACCACCAACGGCTACCGCCGCACGCTGGGCTGGGCGCTGGCCGCGCAACCGCTGGTGCTGCTGATCGCAGCCGGCACGCTGGTGGGCACGCTGCTGCTGTACGTGGCGATTCCCAAGGGCTTCCTGCCGGCGCAGGACACCGGCGTCATCGTCGCCGTGACGGAGGCGAGCCAGGCCATCTCCATCCCCGCCATCGCCAAGCTGCAGGCCCGCTTCGCCGCGCAGGTGCAGGCCGACCCGGCGGTGGCCAGCGTGGTGTCGTTCGTCGGCGCCGGGACGATCAACCCCACGCCGAACGCCGGGCGGCTGACCATCGCCCTCAAGCCGCGGCCGCAGCGCGACCCGATCGAAGTCGTGCAGGCGCGCTTGCAGGGCATGGCGAACGGGCTGGTCGGGCTGTCCGTGTTCACGCAGCCGGTGCAGGACATCCAGATCGGCACCCGGGTCAGCCGCACGCAGTACCAGTATACGCTGGTCGACACGGACGCGGCGGAGCTGGCCGCCTGGGCGCCGCGCCTGCTGGCCCGGCTGCAGACTACGGCCGGCCTGCGCGACGTCGCCACCGACCAGCAGGACGAGGGCCTGGTGACGAAGGTGACGGTCGACCGGGAGGCGGCGCAACGCCTGGGCGTGCCGATGCAGACGATCCAGGACGTGTTGTACGACAGCTTCGGCCAGCGGCAGATCAGCACCATCTTCTCCCAGGCCAACCAATACCGCGTGGTGCTGGAGGCGGACCCGTCATGGCAGGCGGACCCGGCGTCGCTGCTGCGGCTGCGCGTGCCCGGCGTGCTGTCGGCGCAGGGGCAGAGCACCACCAGCGGCGCCACCGTGTCGGGCGCCGCGCAATCGCTGGTGCCGCTGTCGGCGGTGGCCACGATCAGCCGCACCGTCGGCCCGCTGTCGATCACGCACGAGCAGCAGTTCCCGTCGGTGACGCTGTCGTTCGACCTGGCGGAGGGCGCCTCGCTCGGCGACGCCGTGGTGGCGGTGCGCGCCGCCGAGGACGCGATCGGCATGCCGGAAACGGTGAACGGCAGCTTCGGCGGCGACGCGGCCGAGTTCCAGCGCTCGCTGTCGTCCGAGCCGTGGCTGATCTTGGCTGCGGTGGTGGTGATCTACATCGTGCTGGGCGTGCTGTACGAGAGCACGATCCACCCGGTGACGATCCTGTCCACCCTGCCGTCCGCGGGGATCGGCGCGCTGCTGGCGTTGATGGTGTTCGGGCTGGACCTGTCGCTGGTGGCTCTGGTCGGCATCGTGCTGCTGATGGGCATCGTGAAGAAGAACGCGATCATGATGATCGATTTCGCCGTGGAAGCGGAACGCACCCGCGGCCTGTCGCCGGAGGCCGCGATCGAGGAGGCGTGCCTGCTGCGCTTCCGCCCGATCATGATGACGACGTTCGCCGCGCTGCTGGGCGCGCTGCCGCTGGTGCTGGAGCATGGCACCGGGTCGGAGCTGCGGTTCCCGCTTGGCGTGACGATCGTGGGCGGGCTGCTGCTGAGCCAGGTGCTGACGCTGTACACCACGCCGGTGATCTACGTGACGTTCGAGCGGCTGCGGATGCGGTTCTCCGGCCCGATGCAGCCGGTGGCGGCAGAGTGAGGCTGTTCCTTCTTTTAGAAAGCCCTCTCCCGTTTGCGGGAGAGGGTTGGGTGAGGGGACTTGCTTGCGCCTCTCCCCTCACCCCGACCCTCTCCCGCAGGCGGGAGAGGGAGCAGGCAGTAGGCCGTCCCTAAGTGGATTTCTCCACCATCTTCATCATGCGCCCGATCGGGACCGCGTTGCTCGCCATCGGGCTGCTGCTGGCCGGCGCGGTCGCGTACGACTTCCTGCCCATCTCGCCGCTGCCCTCGGTCGACATCCCCACCATCGTCGTGTTCGCCAGCCGCCCCGGGGCCGACCCGGAGACCATGGCAACCTCCATCGCGGCGCCGCTCGAGCGACGGCTCGGCGAGATACCCGGCGTGACCGAGATCACCTCCACCTCGGCCATCGGCTCCACTTCCATCGTCATCCAGTTCGACATCGACCGCCCGATCGAAGGCGCCGCGCACGACGTGCAGGCCGCCCTCAACGCCGCCATCACCGACCTGCCGTCCGACCTGCCGACCCGGCCGTTCTATCGGAAATTCAATCCGGCCGAGGCGCCCATCCTCACCCTCGCGCTCACCTCCGACACGCTCTCGCCGGGCCAGGTGTACGACGCGGCGGACACCATTCTCGGCCAACGCCTGTCACAGCTCGACGGCGTGAGCCAGGTGACGATCAACGGCGCCGAAAAGCCCGCGGTGCGCGTACGGCTGAACCCCGGCGCGCTGCGGGCGGCCAGCCTGTCGGCGCAGGACGTGTTCACCGCCATCCGCAACGCCAACGTGACGGAGGCGACGGGCAGCTTCGAAGGCGCCAACCGCGCGGAGGACATCGCGGTAAATGGACAGATGACGCAGGCCAGGGACTACGCCAGCCTGGTGATCAAGTCGCAGAACGGCTCCGCGCTGCGGCTATCCGACGTCGCCAGCGTGGTGGACGGCGTGGCCAACGTGCGGCTCGCCGCGTGGAACGGCCGGACGCCGGCGATCCTGCTCTATATCAGCAAGGTCGCCGGCGCGAACGTCATCGAGACGACCGATCGCATCAAGGCGGAGCTGCCGCATCTGCTCGCCTGGATGCCGCCGGACATCCGCGTCTCCGTCACCTCCGATCGCACCACCACGATCCGCGCCAGCGTGGACGACGTGCAGTTCTCGCTCATGGCGTCGGTCGTGCTGGTGTTGCTGGTCGTGCTGCTGTTCATGCGCCGCTTGGTGCCGACCCTGGCCGCGGCCGTCACCGTCCCGTTGTCGATCGCCGGCACGCTGGCGGCGATGTGGCAGCTCGGCTACCTGCTCGACAATTTCTCGCTCATGGCGCTGACCATCTCCGTCGGCTTCGTGGTGGACGACGCCATCGTCATGATCGAGAACATCGCGCGGCATGCCGAGCGCGGCGCCACGCCGTTGCGCGCCGCGCTGGAAGGCGCCCGGCAGATCGGCTTCACCGTCATGTCGATCTCGGTCAGCCTGGTGGCGGTGTTCATCCCGCTCATCTTCATGGGCGGGCTGCTCGGGCGGCTGCTGCACGAGTTCGCGATGGTGCTGACGCTGGCCATCGCCATCTCCGCCGTGGTGTCGCTGAGCGTGACGCCGATGATGTGCGGCCGCCTGGTCGGCGCGCCCCGGCCACCCACCGGGCTGCTGGGCGTGATCGACCGCGCAATCGAACGGGCGCTCGCCGGCCTGACGGCGTTCTACGCGCGCACGCTCGCTTGGGCGCTGCGGTGGCGCAAGCTGATGCTGCTGGTCACGCTCGGCTGCGCGGTCGCCACCATCGTCCTTTACCGGGAAGTGCCGAAGGGCTTCCTGCCGACCCAGGACACCGGGCTGATCCAGGGCAGCACGCTGGCCGACCCGTCCACCTCGTTCGCCGCCATGTCGGAGCGGCAGAAGCGCGTGGTCGACGTGATCCTCGCCGACCCGGCGGTCGAGAGCGTCGGGTCCACCGTCGGCGTCACCAGCGGCTTCGCCTCGCTGAACCGCGGCCAATTGACCGTGCAACTCAAGCCGCTGCGGGTGCGCAGGCTGAGCAGCGAGGAGGTTATCGATCGGCTGCGCCCGAAGCTGATCGGGATGGCGGACATCCAGACTTTCCTCTACTCGGCGCAGGACCTGCGCGGCGGCGGACGCAGCGGCGGCAGCCAGTTCCAATTCGTCATGCTCGACGAGAATCTGGCCGAGTTGCGCACCTGGACGCAACGGCTGGAGACGGCGCTGCAACGCGTGCCGGGCATCACGGACGTGACCAGCGACCAGGACCGCTCCGGCCCGCAGTCCAACGTGGTGATCGACCTGGACGCGGCGGCGCGGCTGCACCTGTCGACCACCGCGATCGACAACGCGCTGAACAACGCGTTTGCGCAACGGCAGATCTCCACCATCTACAGCGACCGCAACCAGTACAAGGTGGTGCTGGAAGTCGACCCGGCGCTGCAGGCTGACCCGGTGATGCTGCAGACGGTCTACGTCGGCGCCCCCGGCGCAACGCAGGTGCCGCTATCCGCCGTGGCGCATTTCGAGCGCGGCACCGCGCCGCTGGCGGTGCGCCACCAGGGCCAGTTCCCCGCCAGCTCGGTCAGCTTCAACCTGGCGCCTGGGATGGCTTTGGGCGACGCGACGACGCTGGTGGAGCGCACCGCATTGGGGTTGCGCATGCCCGAGACGGTGCGCACCCAGTTCGCCGGCAACGCGCAATTCCTGCAGCAGTCGCTGGCCTCGGAGCCGGCGCTGATCGGCGCCGCGCTGCTGACGATCTACATCGTGCTGGGCGTGCTGTACGAGAGTCTGCTGCATCCGCTGACCATCCTGTCCACCCTGCCCTCCGCCGGGCTGGGCGCGCTGCTGGCGATCCTGGTCACGGGGAGCGAGCTGTCGGTGCTGTCCATCATCGGCGTGCTGCTGCTGATGGGCATCGTGAAGAAGAACGCGATCATGCTGGTGGATTTCGCGCTGGAGGCGGAGCGGCAGCACGGCATGTCGCCCGAGGCCGCGATCCACGCCGCCTGCCTGGAGCGGTTCCGCCCGATCACCATGACAACGCTGGCGGCGCTGCTTGGCGCGTTGCCGCTGGCCTTCGCGTTCGGCACCGGGTCGGAGTACCGCGTGCCGCTGGGCATCGCGATCGTGGGCGGGCTGGTGGTGAGCCAGGCGCTGACGCTCTACACGACACCGGTGGTGTATCTCGCGCTGGAACGCCTGGCGCGCGGCCGGCGAGTGCGGATCGTGGCGGCGCCGGCGGAGTAGACGGAGGGCTTCGCAGTGGCGTTCGAATGGTGGCAGAGCGGGACGGTCTACCAGGTCTACCCGCGATCGTTCCAGGACAGCGACAGGGACGGCGTGGGCGATCTCCGCGGCATCGTGCAGCGGCTGGACCACCTGGTCTGGCTCGGCGTGAACGCGGTGTGGGTGTCGCCGGTCTACCCGTCGCCGATGACCGATTTCGGCTACGACGTGAGCGACTACTGCGACATCGACCCCCGCTTCGGCACGCTCGGCGACATGGACGCACTGATCGCGGCGGCCCACGCGCGCGGCCTGCGCCTGATCCTCGACTACGTGCCGAACCACACGTCGGACCAGCACGCTTGGTTCCGCGAGAGCCGGAGCTCGCGCAACAGCCCCTGGCGGGACTGGTATCTTTGGCGCGACCCGGCGCCCGACGGCGGCCCGCCGAACAACTGGCTGAGCAATTTCGGCGGCCCGGGTTGGACGCTGGATATGGCCAGCGGGCAGTACTACTACCACTCCTTTCTGCCGACCCAGCCGGACCTGAACTGGCGCAACCCGGCGGTGCGCGCCGCCATGTTCGACGTGCTGCGCTTTTGGCTGGCGCGCGGCGTGGACGGTTTCCGCGTCGACGTGCTGTGGATGATGATCAAGGACGACCAGTTCCGCGACAACCCGCCGAACCCCGCGCCAGGCGCCGCGCCGCACGATCAGCTCGTGCCGCTCTACACCGCCGACCGGCCGGAGATGGCCGAGTTGGTCGCCGCCCTGCGCGCGGTGCTGGACGAGTTCGCCGACCGCGTGCTGATCGGCGAGATCTACCTGCCCATCGAGCGCCTGGTCGCCTATTACGGCGCCGACGGACGCGGCGCGCAGTTGCCGTTCAACTTCCAGCTGCTCACCATGCCGGGCTGGAGCGCGGCGACCCTGGCCGGCATCATCACTCGCTACGAGGCCGCCTTGCCCCCGGGCGCCTGGCCGAATTGGGTGCTGGGCAACCACGACCGCCCCCGCATCGCCAGCCGCGTCGGCGCCGCGCAGGCCAGGGTGGCGGCCGTGTTGCTGCTGACGCTGCGCGGCACGCCCACCCTCTACATGGGCGACGAGCTGGGCATGCTGGACACGCCCATCCCGCCCGACGAGGTGCAGGACCCGGCAGAGTTGCGCCAGCCCGGCCGCGGCCAAGGCCGCGACCCGGAACGCACGCCATTCCCTTGGCAGACGGGCCCCGGCGCCGGCTTCACCACCGGCAAGCCCTGGCTGCGGGTCGGCGCCGATACGCCCCTCAGCGTGCAGCGGGATGACCCGGCTTCCATGGTCAGCCTCCACCGCGCCTTGCTCGCATTACGCGCCCGCTATCCGGCGCTGAGCGTGGGCGCGGTGGATGCCGTCGCGGCGGAAGGCGCGGTCCTGTCATACCGGCGGCGCGCGGAGGGCGCCGCCCTGATGGTGCTGGCGAACACCTCGTCGGCGTCGGCGCAAGCCCCTGTCGGCGCCGGCGCGATCCTGCTGTCGACGCACGGGGACCGGGTCGGGGAGACGGCGCAGAGACCGTTCGAGCTGCGGCCGGACGAGGCGGTGGTGGTGCTGCTGCAGGAGTGATGCCGGCCTTGCCGCGTCCCGCGTGGGCATTAGTCTGGCGCGCACGACCCGGCTGAACGGGCGGCGGAGGGTGCGGAGATGCGGCTGGGACGGATCGCGGCGGCTTGCGTGGCGCTTTGCGCGGGCCCGGCCGCCGCCTACGACGTCAAGGAGATCGGCAGCTACTACATCGGCGGCCACGTGCAGACCCTGACTGGGCTGCCGGAGGAAACGGTCTACTTCTACCCAGGCGCGCCGCCCAGCCAATACAACCCGAACGGAGACGTTCATACCGGCCAGATGTACGTTCATTTCACGCGGCTGCAGCAGCCACGCGCCAACGTGCCGATCATCCTAGTGCATGGCGGCGGCCTGTCTGGTGTGGGGTGGGAAAGCACGCCGGATGGGCGGCCCGGCTGGCAGCAGTTCTTCCTGCAGGCGGGGTTCGACGTGATCATCCCCGACCAGGTCGAGCGCGGACGGTCCACCTGGTCGCGCTGGCCGCAGGTCTACGCCTCGGCGCCAATCTTCCGTACTGCGCAGGAGGGCTGGACGCTGTTCCGCATAGGGCCGACCTACGCAACCGATCCGGCCGCGCGCGTGGCGGAACCGGACACGCAGTTCCCGCTCGGTGGCTACGACAACTTCGTCGGCTCGTTCAACGCGCGCTGGACCACCACGGACGCGATCGCGCAGGCCGCGTTCGACCAGATGGTGGACAAGGAATGCCCGTGCATCCTGGTCGCGCACAGCGCCGGGTCCGGCTTCGCCATCCGCGCCGCCCTGCGCGCGCCGGACAAGATCCGCGCGCTGGTGGGCCTGGAGCCGAGCGCCTCGCCCAACCCGGCCAGCGTCGACATGGCGCGGCTGAAGTCCATTCCGATGCTGTTCGTGTGGGGCGACCACCTGGCGGACTTCCCGGATTGGCAGCGGATCGTGGTCAATCCGTATAAATTCCAGGACGCGCAGGCCGCGCAGGGCCGCATGGACGTGGTGCACCTGCCGGACCGCGGCATCACCGGCAACACCCACATGATGATGATCGACCGCAACTCCGACCAGGTGGCGGGCGTGGTGCGGGACTGGCTGGCCACGCAGAAGCTGGTGCAGTGAGGGGGATGCGCGTGGTAGGGTGAGGCATGGATCAGGCCGTCAACCTGCAGATGACATCGGACGAGTTCATCGATTGGTCGATGCGCCAGCCGGAGGGCAGGCGCTTCTAGCTGTTGGATGGCGAGGTTCTCGAAATGGCATCGGAGCGTTGGCTGCCGCGAAAGTCAAAGGACGCGTGTTCCGTCGTCTTGAGGAGGCCGTCGAAGCGGCCGGGCTCAAGTGCGACGTCGTTCCAGACGGCATCGCGGTTCGCCTCAGGCCGACGACGGTGTTTGAGCCCGACGTGGCAGTTCGCTGTGGCGAGCGGCTCGGGAACGACGTCACGGGTTACGACGATCCGATGGTTGTCGTGGACGTTGCGTCGCCTTCCACGCGGTCGGTGGACACCAGTTTCAAACTAGCCGGCTATTTCAGCCTGCCGTCCATGCGGCACTGCCTCATTGTTTGTCCCGAACCGCAGACGATCGTTCACCACCAGCGACACGAGGACGGAACAATCACCGTGACGCTTCCGAAGAGCGGATCGTTTCGGCTGGACCCGCCAGGCATCACGCTCGACGTCGCGTCCCTGTTTCCGCCGGGCGTCGCCTAGGCCTCCACCACCTGGCCGTCCCGCAGCGTCACCCGACGGTCCATCCGCGCGGCCAGCTCCGGATTGTGCGTGGCGATCAGCGCCGCGGCGCCTTGCCCCCGCACCGCCCCCAGCAGCGCGTCGAACACCACGCCCGACGTGCCGACGTCCAAATTGCCGGTCGGCTCGTCCGCCAGCAGCACGCGCGGGCTATTGGCCAAGGCGCGGGCGATGGCGACGCGTTGCTGCTCGCCGCCCGACAGCTTGCCCGGCAGATGCCCGATCCGCGCCGCCAGCCCCAGCGCGCCCAGCAACTCGCGGCCGCGCGCCTCCGCGTCCCGGCGGCGAACGCGAGCGATCATCTGCGGCAGCACGACATTCTCCAGCGCCGTGAACTCACCCAACAGGTGGTGGAATTGATACACGAACCCGATGGAGTCCCGACGGATCGCCGTGCGCGCCGGATCCGGCAAGGCGCCGGCATCGCGGCCGTCCACCAGCACGGCGCCGGAGTCAGGGCGCTCCAGCAGTCCCGCCAAGTGCAGCAGCGTCGACTTGCCCGTGCCGGACGGCGCCACCAGCGCCACGATTTCGCCGGGACGCAGCACCAGGTTGGCGCCTTTCAGCACATCCAGAACGCCGTCCCCGGTGCGGTAGCTGTGGCTGACGGCCCGCAGCTCCAGCGGATCAGCCATTCCGCAGCGCTTCGACCGGATCGGTCCGCGCGGCGCGCCATGAGGGGTAGATCGTCGCCAGCAGCGATAGGACGAGCGAGACGACGATGATCTGCGTGACCTCGCCCGCATCCAGCCGCGCCGGCAGATGCGCCAGGTAGTATACCGTGGGATCGAACACTGTTTGCCCGGTGATCGTCTCCACCAGGCCCTGGATATTCTCGATGTAGCGGCAGAACAGCACGCCGATCAGGGCGCCAACCGTCGTCCCGGCCACGCCGATCGCCGTCCCCACCATGAGGAAGACGCGGAGCACAGCGCCGCGGCCGGCGCCGATGGTGCGCAGCACGGCGATGTCCTGCGTCTTGTCCTTGACCATCATGATCAGCGTGCTGATGACGTTGAACGCCGCCACCAGCACGATCAGCATCAGGATGAGGAACATCACGTTCTGCTCCACCTTGATCGCGGCGAAGTAGCTGTTGTTGGTCTGCTGCCAGTCAACGATGCGGATCGGCGCCCCGGGCAGCGCCTGCATGATGGCGCGGCCGATCGGGCGCGCGCGCTCCGGGTCGTCCACCCGCACCTCGATCTGCGTCGCCTGTCCGGGCAGCTGGAAGAACACCTGCGCCGACTCAATCGGCGCGAACACGTAGCTGCTGTCGTACTCGTTCATGCCCACCTGGAACACCGCGACGACGGTGTACGCGCGCACCCGGGGGATTGTGCCGACGGCGGTGACGGCGCCCTGGGGCGACAGCACGTTGATCTGGCTGCCCACGTTGAGCCCGAAATTGCGCGCCAGCGTCACGCCGATCGCGACCGCGTCCGGCCCCTTGAAAGCGTCCAGCGAGCCGGCGCGGATGTTGTCGCTGACCGCGTGCAGGCCCTCCAGGTCGGACTGGCTGATGCCGCGCACCTGGCCGCCGGTGTTGTGGCCGCGGTCGTCGGTCAGCAGCACCAGCCCGTCCACCACGGGGATGGCGGAGGTGACGCCGGGGACGGTGCGGATCTTCGCCGCGTCGGCCGCGTAGTCGGTCAGCGGGTGGTCCAGCGGGAACACGCCGAGATGGCCGTTGAACCCGAGGATGCGGCCCAGCAGGTCGACCTTGAAGCCGCCCATCACGGACATGACGATGATGAGCGTGCCGACGCCCAGGGTGAAGCTCAGCAGGCTGAACACCGCGATGACCGAGACGAAGCCCTCGCCCCGGCGCGCGAACAGGTAGCGGCCAGCCATCTTGCGTTCAAACGGCCCGAACACTACGCCAGCACCTTCGCCAGCGCGTCCTCCACGCTCAGCTCCACCCGTTCCCCGCCGGCGCGGCGCTTCAACTCCACCTGGTTTTTCGCGGCGCCGCGCGGGCCGACGATGAGCTGCCACGGGTGGCCCATCAGGTCGGCGTCGGCGAACTTCACGCCCGCCCGCTCGTCCCGGTCGTCGTACAGCGCGGCGGCGCCCAGCCTCGCATACAACTGCTCGCATAGCGCGCCGGTGGCGGCGTCGCCCTGCTTGAGGTTCAGGATGACGGCGCGGAACGGAGCGATGCTGTCCGGCCAGATAATTCCCGCGTCGTCGTGGCTCGCCTCGATCACGGCGCCAACCAGGCGCGACACGCCGATGCCGTAGCTGCCCATCTCGGGCACGACCGGGGCGCCGTCCGCCCCGGCGACGGTCATGCCCATCGGCTCGCTGTACTTGCGCCCGAAGTAGAAGATGTGACCCACCTCGATGCCCCTGCCCTCGCGCCGCCTCGCCTCCGGCACTTGCGCCCAGGCGGCTTCGTCGTGCTTCTCGTCGGTTGCGGCGTAGAGGTTGGTCATCCGCTCGTAGAAGCGTTCGAGGTCTTCGGGCTTGCTCGAATCGTAGCCGGCGCCCAACCAGTCGACCTCCTCGAACGCGGCATCGAAGAACACGCCGCTTTCCCCGGTCGGCGCTAGGATGATGAACTCGTGGCTGAGGTCGCCGCCGATCGGGCCGGTGTCGGCCACCATGGGGATCGCCTTGACGCCCAGGCGCTGGAACGTCCGCATGTAGGCCAGCATCATGCGACGGTAGCTCACCACGGCGCCGGCGTAGTCCAGGTCGAAGCTGTAGGCGTCCTTCATGAGGAACTCGCGCCCGCGCATCACGCCGAAGCGGGGCCGCATTTCGTCGCGGAACTTCCACTGGATATGGTACAGCATTTGCGGCAGTTCGCGGTACGACTTGACCGACTGGCGCAGGAGGTCGGTGATCATCTCCTCGTTGGTGGGCCCATACAGCAGGTCGCGCTCGTGGCGGTCGCGTATGCGCAGCATCTCCGGGCCGTACGCGTCGTAACGGCCGGACTGCCGCCATAAGTCGGCAGCTTGCACGGTGGGCATCAGGACTTCCTGGCAGCCGATGGCGTCCTGCTCCTCCCGCACCACCTGGCCGATGTTGCGCAGCACTCGCAATCCGGCCGGCAACCAAGCATAAATCCCAGCGGCAGTCTGGCGCACCAGACCAGCGCGCAACATCAGACGGTGCGAAGCGATCTGCGCCTCGGCCGGAGTTTCCTTCAGGGTAGGAAGCAGAGAGCGGGACAGGCGCATCGCGGGGTTCCGGTCGGCTGAGGCGGCGGACCCTACAGGGCGCGGAGCGTCACGCCAACTCGCCTCGCATTCTGGTTAACGGCAAAACCCGAGCGCAACATTTGTGCGCTGCACAATGCTAATACGAAAGATTCTTCAACATCTCAGCGGAAAACGTGGTGATTACGCGTGACATGGCTCACTTCTTTCCCTAAAGCAAAAAGAAGACCCGCGCGCCACCGGCGCAGCGGGTCAAGTTTAGGGAGGAAACGCCAATCACACGGCAGGACGAGAAAACTACTCGTCCTGCCGTGATGATTGACGCAGAAAGCTTCAGACGCCACGAAATAATACGTCCCAAATGACATTAAATTAGTCGCTCAGACCGCACTTGCCTTCGAACTATGCAACTTACAAGTTAACTGGTTCACATGCCTAATCATCGTGCATTTCGGCGGCCATGTCGCGAAAGCTGACGAACGGACTTCGGATCAGGGCGATGCTGCCAACCCAAATAAGTGCGGCGACCAGGGTCGTCGCGATCAGCTTGCGGGCCAGGAAAGGTTGTTCCGGAGCGCCGCGCCAACCTCCACTCTCCCGGTCCGCATCGCTAACCGGCCGCGTGCCAAATGGCAGAACGGCGAACAGGACGGTCCACCAGATAAGCGCGTAGAGGACGGCGGCAGTGAACCAGCCCATCAGATCCGAAGCAGGTGCACGTCCACCAGTGGCCGCTTCTGCAACCCGCGTCCGAGCGCCCGGCGCAATGCCGCGCGCGCCGCGTCCAGCAACGCCGGGTCATCCCGCCGCAACGCCTGCGGCAGATCGGCCAGAGCCGCGGCGAAATCCCGCACCACGCGATCGCTTTCCGGGTCCTCCGGCTCGAACAGGCCTGGCGCGCTGATCACTGGCTTGCCGCGCACCGCGCCTGTGGCGTCAACAGCGACGCTCGCTACAACGACGCCGTTGAACAGCATCCGCCGCCTTGCCGCCATGACGCCGCCGGTCAGCGGGACGAGGCGGTTCCCGTCCAGCGCCAGACGCCCAACCGGCGCCGAGTCGGTCACCTCCGGCCGGTTGCCGGCGAAGCTCAGGATGTCGCCGTCCTCCATCATGATCGGCGTGGCTCCCGCTTCCTTTGCGAGCGCGGCATGCGCCGACAGGTGCCGCCATTCGCCATGCACGGGGACCGAGTAGTTCGGGCGCACCAACGCATACATGCGCCGCAACTCGTCGCGAGCCGGGTGGCCCGAGACGTGGACCATGTGGTCGTCCGCCGTCATCAGCCGGACGCCCCGGCGCACCAGGTTGTCCTGCACGGCGCCGATCGCCCGCTCGTTGCCCGGTATCACCCGCGACGAGAACACCACCGTGTCGCCCTCGCCCAGCGCCACGTTGCGATGCGTGTCGTTCGCGATCCGCGCCAGAGCGCTACGCGCCTCGCCCTGGCTGCCGGTCACCAGGATGAGGAGGTTGTCGTCCGGGACCTCGTCGATCGCCTCCTCCGGCACGAACTCCGGCACGTCGCGCAGGTAGCCCGTGTCGCGCGCCGCCGTCTCCAGGTTGCGCAGCGAGCGGCCGACCAGCGCCACCGATCGCCCGGCATCCCGCGCGGCGAACGCAATGCTCTCCACCCGCGCCACGTTGCTGGCAAAGCAGGTCACCGCGACCCGGCCGCGCATGGGGCGGATCAGCGCCGCAAGGCTGGCGCGCACCTCGCCCTCCGACCCGGAATGGCCCTCCACCATGGCGTTGGTGCTGTCGCACACCATCGCCAATACGCCCTCGTCGCCGAGGGCGCGGAACGCCTCCTCATCCGTGACAGGGCCGACCAACGGCGCCGGATCGAGCTTGAAGTCGCCGGTATGAAGGATGGTGCCGTAGGGCGTGCGGATCACCAGCGCCTGCGCTTCGGGCACGGAGTGGGTGACGGGCATGAACGTGAGGTCGAACGGCGGCGCCTCGAAGCGTCCGCCGGGCTTGATCACGGTGATCTTGGCTTCACCCACCAGGCCCACTTCGCCCAGCTTGCGGCGCAGCACCGCTGCGGCGAACGGGGTGGCGTAGATCGGGCAACGCAGCTTGCGCCACAGATGCGCCACCGCGCCGATGTGGTCCTCGTGCGCGTGCGTGATCACGAGGGCTGCTAGGCTGTCGCGGCGCTCGGCGATGTAGGACGGGTCGGGCATCATCACTTCGACCTCGGGGTTCTCCGCCCCGCCGAAGCCTATGCCGCAATCGATGGCCAACCAGCGGCCATTGCAGCGGTAAAGGTTGAGGTTCATCCCGATCTCGCCCGTCCCGCCTAAGGGCAGGAAGGCCAGGTCGTTGGTCATTACATCCAATTCAGTCGCTTTCTATGGATCGCGTTCGATCTCTAGCCAATGATGTGGGGGCTGGGTTGCGCTCCGCCAACAGGCGTAGTCCATCCAGGGTTAAATCCGGATCAATATGCTCTATGATGGTGGTGCCCTCGGCAAATAGCGGGGCCAGTCCGCCAGTCGCCAGCACCTTCATCGGGCGCTCAAACTCCGCCTGGATGCGGGTCGTCAGGCCCTCGATCATGCCGATGTAACCCCAGTATAGGCCGGATTGCATCGCCGGGACCGTCGCGCGGCCGATCACCGCCTGCGGCCGCCCGATGCCGATGCGCGGCAGGCGGGCGGCGGCCTGGTGCAGCGCCTCGATGGACAGATTGATGCCCGGCGCGATGGCGCCGCCGATATATGCGCCGTCCGCGTCCACCACGTCGAAGGTGGTGGCGGTGCCGAAGTCGATCACCATTAAGGGGCCAACATAGCGTTGGTGGGCTGCCAGCGCGTTCAGCAGCCGGTCCGCGCCCACTTCCGCCGGGTTGTCGACCAGGATGTCGAACCCCCAGTCGAGCGTGGACCGGGCAATCAGCGGCTCGACGTCGAACCAGTCGCGGCATAGGCGGCGAAGGTGATACAGCGCGGCGGGCACGACGGTGCCGATGACCGCCCGGCTGACCTCCGCCGGCTTGAGCCCGCGGTGCTGCATGAGGGTCAACAACCAGACGGCATATTCGTCCGAGGTGCGCTGGGCGTCGGTCCGAATGCGGTAGATGCCGCGCCAGGTGTCGCGGTCGTGCACGGCGAAGACGATGTTGGTGTTGCCGGCGTCCACCACGAGCAGCATGTCAGGCGGCCCGCGCGACCGGACGGGCCGGGTTGCCGGCGACGGTGGCGCCGGGCGGCACGTCCCGGGTGACGATGCTGCCGGCGCCGACAATGGCGTCGTCGCCGATCGTGACGCCGGGCAGGATGATCGCGCCGCCGCCGATCCAGGTATTCGCGCCGATGTGGACCGGACGGCCGAACTCGAGCCCTTGGCGCCGCTGCGCCGGGTCACGCGGGTGGTCGGCGGCGTAGATCTGCACGACCGGGCCGATTTGCGCGCCTTCCCCGATCGCCACCTCGGCCACGTCCAGGATGACGCAGCCAAAGTTCAGAAAGGCGTTGGCGCCCAGGCGAATGTTGAAGCCGTAATCGCAGTGGAACGGCGGGCGGACGACGCTGCCCGCGCCCACGTCCGCCAGCCGCTCGGCCAGCAATGCACGCCGGTCCGCCGCCGGGGCAGCCGAGGCGGCGTTGTAGCGGACCAGCCAGTGTTTCGTATCGGCCTGGTCGGCCTGGATCTCCGGGTCGCCCGGGTCATAGAGCGCGCCGGCCAGCATCTTTTGTTTCTCGGTCAGGCTCACCCGAACAGCACTGCCGCCGCCGCCTGCGCCGCGCCGACGATCGGACCCGGGAAGACGAAGAACAGCGTGGTCACTAGCGCGCCGACGCCCGCTACGAACGACAACGACGGAGCCCGGGCGTCGAAGGCCGGCTGCGCGTCGTCGAAATACATCACCTTGACGATGCGCAAGTAGTAATACGCGCCGACCACCGACGTCAGCACGCCGATGACCGCCAGCGTCCAAAAGCCAGCCTGCACGGCGGCGTAGAACACGTAGAGCTTGCCGAAGAAGCCGCTGAACGGCGGAATGCCGGCCATCGAGAACATGAACACGCCGAACGCCAACGCCAATATCGGGTCGGTGCGCGCCAAACCGGACAGGTCGGTGATCTTATCCAGCGGGCGGCCGCGGCGGCGCATGGCGATGATGCAGGCGAACACGCCGGCGGACATGAACACGTAGGTGACCATGTAGATCAGGACGCCCTGGATGCCGGCCGCCGAGTTGGTGGCGAGGCCAATCAGCGCGTAGCCCATGTGGCCGATCGAGGAATACGCCATCAGCCGCTTGATCGAGGTCTGCCCGATGGCGGCCAGCGAACCGAGCAGCATCGAGGCGATCGACACCAGCACGACCAACTGCTGCCACTCCGGCCCAAGATGCCCGAACGGGACCTCCAGCGAGCGCAGCAGCAACGCGATCGCGGCGACCTTGGGGGCGGTGCTCATGAACGCGGTGACCGCGGTCGGGGCGCCTTCGTAGACGTCCGGCGTCCACATGTGGAACGGCACGGCGCTGATCTTGAAGGCCAGCCCGGCGACGATGAACACGACGCCGACGACCAGGCCCGCCGCCGGGCTCTCGCCGGTGAAGGCGGTTCGGATCTGCGCGAAATCCATCGAGCCGCTGAAACCGTACGTCAACGAGACGCCGTAGAGTAGCAGGCCGGACGCCAGCGCGCCGAGGACGAAGTATTTGAGGCCCGCCTCGGAGGACCGCAGATCGTCGCGGTTGAAGGCGGCCATCACGTAGATCGACAGCGATTGCAGCTCAAGCCCGATGTAGAGCGACATCAGGTTGGTGGCCGACGCCATCGTCATCATGCCGACCGTGCAGAGCAGGATCAGCACGGGGAACTCGAACCGGTCAATCCCGGTCTGGATGTTGTAGTCGATTGCCAGGATCAGGCTCAGCCCAGCGCCGGCCAGGATAAGCAGCTTGGTGAACACGGCGAAGCGGTCGACTGAGAACAGCCCGGAGTAGCCGACCCCAAGCGGGGCCGACATCGCGAGCACCGCGGCCAGCATCAGCGCGCCCAGGCCGAGCATGGAGCAGGCCAGCGACGGGTTGCCGCGCTTCCACAGCACGCCGAAGATCAGGATCGCCATCGCGCAGCACGCCAGCACGATCTCCGGCAGCGCGAGCGTCCAGTTCTGGTTCATCGCGGTCACTATTTCACCGTCACGATTGGGGCCGGCGCTGCGGCGTATTGGGCAGCGGGTGTGGCAAGCGCCAACTGATGCTGGTTCACCATCGCGCCAACGCTCGCGTCGAAGAACTGGGTGAAGCTGGACGGATAGATCCCCATCCAGAACACCAGCGCGATCAGCGGGGTGAAGATCGCGACCTCGCGCGGCGACAGATCAAGGATCGAGCGCAGGTCATCCCGCGTGATGGAACCGAATATGATTCGGCGATAAAGCCACAGTGCATAGCAAGCGCCCAGGATCATGCCGGTGCTGCCGAGCAGGGACACCCAGAAGCTCACCTTGAAGGCGCCGACCAGCACCATGAACTCGCCGATGAAGCCGGACGTGCCGGGCAGACCCATCGAGGCAAGAGTGAAGAACAGGAAGATCAGCGCGTAGCCAGGCATCCGGTCGCCCAACCCGCCATACCGTGCGATCTCCCGCGTGTGCATGCGATCGTACACGACGCCTACGCATAGGAACAAAGCGGCCGAAACGATGCCATGGCTCAGCATCTGCAGGAGCGCGCCCTCGATGCCCTGGATGTTGAACGTGAACGTGCCGATCACGACCAGGCCCATGTGGGCGACCGACGAGTAGGCGATCAGCTTCTTCATGTCGGTTTGCGCGATGGCGACCAGACTCGTGTAAATCACCGCGATCACGCCCAGCGCGAACATCAACGGCGCGAATTGCTGCGCGGCGTGCGGCAGCATCGGCACCGAGAAGCGCAAGAAGCCGTAGCCGCCCATCTTCAGCAACACGCCCGCCAGGATCACCGATCCGGCGGTCGGCGCCTCCACGTGCGCGTCCGGCAGCCAGGTATGCACCGGCCACATCGGCACCTTCACCGCGAACGAAGCGAGGAAGGCGATGAACAACCAGGTCTGCATGGTGTTCGAAAACGGCGTGTGCATCAGCGTGACGATGTCGGTGGTTCCGGCCTGGAACCACATCGCCAGCAACGCCAACAGCATCAGCACCGAGCCGGCCAACGTGTAGAGGAAGAACTTGAACGAAGCGTAAACCCGGCGCGGCCCGCCCCAGACGCCGATGATGATGTACATCGGGATCAGCAGACCCTCGAAGAACATGTAGAACACGAGGAAGTCGGTGGCGGCGAACGCGCCCACCATCATCGTCTCCAGCACCAGGAACGCGATCATGTATTCGCGCACGCGGCTGTGGATCGTGTCCCAGCTGGCCAGGATGCAGATCGGCGTCAGCGCGGTCGCCAGCAGCACGAACAGCACGCTGATGCCGTCCACGCCCATGCGGTAGCCGACCTTGACCTGCGGCAGCCACTCGAGGCTCTCGTTGAACTGGAAGCCGGACTGCGCCGGGTCGAAATCCCACCACAACTTCAGGCTTATCGCGAACACCACCAGGCTGGTCCACAATGCGGCCCAGCGGGCGTTGCGCTCGACCACGGCGTCGTCGCCGCGGATGGTCATCAGCAACACGCAGCCGGCGAGCGGCAGCCACGTCACGACAGAGAGGATCGGGAAGCCGGCGGCATTGGTCAAAGCGGTCACCGGAACAGGAGGAAGACGCTGATCAGCACGACAAGCCCGATCAGCATCGTGAAGGCGTACGCCGCGATCGACCCGGTCTGAATTCGCACCACCTGCGCCGATCCGCTGGCCGCGAGCGACGCGGCGCCATTCGGCATGCCGTCGATCAGCCGTTCGTCGCCGACATGCCACAGCAGCCGGGCTAGGCGTTGCGCCGGGCGGACGAACAGAAAGTCATACAGCTCGTCGAAATACCACTTGTGCAGCAGGAACTGGTAGATCGGCTGGAACATGCCGGCCAGCTTCGCGGGCAACTCGGGTCGCAGCATGTACATCACGTAGGCCAGCAGGATGCCGAGCCCGCTCGTGATGGTCGGCAGCCACGAGATGAACAGCGGCACATGCTCGATGTCGACCAGTATGTGGTTGTTCGGCCCGGAGTGGATGGCGCTGGCCCAGAACGACAGCTGGTCTTCGCCGATGAAGGCGTCGTGCAACGCCCAGCCGGAGAACACGGCGCCAACAGCCAACACCATCAGCGGCACGGTCATCCAGGGCGTGCTCTCGTGCACGTGCTCCATCGTGTGGCGGTCGGCCCGCGGGGCGCCGTGGAACGTCATGATGATCAGCCGCCACGAGTAGAACGCCGTCAGGAACGCGGCCAACGTGCCCATGACGAAACCGTAGCCGCCGAGCGCGTTGGGCGTGACGTAGGCGGCCTCAAGGATCGCGTCCTTCGACCAGTAGCCGGCGAAGAACGGCACGCCGGCGATCGCCAAGCTGCCCAGCCACATGCAGGTGTAGGTGATCGGCACCTTGCGCCAGATGCCGCCCATCTTGCGCATGTCCTGCTCGTCGCTCATGGCGTGGATAACCGACCCGGCGCAGAGGAACAGCAGCGCCTTGAAGAACGCGTGCGTGATGAGGTGGAACATCGACGCCTGGTAGGCGCTCGCCCCCGCGGCCATGAACATGTAGCCGAGCTGCGAGCAGGTCGAATAGGCGATCACCCGCTTGATGTCGGTCTGCACGCACGCGATCGTCGCGGCGAAGATGCAGGTCGTGCTGCCGATGAACATCACCATCGCCAACGCGCCCGGCGCAGCCTCCATGATCCACGACATGCGGCACATCAGGAACACGCCGGCCGTCACCATGGTGGCGGCATGGATCAGCGCGGACACGGGGGTCGGGCCCTCCATCGCGTCCGGCAGCCACGTGTGCAGACCGATCTGCGCCGACTTGCCCATCGCGCCGATGAACAGCAGCACGCCGATCACCTCGTA
>CAXTBW010000047.1:0-30942 GCA_964242925.1 uncultured Acetobacteraceae bacterium
ATGTCGATTAGGCGTGCGCCGGGTTAGCACAGTGGTAGTGCAGCGGTTTTGTAAACCGAAGGTCGGGGGTTCAAATCCCTCACCCGGCAGAGTGCCGCCCTTGCTGCCCCGCTCTGCGCGACTGGGGCGACTGCCGAGTCCGGGCAGCCGGTTTGCTGCATAGTGGGCTTCGATCCGACCCGGACTCGCTCTCCGCACTGATGCCTAGTCGGCAGCCGGCAAGGGGCTGCATGCCGCTGCCGTGGACCGCGCCAGCAGCACCATGCGCCTTGCAGCAACCCCTGCGCCGGCCATCTCTCCGAGCGCGTGGGTCAGTAGCGGGTTCGACAACAACGCGTGGGTCGCGGCGTTGACGGCCGCCTCCGACCCGGCGACCAGGCCAGCAGCCAACACGCTGCGACGCACCAGTCCCAGCGTGCCGATCAAGCCGGGACGCACGCCGTGCAGCGCCGCCACTTCCCGGATAAGCCGGATGCCGCGCCAGGTCACAAGCAGCACGGCAAGCGCCGGCGCCGGCATGGCGGTGATCCCCGCGGCGGTTTGGAACGCCGCAACTCGTCCCAACGCGTCGGAGCGCGCCCGCAGCGTTGCGACCGGGCCAGCCCGGAGCAGGGCCAAGATCGCATCTGGATCGTTCACCGCGTCGATCGCTGGCAGCAGCGCCTTGGCATCCGGCATCCGTGCTGCCCAACTACGGGCCGCAGCATGGATGCGCAGGGCATCTCCACTCTCCAAATCCGCTCGCAACCGGTCGACCCGGCCCAACACGAACAGCCCACGCAGTTCCCTTGCGACCGCGGCGATCATCAAACCGCACCCGGTCAAGGCTATGGCCAAGGTCGTCCAGCCAAGCCAAGCCGCCCGGTCGAACTGCGCCACGACGAAATTCACCGTCTGCAACGTCGTCAGTCCCACCACGAGCACCGTCAGCCCAGCCAACGCGAGCGCCGCCGCACCTGCCCGCGGCGCTTGATCCAAGCTCGGCAGCGCCACTGGCAGTTCCGGCTCGAGGCGCGGCGCCGTCGCGTCTTCAATCAGCACGCGAGGGCCCGACTGCCTCAAAGCAAGTCGTCCAGCAGAAAGGTGATAAGCGCGTCTAGCTCGATCTGCGGCACGCCAGCACGGCCAGCGCCGGGCAGGCGGGTCGGCTCGAACTCCGGAAGGTCGAAAAACTCGCCTGCCCAAAACGCGTCGTCTGGCGGCGAGTCGGGCACCTCCCCAGGGTAGGAAAGCCCCACCCCCTGCCCTGCAATCCGGCCACGCACTGCTGAAACGGTTCGCCCTTCCAGTCGCATGGAAGCCTCCGACGTGCATCGTATGCTGGCCATTGCAAAGTGACGCGTAACCACGTCCCCGCCCCCGGGTGCAAGCGCCGCCATGAGCGCCCGCAGGTTGCCACGTTGCCGGCTGGCGACATGGTCGGCCTTTGTCGCGGCGTATGCGACGCGGCGGATCACCGGAGGCGGAAGACGCAGCGCCAGCAACGCTGTCACTGCCGCGGTCCACGAGAACTGCCATCGCAGGGCGCCTGCGGCGGCCTCCATCGCCGCCTGAGCGTCGGCAAAGCTGTCGTGTCCGCCATGCAGGGCGCTCAGCAAGTCCGCGAGCACCACCAACCGATTCAGGCCGCCAAACAGCGGGGAAACAAGGTCGCCCCGCACGGCGCCGCGGTAGGCGTCGTAACGCTCGGCCAGGAGACCGGCCAGACCACTGCGGCCGCGAAGCGGGAAAAACGCCATCCAAGGCGGCTCGGCTCCTGGCGCCGGCATCAGGAAACGCCCTGGCTGCAAAAACGAAAGCCCGTCATCGTTGCGCAACCGCTGTAGCGCGTCCCGGTAGAGGCGGTGACCACTGCTCGCCAATGCCTCGTCCCTTGCAACGCCGCCGGGCAGTCCAGCGACGAATTGCATGAACGGGCGCGCGGCGTCCCGCCCCTCAAACCGTCGCAGCGTTGCATCCGACCAGCCGGCAAAGTCGGTTGCCAGCAACGGCAGATCCAGCAGCCACTCGCCCGGATAGTCCAGCAGTTCCACCCGAAGCGAGCGCGCCGGAAGGCTGGCCGCTAATCCGGTGCGTGGCACCGTCAGTTCCAGCGCCAGAAGCGAGACAGCGCCGGTCCGCGCCGGCCAGGCAGGCGGATCGGCGGCAAGCGCCGCTAGATGCGCCGGCTCATCAAACCGTGGGACTGCGCCAGCGCCGACCGAAGCCAGGCGAACTCCTAGCCGCCGGCCGCCCAACCTTGCCGAGAGCGCAGGCAAGGTGGGCAGCCCGGACCCCATGGCAAGAAGGTTTGCCGCCAACGACGTCAGGAAAGCGGTTTTTCCGGCGCGCGCCAGACCGGTTACACCGATCCGGACGGTGCCGCCCAGCAGCCCGGTGAGCGACGGTGTCAGAACGTGCGCTGGATCAGCTCGATCTTATAGCCGTCCGGGTCCTCCACAAACGCGATCACCGTCGTGCCATGCTGCACCGGGCCAGCCTCGCGGGTCACCTTGCCGCCGCCGCCGCGGACCTCCTCGCAAGCGGCCGCGACGTCCGCCACACCGACGGCGAGATGGCCAAAGCCGTTGCCGACGTCATACGGCTTGTCCTGGTCCCAGTTGTAGGTCAGCTCCAGCTCCGCCTGCTCCGGGTTCTCGCCATATCCGACGAAGGCGAGAGTGTAGCGGCCGCCGGGCACCTCTCGGCGGCGGATTTCCTTCATGCCCATCAGCTTGGTGTAGAAATCCACGCTTCGGTCGAGGTCCTTCACGCGGATCATCGTATGCAGATATCGACTCATGGCGTTTCTCCGGTGTTTGGATCCAAGCCGAGCAGGAACAGCCCGGCAACGTCGGATTGGGCCACGCACGCAGCCCGGTCGGTGAATAGTGTCCCACCCGCTTCGAACGCAATGCCCCGCAACCCGGCCGCAGCAGCAGCTTCGATCGTTCGAGGACCAATCGTGGGCAAGTCTGCTCGCCGATCCTGCCCAGGCTTGACGAGCTTGACCAGCACACCGCCCGGCCCCGGCCGCCTCATGCCGCCCGCGCGGGCAAGCATGGCGTCGGTGCCTTCGATCGCCTCGACCGCCAGGACGATGCCCTGTTGAACCACGCAACCCTGCCCTACGTCGACCTTGCCAAGCGCGCGCGCCACTTCGACGGCACGTGCGATGTCGGCCGTCGCGTCGGCGTCCGGAACGGCTTGGCTGAGAAGACCGCGCGGCCCGACCGCCTCTGTTAGGACCTCGTGCGCACCCAGCACCTGGAACCCCTCTTCCCCAAGCACGCGAACGATCGCCGCAAGAAACCCGTCGTCGCCGGTGAAGGCGGCCCGTCCCACCCGTGCAAGCAGTCGCGCGCCTTCCGCGTCCGGGCGCAAATTGAGCAACGATGGCCGGCGTACCGGACCGACCAGCACGATGTCGCGGCAAGCATGCGCGTGCAGCAGGGAAATGATGCGCCCGGCGGCGCCGAGCCGGACGGATGCGTGTGGAAACTTCGCAAGTCGCTCCGCATCCGCATAGCCGTCCAGCGCCACGACGAAAACAGGGCGCCCGCCGCTCCGCGCAGCCTCCGCAACGCGCGCCGGCAATGGGCCGCCACCGGCGATTATCCCTAGGCAGCTTGCCTGGACGCCAGCACTCATCGCAGCCAGCACGCCGTCAAACCTCCTCGTCGGCCGCTAGTGCGCTGCGGGTAAGGCCGCGCTTGCTGGGGGTTGCGGCGAAATCGAGCATTTCCTGCACCAGCGGCTCGTCGGCATATTGCGAGCGGACGGTCTCGAGACGTTGCGCGAACACGCCGTCCCCGCCAAACAGCGCGCGAAAGGCAGCACGGATGTTGTGCAGCCGCGCGCGGTCGACGCCGCGGCGACGAAGCCCGATGATGTTCAAACCGGCCAACCGCGCCCGGTTGCCGATGACGCTGCCAAAGGGCACCACGTCCGCTTCGACGCCCGACACGCCGCCAACCATCGCCGCGCGACCGATCCGGACGAACTGATGCAAGGCCGCGGCCCCGCCGATCACGGCGCCGGCGCCGATCTCGACATGCCCGCCCATCACCACGTTGTTGGCGATGATCACGCCGTCGCCAAGGACGCAATCGTGCGCGACGTGCACGACGGCCATCAGTAGGCAATCCGCGCCCACGAGGGTGACTCCAGACCCGGTGACCGTGCCGCGATGGATCGAGCAGTGCTCCCGTATCTGCGTGCGGGCGCCGATCTCGCACCGGGTCGGTTCGCCTTTGTACTTCAGGTCCTGTGGCGCCAGCCCTACCGTGCAGAACGGGAACAGCCGCGCATCGGCGCCGATCGTCGTATGCCCGTCAACCACCACGTGACTGACGAGCATGGCGCCGGCGCCGACCCTTACGTTCGGCCCAATCGTGCAGAAAGGTCCGATCGTGGCGTCCGGTGAGATAAACGCGCCATCGGCCACAATTGCGCTCGGGTGAATGTTCAACGTGCAAATGGCCTGCAACTGGCGAAAAGCGTCATTTGATCCCACCTTGGATCGCCGGGGACGATGCGACACAGCAGCGTGACCCGCCAAGTCACGCTTTGTTTCCGAAAGCTAGACCGAGTTCTGCGGCTGGCGATCCATGATCATGGCAGCGAACGTCGCCTCTGCGACCGACACGCCATCGACCGTGCCTGTCGCATGGAATTTCCAAACGTTGCCGCGACGCCGTTCCTTGACCACAAGCAGCCGCAACTGATCGCCTGGTACGACGGGGCGGCGAAACTTCGCGCTCTCGATCGTCATGAAATACACAAGCTTGCCAGCGGCGTCGGGACCAAGCGTCTCCACGACCAGGACGGCCGCAGTCTGAGCCATGCTCTCGATTATAAGCACGCCCGGCATCACTGGATGACTGGGGAAATGCCCTTGAAAGAAGTGCTCGTTGACCGACACGTTCTTTATGCCCACTGCAGAGTGGTCGAGAAGCAGGTCGGTAATCCGATCGATCATCAGCATCGGGTAACGATGCGGGATGGCGTGCATGATGCGGGCGATGTCCAGCACCACTGTCGCGGCGCTGGCTTGATTGTTGTCCACGATTAGCCCTTCCCGTCAGCCACGCCGCCGCGCCGAGCTGCAAGCTTGCGAAGCACCGCGACGTTGCGGAAGAACTCCCGCACAGGCATGGCTGGCGCGCCAAGCACGTCAGCGCCTGCCGCAACATCACGCATGACTCCGGCCTGCGCGCCGATGCGAGCCTTCGCGCCGATCCGCAGATGCCCGATGAGGCCGGCTTGTGCCGCTACCACCACGAAATCCTCTAAGACGGTGGACCCCGAGATGCCCGCCTGCGAGACGACGATGCAGCAACGTCCAAGGCGCACGTTGTGCCCGATCTGCACCAGGTTGTCGAGGCGAGAGCCTGCCCCGATCACAGTGTCTTGCGTGGAGCCGCGGTCCACGGTGCTGTTGGCGCCGATCTCGACATCGTCCTCGAGCAGAACACGACCGAGTTGCGGCACAGTTACAAACCCAGCAGGCCCGATTGCAAAACCGAACCCTTCTTGACCGATCCTTGCACCGGGATAGACATACACCCGAGCGCCAAGCACGGCATGGCTAATGGTCGCCAATGCGCCCACTCGGCAATGCGGCCCCATCGAAACGCCCGAGCCGATAATCGCGCCCGGGCCAATACGGCAAGCTGGTCCAACCCGCGCACCCGGCCCAATCACGACGAACGGCCCGACTT
Source organism: uncultured Acetobacteraceae bacterium (assembly GCA_964242925.1). Lineage (GTDB taxonomy): Bacteria > Pseudomonadota > Alphaproteobacteria > Acetobacterales > Acetobacteraceae > LMUY01. Next base: position 5,703 of record CAXTBW010000047.1, read on the forward strand.
CCGCCGTGGGATCAATGTCGGCCTGCGCATCCACAACCGCTGAAGGGTGGACTCCGGCTACGACGGGCGGCGACGGATGAAACAAAGCGGCCACGCGGGCCCAGCCTAGATACGGGTCCAACGTGCGAACCGCGACAGAAGAGGCAGGCACGCGGTCTGCCAAATCAGGATGCAAGATCACCGCACCTGCCTGCGTATCCGCAAGCAACGGCAGGTATTGGCGGTTGTCGAGAAAGCTGACGTGCTCCGGACCCGCCGTCTGCAATGGCGCCACGCCTGTCAGCAGCAACGCCTTTTCCTCCGCCTGCCCGCCCGCCGCACTTGCCACGACCGCAAGCGGATGTGGGCCGGTTCGATGAAAAAACTTCGGGTCGCCCGCAGCGGCGGACATGGCGAAGCTAGCGCCGGGCTGCGGGGGCCGTTGGCGGGGCCGAAGCTGGCGTCGGGGTAGTTTGCGCCGGCGCCCCAGGCACGGCCGGCGCAGCAGCCGCCGCTGTGATTGGCGACACGCCATCCGGCAGCATCTGGATCGACGGCATTACCTTATTCATCTGCTGCGTCACCTGGTCGGTGATATCGAACTCGTTGATATTCAGAGCGACTTGGGCCCGATGCAGCACGAGGTTCATTCCCCGGCTCTCCGACACCTGACGGATCACACCGATCAGGGTGCGTTCGATTTGACCAAGCGAGTACTGCGCCTGCTCCTGCAGAATACGATTGCGGTCGCGGAAGCTCTTTTGCGCGTTGGTGATGCGTTCCTGCAGTTCGCGCTCCTTCGCTCGAACCTGGTCGGCGTTCAATGACGCGCGTTGGGCGGCAAGCTGCTGCTGCAGGTCGCGCCAAGCTGCCTGTTCCTTCTGCGCATCCTCGTTCAGCTTCTCACGTCGTTCGGCAATCACCTTCTCGACCTGCTGCGCCGCCGTAGCGGCCCGCATGATCTCGGGCACGCCGAGCACGCCGATGACGGCAGGCGGCGGGGTTGCGCCCTTTGGAAGGGCCGGCAGATCGGGCACCGGCACGTTCGGCAACTGGGCGAGCGCCGGATCCGGCGCGTCGGCGGAGTCGGTTCCGGGCACAGCGGCCATCCCGCCCGGAAGCTGGACGGTTGGCGGCGGTGGCAGCGCCGTAGGCGTCGGCGCGGCTGGCCGCGGCGCCGGGCGAGGCGCCGGCGTTGCACTGGGCCGGGGCGCCGACTGCTGCGGCGGAATGAAATAACCCTGCGCATTCGGCTGCCCGGCAACCGCAAGCGTGAGCGCCGCCGCAAGCAGACCGGTCATCGGCACGCGCAGATTAAACATCGTGTTGTTGATCAATTCAGAACCTCGTGCCGAAACCGAACCGGAAGAACTGGGTCTGGTCGTAACTCTTCTTCAACACTGGCTGAGCCAGGTCAATATTGATTAACCCAAACGGAGTTCGCCAGGACACTCCCACGCCAGCCCCGACGCGCGGGGTCAGGTCATACTGACCAACGATCTTTTGCGAGATGCCGCCCGGGATCGGATTGTTGTAGAAGTCGCGGGCAAACTGCGCACTGGTGCTGCTCACCTGGCTTAAACCGCCGACATCCACGAACGCGCGGCCGGAAAGTCCAAGATCGGACGAGATCGGCAGCGGAAAGCGCAGCTCGGTGGATTGCGTGTAGATGAACTTGCCACCGATGCTGTCGCTGCCGAATACGACGCCGCCCTGGGCGATAGGAACCGAATGCGGGCCGGCGCCGCCGGATTGGAAGCCGCGCAGGTTATCACCGCCGAGGAAAAACCGGTCGATCAGATTCTCCTGCCGATTGAGCGGGGTCAAGGCGCCGGCGCTGGCGGAGACTGCGACGCCCCAAGCGCTATCACCGGTATAACGCTCGAGTGGAACGTAGTAGGTCCCGTCGACCTTGTTGCGGATGAAATACTCCGTGCCGCCCAATCCGGCTAGATCCAAACCGTAGCGGACAATAAAGCCGCTATGCGGATCGGTCCGGCTGTCCCGGTAGTCAAGCGTCAGCGTCTGACCAATTTGCGAGAGCAGCGAGCCGCCTTGCTGGTTCTGAATGTATAGGCTGGCGCTGCTTGTAACATCATAGACGTTCCGATCGACAAGCGTATATGCGACTGCTTGACGCAGATGCTCATTAATCTCGTAGCCAAGCCGCAGTGCGAAACCGGTCCGTCGCTCATTATAGCTTGAGATCGACTGGTTGTTGTTCTCGACGTGGAAGATGTCGAAGCCGCCGACCAAATTCCGGTCGAACAAGTACGGGTCCGTCATCGAGAAGTCGACTTCGGACCGGCGCTGCGCGAGGACGCCCGAGAGGCTCGCGTCGATGCCGGTTCCGACAAGGTTCTTCTCTCGCAACCCGGCGCTGACCAACGCGCCGGCATCGGTCGAGAAACCGCCGCCAAGGCTCAGCTCGCCCGTGGCCTTCTCGTCCACTACCGCGGTTACGACAGCCTTGTCGCTCGAGCTGCCAGGCGCCGACGTGATGTTGACGGTGTTGAAATACCCAAGATCATTCAAGCGCGCACGGGAGCGACGGACCGCGGCGGCATTGAACGCATCGCCTTCCGCGAGTTGCAATTCGCGTCGGATCACCTTGTCCTTGGTGCGCGTATTGCCTTCGATGTCGATCCGCTCGACGTAGACCCGCGGTCCCTCCGTGACATCGAACACGAGGTCGACCGTATGCTTGGCCTTATCGCGGGCGATACGGGGGCGAACGAGCACGAAATTGTAGCCGCGCGCCTGGGCTGCGTCCTGCAGCGCCGTGACCGAACGTTCAACCGCCTCGCCGTCGTAGGTCTCGCCTTTTTCCTGCTCGACGTTCGGCAACAACTCGGCGCCGGGAAGATTGCGCAGCCGCGACTCAACGCTCACGGAGCCGACGGAATACTGGTCACCCTCATCCACCGTGAAGGTCACGAAGAACGCCGACCGGTCCGGGGCCAACTCCGACGTTGCATCGCGGACCTGGAAGTCAGCATACCCGTTCTTCAGATAGAATCGCCGCAGCAGTTCCTTGTCGTATTCGATGCGCGCCGGGTCATAGGTGTCGCTGCTCGATAGGAAGCGATAGAACGCCTGCTCGCGCGAGCTGATGATTTCGCGCAGCCGCGACTCGCCGAACGCGTGGTTGCCGACGATGGCGATACGGCTGATCAACGTTGACGAGCCGTCATTGATCTCGAACACGACATCCACGCGGTTCTGGTCAAGACGAATGATCTTCGGTTCGACCGTAGCGCCGAACCGGCCCTTTTTTGCGTATGCGTCCAAAATTTTCTGCCGATCGGCCTGCGCCAGCTCCGGCGTGAACACGGCGCGCGGCCGCAATTCCAGCAACGGACGAAGCGTGTCGTCGACGATCTTGTGGTTTCCGTCGAACGCGATGCGGTTGACGATCGGGTTCTCCACGACCTTCACAACCAACGCTGTGCCGTCCCGAGTGATCGAAACGTCATGAAACAATCCAGTCGCATACAGCGTTTTCAAGCTGCGATCGATCCGGTCCGGGTCGAACCGGTCCCCAGGAGAAACCAGCATGTACGAGCGTATCGTTCCTTCCTCGATACGCTGATTGCCTTGAACGCGGATCGCGGAGACCGTGTCGCCAGACTGGACGGGACTACGAGCTGCGGAAGGGCGAGGCGCGCGAACGCCAACCAGCCGGCGCGGCTGCCGCTCCACCTGCCCAGGCGCCGCAGCTTGGGCCTGAGCCCGAGGTGCAACTGGGACCCCTGCCAAGCACACTGTAGTCAGAAGCAGGACTCGGATGCGGCACAACGGCGTTCCATCTCCTCGGTAACGCGCGCTTGTAGGCAGACTACTGCCCGGCGCTCAAGACCGTCGCGAAATCGACCATCGCACCGCGGCAACATAGACACGCATCAAGGTGCGCGCCACCGCTGTTCCGAAACACAGACCGACCTGAGCCTAGGTCATCCAACCAAACCGGCTACCCAGTGGAACAGCCCAAAATTCGTCAGGTCGTTCCACGTGACAAACAAGAACAAGCAGGCGATCAGCGCCAGGCCGGCACGAAAGCCATACTCCTGCGCGCGCGGCGGCAACGGGCGGCCCCGCACAGCCTCGATCGCGTAGAACACGAGGTGCCCACCATCGAGGATCGGAACCGGGAACAAGTTGATCAGCCCGAGATTAACCGACAGCACGGCGATGAAGGAGACAAGACTGCCAATGCCATTCTGAGCGACCTGCCCCGATAGTTGGGCGATCCGCAGAGGTCCGCCGAGCCCGGACGCGCCACGTTGGCCAGAGATGATCTGCCAAACGCCTGTAAGCGTTTGGGCTCCGACGTCCCAAGTGTGTCTCACGCCATCCAGCACGGCCCCGAGCGGGCCAACTGGTCGCAATGCGCCGCCGATACCCAACAGCCCGATCTTTCCGCCACCGCCATCATCTTGCGCAATGGGCGTCACCTCCAGTTCCTGCGCGACGCCGGCGCGCACGATCGTCATCCGCAAAACTTTGTCCGGGCTTACTGAAACGATACGAACAATATCCTGGAAGTCACTGATTTTACGGTTGTTGATCGACTCGATACGGTCACCGGCCACAAGTCCGGCGTGCTCGGCCGCGGACCCCGGCGCAACGATTTGCACGATCGGATCGCCTGGCTCGCCTTGGATGGAGAACATCACGCTGAACAACACGGCAGCCAGCAGGAAATTCGCCACCGGGCCGGCGGCGACTACGATTGCTCGAGACAACACGGATTTCTCGTGAAAGGTCCGGCCAGCCTGCCATGTCGCGCGAACCTGCGGATCGACGTCTTCCGGCCGCTCCTGGCCGTGCAACTTGACGTAGCCGCCGAGCGGGAGCCAGCATAGCCGCCATTCGGTGCCCCTGCGGTCGGTCCAACGCGCAAACGACTGTCCAAAGCCGATGGAAAATGCATCGACGTGGATGCCACGCCAACGGGCCGCGAGGTAGTGCCCCATCTCGTGGATGAAGACCAGCACGCCGAGGACAACGAGAAAAGAGCCGACAGTCCGCACGGCATCAGGCAGGAAACTTGTCATTACACCCTCACGCCGCCGGCCGGGCGCTGTCGCCGGCCACCAGATCTGCCGCTATGGCTCGCCCCGTTCGATCGAGGTGCATCACCTCATCCAATGACCCGGCCGCAGGCGAGCCCATCCGGTCAAGCACGGCTTCCACGATCGCGGCGATGTCGAGAAATCCAATGCGGCGACCAAGGAAAGCTTCCACCGCGACCTCATTCGCCGCGTTTAGTATGGTGGGAGCGCCGCCGCCCGCCCGCAAGGCGTCCCGCGCGATGCGGAGCGCAGGGAAGCGCTTGGCGTCCGGCTCGGAAAACTCCAAGCGACCGACGGCGGCGAGGTCAAGCCGTGGGGAGGCCGTCGCGAGCCGGCCGGGCCAAGCCAACGTGTGGGCGATAGGGATGCGCATGTCGGGACTGCCGAGTTGCGCCAACACGCTGCCATCGCTGTAGCAGACCATCCCGTGAACGATGGACTGCGGGTGAACGAGTATGGCGACCTGGCTTTCCGGCAGATCGAACAGTCGAGAAGCCTCGATCAGTTCCAACCCTTTGTTGAACAGCGTCGCGGAATCGATGCTGATCTTGCTCCCCATCGACCAGACCGGGTGACGCAAGGCAGCCTCCGGCGTGGCCGATCGCATCTCGGCGATCGACGCAGTGCGGAACGGTCCCCCGGATGCAGTCAGGATGACCCGCTCCACGGCGCGGCCGTTGCCTTCCGCGAGCGCCTGGAAGATGGCGTTGTGTTCGGAGTCCACCGGCAGCAGCGTTGCGCCAGCCGCACGCACCGCCTCGAGCATGACGTCGCCGGCGCACACCAGGGCCTCCTTGTTTGCGAACGCGATCACGCCGCCACGGCGTATAGCGGCGAGAGTGGAGGGTAGACCGGCCGCGCCAGTGATGGCCGCCATCGTCCAATCGACGGGAATGCCCGCAGCTTCGGTCACCGCCGCGGGCCCGGCCGCAGTGCGGATGCGTCGGTTGGACAGCGCCTCCTGCAGCGCTCCAAGCTGCGCCGGATCGCTGATCACGGCAAGTTCGGCGTCGAGCGCGATCGCCTGCTGCGCCAACACAGCAGCGTTGCGGCCGCCGGTCAGGCAACGGACCTGGTAGCGGTCGCGATGGGCGAGAAGCAGGTCAACCGTGCTGCAGCCGATGCTGCCGGTGCTGCCGAGGACCGTGACCGATTTCATCGCGCAGGCAATCCGGGCCCGACGAGCGCCACCGATGCGATGACCGCGCCGCAGACCAGGGCAGCGGCCATCAGGCCATCGATCCGATCCAGCAGGCCGCCATGACCGGGGATCAATCGTCCCGAGTCCTTGACTCCATAACGCCGTTTCAACGCGCTCTCTCCCAGATCGCCCAACTGCGATGCAACGCCCAACAACGCCGCGGCTGTTCCACTCCAGACCGACAAGCCCGTCACGAACATGCCGCCCACCACCGCCGCCGCCAGTCCGCCGAGCGCGCCGCTCCAGGTCTTACCGGGGGATATCGCGGATGCCAAACGTGGGCCGCCGATGAGGCGCCCCACCGCATACGCGCCGATGTCGCTGCACCAGACGACGACCAGAAGCAGCACGACGTCGCGCCGCCCGGTCGCGCGCAGCCACCAAAGCGACGCGACCGAAGCTGCCGCATAAGCAAGGCCCAGAGCCAGCGGCAACCTGGACCAACGGCACATCGCGCCCCATTCCCACATCACTCCGAGAAATGCAGCCGCGAGGAGCGCATCGAACGGCCAGTCTCCGAGCCAGACGCACAGCAGAACGAGCGGGATCAGCACCAACGCGGAAAGCGCGCGCAGACGGAGATCCGCCCACCGCGCTCGGGCCGGCGGGTTAGCCAGGACGGGCTCCAAAGCGGCGCTCACGACGGGCGAACTCCGCCAGAGCCGCCACGAAGTCGGCCTCGCCGAAGTCGGGCCAGAGCACGTCGGTAAACACCAATTCGGCGTAGGCGGATTGCCAGAGCAGGAAATTGCTGAGCCGATGTTCGCCGCTGGTGCGGATCACCAGGTCAGGATCCGGCATGCCGGCGGTGGCGAGCAGGCTGGCGAAGCTCGTCTCATCCAGGCTATCAGGGTCCAACGCGCCATCGCGCACAGCGATCGCGGCGCGGCGAGCGGCCGATGCGATCTCGGCCCGCGATCCGTAGGACAGCGCCACGTTGAGGTTGAGCCGCCCATTTCCCGCCGTCTCGCGCTCGGCGTTCGCGAGGTCGGCCTTGATGTCGGCGTCAAAGCGGCCAAGATCCCCGATCACCCGCAGCCTGACGCCCTCCGCCTTCAACTCGGCAAGCTCCTGGCGGACGTAGTGTCGCAGCAGGCCCGTCAGGTCGTGCACTTCCTCCTGCGGGCGGCTCCAGTTCTCGCTGCTGAAGGCGTAGAGGGTCAGCCACGGGACGTGGTTTCGCATCGCCGCCTCGATGGTCCGGCGCACGGACTGCGCCCCGGCGCGATGGCCGGCCACCCGTGGCAAGCTTCTCGCCGCGGCCCAGCGACCGTTGCCGTCCATGATCACGGCGACGTGGACTGGCAGGGAGCCATCCGCCGCCTCGGCGGCCATACGGCTGGCGTGTATGTTCACCGCCTGATCAGACCTGTTTTATCTCGCGCTCTTTCTCGACGAGGTTCTCGTCGATGCGCTTGATGAACTGATCGGTCAGCTTCTGGACTTCTTCAGACCAGGTCTTGGCCTCATCCTCGCCAATCTCGTGCTTCTTCTCGGCGGCCTTAATCTGCTCCATGCCGTCCCGGCGCACGCCACGAACGGCGACCCGCGCGCCCTCGCCGTATCGCCCGGCCGCCTTGGCAAGCTCAACCCGGCGCTCGGCCGTCAACTGGGGTATGGGCACTCGCACCACTTGGCCGTCGGATGACGGGTTCAGTCCCAATCCGGAATCCCGGATCGCCCGCTCCACCGCGCCGACCAGGGTCTTGTCCCAGACCTGCACCGTAATCATCCGGGACTCCGGAACGCCGATCGTGCCGACCGTGGTAATCGGCATTTCGGTGCCGTATGCCTCCACCTTCACCGGTTCAAGCAGCCCGGGGCTGGCGCGGCCCGTGCGCAGGCCGGCGAAATCGCGCCGCAGCGTCTCCATCGCGCCATCCATCCGGCGGGCCAGGTCGGTCTTGAGCGCGGTCAGGTCGGCGGGCACTGGGTCACCTCGTTGGCAGGCGCAGTTGGCGAGCGGGCCAATCTAGGACTTTTCGATGATGGTGGTGAAGCGGCCTTCGCCGCGCATGACCTGCCCGAATGCGCCGGCGGCGTGGATGTTGAAAACGACGATCGGCAGCTTGTTCTCCCGCGCAACGCTGATGGCGGCGGCGTCCATCACGGCCAGGTCGTTGGCGAGCACGTCGTGATAGGTCAGCTCCTCATACCGCTCGGCGTCCGGATGCTTGCGCGGGTCGGCAGAGTAGACGCCATCCACCTGGGTGCCCTTCAGCAGGAAGTCGCACCCCATCTCGACCGCGCGCAGCGAGGCGGCCGTATCGGTGGTGAAGAAAGGGTTGCCGGTGCCGGCGGCGAAGATCACCACCCTGCCCTTCTCCATATGCCGCATCGCCCGCCGGCGGATGTAAGGCTCGCAAACGCTCGCCATCGGTATCGCCGACTGCACCCGAGTGGCGACGCCGATTTTCTCGAGCGCGTTCTGCATGCCAAGCGCGTTCATCACCGTGGCGATCATGCCCATGTAATCGGCCTGGGCGCGGTCCATGCCGCGCGCCGCCGCCGAGATGCCGCGGAATATGTTTCCCCCGCCAATCACGAGGCACACCTGGTGACCCCTGGCGACAACGTCGGAGATGTCGCTGGCGATTCGCAGCAGCGTATCGCCGTCGAGGCCATAGTCCCGCTGCCCCATTAGGGCCTCGCCGGAAACCTTCAGCAGAACACGTCTATGTTCCGGCTCGGCGGTCATCGTCGTCCTTGGGTGGGGGGTCGGGCCGGCGCACCGTAATGTTAGCCGCATCGTCGAACAAGGTCGCTAAGTAATGTGCAGCGGGGCGGCGTCGCGCGATGCCGCCCTCGAGCAGATGATCTACGTCAGATCAGACCCGGTGAACCGTGTGGTCTTCGCCAAAGATGTCGCGATCCTTCGTTTCAGGCAGGAGCAGCGTGCCGACCACCACTGTGATGCCGGCGAAGACGATCGGGTACCAGAGGCCGTAGAATATATCCCCGGTCGCCGCGATCATCGCGAACGTCGTGGCCGGCAACAGCCCGCCAAACCACCCGTTGCCGATGTGATAGGGCAGCGACATCGCGGTGTAGCGGATACGGGTCGGAAACAACTCCACAAGCGCTGCGGCAACCGGGCCGTAGACCATGGTCACATACACCATAAGAATGAATAAAATGCCTACGATGCTCGCCGTTTGCGGCCGGAACACGTCGAACGGGTTGGCCATCTTCACCACTGACGGGTTTGCCGCAGGTGGATAGCCCGCCGCCGACAACGCCGCTCCGGTATCCTTCACGAACGCGGCCCGTGCCGCCGCCGCGCCAGCAGCGGCGGCTGCGGCATCGAACGACTGCACCGTCGCCGCGCCGACCTTCACGGAAGCGATCGCTCCAGCGGGAGCGTCTTCCTGCTTGTAAGGCACGGACAGTCCGGCCAGCACCTGCTTGGCGATGTCGCAGGAGGACGAGAATACCGCCGTGCCAACCGGATTGAACTGGAAGTGGCAATCGGCCGGATTTGCCGAGACAATCACCGGGATGGTCGTCTGAGCCTGGTACAGCGCCGGATTCGCCTCGGACGTCAGCAGTTTGAATAGCGGAAAGTATGTGAAGCAGGCCAACGCGCAGCCGGCCAGGATGATCGGTTTGCGGCCGATCTTGTCGGACAGCCAACCGAAGAACACGAATCCGAAGGTGCCGAGCGCCAACGCCCAGGCGATGAGCAGGTTGGATGTGTAGCCATCCACCTTGAGGATGCTCTGGATGAAGAACAGCGCATAGAACTGCCCAGTATACCAAACCACCGCCTGACCCATGGTGAGGCCAACCAGGGCGATAATGGCCACCTTGGCATTGCGCCACTGCCCAAATGCCTCGGTCAGCGGCGCCTTGGACCCGGTGCCCTCCTCCTTCATCTTCTGGAACGCGGGGCTCTCGCTCAACTGCAACCGGATCCAAACCGACACGCCCAGCAGCAGCACGGACACCAGGAATGGGATGCGCCATCCCCAATCGGCAAAGGCGGCCTCCCCGATGGCGGCGCGCGTAAACAGGATCACCAGCAAGGATAGGAACAGGCCCAACGTCGCCGTCGTTTGAATCCAACTGGTGTAAAACCCTCGGCGTCCTTGCGGCGCATGTTCCGCCACATACGTCGCGGCGCCGCCATATTCCCCGCCCAGCGCCAGGCCCTGCAGCAGGCGCAACGCGATCAGGATGATCGCCGCCGAGATGCCGATGCTGTCGGACGTCGGCAGGCAACCGACGATGAACGTGCTGCCGCCCATGATGAGGATCGTGACGAGAAACGTGTATTTGCGGCCGACCAAGTCCCCCACTCGACCAAATACCAGGGCGCCGAAGGGTCGCACTAGAAATCCGGCCGCAAAAGCCAAAAGAGCGAAGATGTTGCGGGTGTTAGGATCGAATTGGGTAAAGAACTTCGCGCCAATGATGGTCGCGAGCGAGCCGTAAAGATAGAAATCATACCACTCGAACACGGTTCCGAGCGACGAGGCGAAAATAACCTTTCGCTCTGCCGCTGTCATGGCGCGCGTGCGGGACGGTGCGGCTGCCGTAGTAGCAGTGCTCATAGTTGGACAGTTCCCTCAAACGGAGAGACATTCGTCTCTCATTCTTAACCTACGACGCGCCGCCACCCGCACACGCGTGTTCACGCTCAACCCTCTTACTTTGCTCTACAGCTTTTGCAAGCGGGTCTACACGTAACGCACCATAATCAAGCCGGCGACGGCCAGGACGGCGGTGATCGCCAAAATGATCGGGAGCCGCCGGTCGATCAGGTCCCGCGCCTGGTCGCCAAACGCCTTGAGCAATGCGGCCCAGAGAAAAAACCGGGCGCCGCGGGTCACGGCGCTTGCTATGACGAACGTCAGGAAGTCGAATCGCGCTGCGCCCGAGGCGATCGTGATGATCTTGTACGGTATCGGCAGCAGCCCCTTGATCAGGATGATCCATAGCCCGACCTCGGCAAACCTTTGCTGGAAGGCGGCATACGCGTCCTCGTAGTGATACAACCGCAGCAATGGCATCGCGACCTGGTCAAGCAGGGCGTAGCCGATCAGGTAACCCAGCATGCCGCCCACCACGCTGCCGAGCGTGCAGATCGCGGCGTATCGGAACGCCCGGTCCGGCCGCGCCAAAGCCATGGGAATCAGCAACGCGTCGGGTGGGACGGGGAAAAAGCTGCTTTCGGCGAAGGCGACCACCGCCAGCCACCATGGCGCGCGGCGGCTTGCGGATAGCAGCAACACGCGGTGATACAATTTGCGGAGCATGGGGCGTTGCCTTCGCATGGCCGTCCACCAGTGACAATCGCTGGCCGTCTTCCAGGCCACCCGCTACGGTGCGCCGGTCAAAACCCAGGTGGCCGCATGCGCCGTGCCGTTCCCGCCCTGCTCCTGCTCCTGCTCGCAGGGTCCGCGTCCGCCCAGCAACGACCACGCGCGCCGCAGGTCGTTCCAGAGCGTGGCGGCCCGCCGCATGCCTGGCTGTTCGGCGTGTGGACCGGCGGCTTGTTCCCCGTGCTCGACACCATGCTGGCCCAAGATTGCCGCACCCAACCGACCGTCGTGTTCGGGCAGGACGTCGTCGGCAACGCCACGCTCACGGGCGGCGGCATGACGCAGCGTGTCATCGAGACGGTGCGCACCTCGCCCGGCGGGGCCGAGTTCCGCTTTGCGCCAGCATCCGGCGCCGCTTCCGGCTACGGCTGCGAGGACCCCAACGTCCTGCATGTGATGCGCGAGGCGGGCGACGCGATCAGCTTCCCGCACTGCGCCGGGTTCCCGTATCCGCTGCACCGCTGCGGCGGTCGCTGACTACGCAGGCAGCGTCACCAGCGCTTTCAGGCCGCCGTTCCCGCGATTTGACAGGGTGACGTCGCCGCCATGGGCGCGGACGATGTTGCGCGCGATGGGCAGCCCCAGCCCCGTCCCCCCCGTCTCGCGGTTGCGGCTCGGCTCAAGGCGATGGAACGGCTCGAACACCCGCTCCAACTCGGATTGCGGGATGCCGGGCCCATCATCCTCCACCAGTATCCTTACCGTGCCGGCCTGTGGCGGCGAGAGCGAGACATGCGCCGCGGCGCCGTACTTGACGGCGTTCTGCACCAGATTGGACAGCGCCCGCTTCAGCGCGACGGGCCTTGCGCTGACCACCTGATGATCGGGGCCGGCATACCGTGCCTGCTCGGCCCCGTCCGGGCGAGCATCGGTGGCCTCGTCCACGATCGTCCGCAGCAGCTCGGCCAAATCCAGCGCCGCCGGCGCCTCGGCATTCGCGTCGTCCCGGCCGAACGCGAGCGTGGCGGCCACCATCGCCTCCATCTCGTCCAGGTCGGCGAGCATCTTGCGTTGTTGCTCCTCGTCGTCCATCCACTCCGCCCGCAGCTTCAACCGCGTGATCGGCGTGCGCAGGTCGTGGCCGATCGCGGTCAGCATGAACGTCCGATCGCGCACGAAGCGGCGGATCCGCTCGGCCATTACGTTGAACGCCCGAGCCGCCTTGGCCGCCTCCGCCGGGCCGTCTTCGGGCAGGGGCGGCGCATTCACGTCCATGCCGAGCAAGTCGGCGGCGCTGGCGAGGGCGCGCATGGGCGCGCTGAACTGGCGGACGGCCCACACCACCAGCCCCGTGGCGGCAAGCGTCATCAGGCAGAATGGCGCCAGGAACGCCTCGGTCAGGATCGGCCACGACCGCTGCAACGCGAGGTGCAGGTTCAGCCACTCCCCACTGGGAAGATGCATGCTGACCAGCAGACGATCCTCGCCGAGCCCGCCCCGGATGGTCAGTTCCCGCCAGCGCAGCCACTGGGGAACGTTGCTGACCTGCATGCTGATGCGAAGCAGTCGCTGGACGGGCGGCGGCGCCGGCGGCAAGTCGCTGGTGGCCGGCGCCGCATCCAGCGAGGCGACGATGCGGGATGCCGGGTCGAGGTCTTTCAGCGCGGTTTGCCGGTCTTCCGGCGCGGCTCTCGCAACGGACGCGTAGACGTTGGCCAGACGCAGCCCGATCACCTGCGCCCGCTCCAGGCGTTGCAGGTCGATGCGTTCCATCATGTAGCCGAGCAGGCCGCCTGCCTGTATGGCGGAGAGCCCAATCAGCAGGATCACGGCGGTTCGATTCGACAGGCTGCGTGGCCATAGGCGAAGTCTCATGCGCGCTGCACGTCCGCCGCCAGCACATAGCCGCCGCCGCGCACCGTCTTGATCAACTGCGCCTGCCGCCCGTCATCCTCCAACTTCCTGCGAAGACGGCTGATCGCAACATCGATCGCGCGGTCGAACGGCCCCGCTTGCCGCCCGCGCAACAGGTCCAGCAGCATGTCGCGCGTCAGCACGCGATTGGCCCGTTCCACCAGCGCCACCAGGAGGTCGTACTCGCCGCCAGTCAGCGGCACCTCCACCCCTTCCGGGTTCAGCAACCTGCGACGCGGCGGCTCCAGCGTCCATCCGGCGAAGCGCAGCGCGGCAGTCTCGTCCACCTTGCGGCCCACGCTGTCGGCGGTGCGGCGCAGCACGGCGCGCATCCGGGCCAACAGCTCGCGGGGGTTGAACGGCTTGGGCAGGTAGTCGTCCGCGCCGAGTTCGAGGCCGATGATGCGATCGGTCTCCTCCCCCATCGCCGTCAGCATCACGATCGGGACCTCGCCTTGCGAGCGCATCCACCGCGCCAGGTCCAGTCCGCCCTCGCCCGGCAACATCAGGTCCAGCACCACCAACTGGAAATGGCCCGTAGGCCACGCGCGCCGCGCCTCGCGCGCGTCGCGCACTGCGGTCACGCGGAAGCGGTGCCGCTCCAGGAACCGGGCCAGCAGGTCACGGATCTCCCGATCGTCATCCACGACCAGGATGTGCGGCATTGTTTCCATGACGACACCCTACGCGCCTGTCGCGGACGTTGGGAGATGGCGTTGCACTTGGTAGCATTTCGCCGCGCGAACGCCACGGACTGGGCGTTAGCCTGCGAATCGTTGTTCATCATGGAGTTGCTCTCATGCACAGGTTCACAATGCTCGCGGTTGCTGCGGGCGCCGCTCTGGCCGGCGGGGTCGTCGCCACGCAGGTGCAGGCCCAGGGTGCGGGACCGGGCGCAGGACCAGCTGCGGGCATGGAGCGGCCAGGCATGGAGCGGCCGGGCATGGCTCGCGACGGCGGCGGCATGCGGCGGATTGGCGAGCACGGGCGCATGTATGGAATGATGCGGCGGCTGCGCCAGTTCGCGCTGGTCTATCCGGCAGCCGACCGCGCGCTGTCCGGTCCCGACGTGCAGAAGATCGCAGAGGCGCTCTTGCTGTATAATGGCAACCACACCTGGAAGGTGACGGAAGTTGTCGAACAGCCGACCCGGGTCACCTTCGCATTCGCGTCGCCGGATGGGGCTGCGATCGCTCACTTCGCCATGGACCGGCATACCGCCCGGCCTGAACGCATCGACTGAGCGCAGGCCGTAGGGCAGTGAGCCTGCCTGCCCATGCCCGAGCGGCGCTGGATCGCTTGGCTCTCCTCGACCCCGACCTTGCAGGGATCGAGGCTGCCGCCGGGCCGCTGCCATGGCGCACCCGGGCAGCGGGGTTCCCAGGTCTGCTGCAGGCCATCGTCGGGCAGCAGATCAGCAACGGCGCGGCCGCCGCAATCTGGCGACGGCTTGCCGCCATTCCGGGAGCGCTCGACCCGGGCGGCTTGCTGGAGCTGGACGATGCCGCATTGCGCGCCGCCGGGCTGTCGCGGCCCAAGGTGCTGCACGCGCGGGCTCTGGCGACTGCCTTTGCGGAAGGCCGGGTGGATGCGGGCGGGCTCGCCGCCATGGATGACGAGGCGGCAATCGCAGCGTTGTCGGCCATCCGCGGCACCGGGCGTTGGACAGCGGAAGTCTATCTTCTATTCGCCCTCGAGCGCGCCGACATCTTCCCTGCGGGGGATCTGGCGCTCGCCGCCTCGGTGGCCGACCTCAAACGATTGGCGATGCGACCTGGCCCGGCGGCGCTTCGCAGGATGGCGGAAACATGGGCCCCGCACCGTGCGATCGCCGCCCGTCTCCTATGGCATCACTGGCGGTTTCGCACCGGCCGGCCGACCATGGACGA
The DNA here is from genome assembly GCA_964242925.1 of uncultured Acetobacteraceae bacterium. Classification (GTDB taxonomy): domain Bacteria; phylum Pseudomonadota; class Alphaproteobacteria; order Acetobacterales; family Acetobacteraceae; genus LMUY01. The sequence continues at coordinate 21,025 of CAXTBW010000047.1, forward strand.
CCCCCCGCCGTTTCCGGGTCAAGCATAACGACTTCTTCATCCAACCAGGGCACCGTGATGGCGTGTCCCAGCTCACCAGCCCCACGTTCCAGCCCTCCACCTTCTTAGAGCGCGGCGCCTCGGTGCCGTTCACCACTCCGATACTGGCGGGCGCCCGCGTGCGTCCAGCCGATCGCCTGGGGCTGGAGGTGATCGTGCCGAACCCGGCCGGGGGCCGCGGCGACTACATCGTGCCATGGACCGGCCTGCGCAACCTGTGCTGTCCGACCGTGCATGACGCCATGCTGACCGATCGGATCGCAGCGTTGCGCAGCGTCAGCCCAGCCAGCATCCGACGCGCCGCATGGGACGTCGCTGCACAGGGCCTGGCCGGCCGGGCCGCCGGGGCCGCGGCGACCTCGGCGCAGGCATTGGAGGCATCTGGCCAAGTCGTCACCAACTTCCATCTCTTGCTGCGCCTGGTGCAACAGGCCGAGCCCGCAGGCGGCGTGGACGTTCCAGCAGCCGAAGTCGGCCCTGCGCAACTCGAGTTGCGCGCGCGGCGCACCATCGCCAGCCTGGCGCCCAAGCTTCGGCAGGACTCGGGGACGATCGCGTCCACGCTGGAGGAGCTTGCGGCGTTGTACAATCCGATTGGCCTTGGCGCCCGGGTGACCCGCGCGCGGCTTCCCCACGCTCTGGCGGTGCTGAAGATACTGCGGCGTGAGGTGTCCAGTTTGGCCCAGGACGGCGACGAGACGCTGGACGAGATGATCCAGATGGTGGTCCGGACCGTAGACACGACGGTGAGCCTAGTAACGGCAACGATGCGGGATGCCCGCGAGACAACGGCCAACATCGTCAAGCTCCTGATCGACTGGCAAGTCGATCCCAAGTTGATCGGCCACCAGCTTGCCCGTTCGGACTGGCTCCTGGACGGTTGGGAACGCATTTGCCGCCTTTGGTCCATGGCTGCGAACGATCCCGACCGGCGCGACGCATTGGACGAGATCGTTCCGCTCCTCCCAATCATCGCCAAGGAGGCCGGCGAGTGGGTCGGTTTCCACCTGGAGTTCGAGCGCGCGCCGAGGTACCGCAGATGGGTTTGCCGGCACGAGGATTGGCGCACGGGGCATTGCGTGCAGGATACGATCGCGCGCAACGAAGCGCTGCTGGCGGCATGAACGCGGCTGGTCACCAGGTCTGGCGATCGGTTGCCCAGGTCCAGGCAAGCCTCGCGCAGGCCCGCGACGCCCAGATCGCTCGGATCGTCGCGATGGTCGATGCCATGCCGCACCGTGGCGAGGCCGACGTGCTGATCGCGCCCTTGCGGGAACGGCTGCTGCAGCTGCAACTGCATCGCAAGCTTGGGTTCACGCGGTTGCTGTTCACGCCGCTCGACACGGTCATCGTTCCCGGTGAGCGATGGAGGCCCGGCGACGTCGGCGTGCCCAGACCGGCGCTGGCCCCGATAGCAGCGGCGATACGAAGGGCGCTTCCTGAAGTCAGCGCGCAAATCGACGCCGCGCTGGAAGCGTTGGCGCCGGGAGATCAGGTCGCGATCGATGCGGCGGGAGCAACGTTGTGGTCCAACGCCGCCGCGTTGCTGGGCAGCATGGCGGCGCCGCCGGACTGGTCGGCCGCGTCCAACCTTCCCATCGCGGAGTACGCCTCCCTTGCCGCGGCAATCCGGGCAGTGCTGGCGGAGGCCTCTTGCGTCGAGTCGCTCGCCGCTTCCAGGCAGCTGCCGCAGGATGGCCCGATCCGCGCGGTGCTGGGACGGGCGGCGAAATATGGCGGCCCGGCTGCGGCAACGGTGACGGCAGTGCTGCTCGCCCGATTGCCAAAGGCGGAGCAGGTGCTGGCGCTTGCCGCGGAGACTGCCGGGCGATGGCCGGCCGAGAGTGCGATCGACCACACTCTGGTCCGCCTGCAAAGCGCCGTTGCAGCGGGAGCCGCGGAAGATGGCGACTTGACGGAGGCGGCGCTGGATGCGGCAAGGGTGGCGGCGTTGCTCGATGGTCTGGAAAGCAGCGCCAACACTGCGCGACGACGTCAACTGGACCAGATCCGCCGTCAGGCTGACATGCTGTGCGTTGGCCGCTTCGAGCGCGCCATGACCGCAACCATCGCTCAGACGAAGACGCTTGCGTTGCTGGGCGCCGACGACCGGGCATTGCTGACACTGGAGGAAGCGATTCGAGCGCTTCGCCGGCTCGAGACCGCTGGCCGCCGCTTGGGCAGTTGCGACGAGTACGACGCGATGCTGAACGCCTTCTCCGAAGGGGTCAAAGGGGCGGACAGCGGCTTCGCATTGGCTGATCGCGTGCGACTCGTCGAAATCCTGTCCGGTCCGGACCAGGCGCTTGCGTTGCTCGCCTCATCCAGCTCGTGACGGGTCAGCGATGAAGGAACGGAACCAGTTCCCAAACCGCCCGCTCCGACTCGAACTGCGCCTGAGCGCGTGAGATGCCGATGTCGCTCAGCGCGCGGTCATCCAGCGATGCGAGCGCCCGCCGCGTGATGGCGTCCTTATAGAGGCGGACAAGGGTGCGCTGGATCGTGGACAAGCGGCCTGCCGCCTGCTCGCGCGCCGGCATGCGACGAAGATGGACGATGACCTGCGACATGATTGTCTCCTGTAACGACCACCGCATCCTCCTACCTAGGCTTCAATAAGGAAAACGAATTGCCTTGATGCCGAGGATCAGGAATACTGATGCCATGAACTCCGTTCCCGCCATCGACCCGGCCCTGCTGCGCGCCTTTTCCTTCATCGCGGAGGAAGGCAGTTTCACACGGGCGGCGGAACGGGTCGGGCGCACCCAGTCCGCCGTGTCGATGCAAGTGCAGCGGCTCGAGGCGCAGCTTGGTCAAACGCTGCTGTTGCGCGGCAAGGGCGGCTCGGTGCACCTCACCAGCCACGGACGATACCTGCTTGAACGCTCGCGCGAGTTGCTGGCTCTGAACGACGAGATCTGGAGCGCATTCCGCAGCCCGGCGGTGCAGGGAACGGTGCGACTGGGAACGCCCGACGATTACGCTCTGCGTTACCTGCCGGGCGTGCTGCGCCATTTCGCCATGGCGCAACCCGCCGTGGATGTCGATGTCGTGTGCGCGCCCTCGCATGACGTCGTGCAGCGGCTGAAGGATGGTGAACTCGACCTGACGCTGTGCTCCGACGGCCATGTCCCAAGCGGCTTCGAGTCGGTGCAATTGTGGGAAGGGCCGCTGCGTTGGGTCACCTCGGCCCGGCATGCGCCGCACCGGCTCGACCCGTTGCCGCTCGCGCTCGCGATGGAAAGTCATGGCTGCACTTGGCGACGGCACGCGCTCAAGGCGTTGGACAACGTCGGCCGGCGGCACCGGGTCGCCTACACCAGCGCCTCGCTGTCCGGCACCCATGCGCCCGTCATCGCTGGGCTGGCGGTGACCATATCCAACGTCACGACCTTGCCGGAGGGGCTGCGCCTGGTTCCAGCGGGGGAACTGCCGACCCTGCCGGCGTCGGCGATCCACCTGTTGAAGGCGCGAAACCCCTCGCAGCCGGTGACTGACGTGCTGGCCGCCCACATCGCCGCCACGTTCGAGGAGGAGATGCGACGGCCCGATGCCGCCTGATCAGCGCTCGCTGCGCGGGTCGAAGGCGTGCTGCAGGCCGTCGCCGAGGAAGTTCACCGCGATCACCGTGATGAAGATCAGCAGCCCGGGGTAGATCGCCAGCGCGGGCGCCGAGGTCAGCATGTCCTGCGCGTTGTAGAGCATGTTGCCCCAGGATGGCGTCGGGGCGACGATGCCGTAGCCTAGATAGCTGAGTACGCTCTCGAACAGGATCACCCGGCCGACCGTCAGCGTCACCGCCACGATCAGCGGAGTGGCGACGTTGGGCAGGATGTGGCTGGCCATGACATAGGATGCTCCCCCGCCGCTGGCCCGGGCGGAGCGCACGTAGTCGCGGTCCCGCAACGCCAGGGTGGCGGCGCGGGTCAGCCGAGCGATGGATGTCCAGTCGACGATCGCGATGATCACCACCACGCGCCAGAACCCGGCCGCGCCCGAATGCGCGAACTCCGCCGAGAACCCCAGCTTGGTGAGGTCCAGCGCGCCGAGAATGATCAGCAGCGGAAGCAGCGGCAACGAGATCACCCCATCGGTGAACCGCATCAGCGCCGCATCCGTGCGACCGCCCGCGTAGCCCGCCACGACGCCGATCAGCAAGCCCACCGCGCTGCCCGCCAGCGTGGACAGAACGGCCACCAGCAGCGATGTCTGCCCGCCGAGCATGAGCCGCACGAGCTCGTCCCGCCCCGCGTCGTCGGCCCCGAGCGGGTGTTGCGGGCTGGCCGGTCCGTATTGCGCGTAGAGGTCGGTCTGATACGGGTCGATGCCCAGCCATGACGCGGTCGGGCCCGCCGCAAGCACGAACGCCACGAGCAGCAGCAGGATCACGAGGCTGGCCATGCCGGTGCGATGGCGTCGGAAGCGCCGCCAGCGCAGTCGCCACGGCGAGATCGCCTGGTCGGCGAACGACGCGCTCACAGGCTGATCCTGGGGTCGAGCCAGCCATAGGCCAGGTCGGCGAGCAGGTTGGCGCCGAGCGTCACCAGCGTCGCGAACAGCAGGCCGGTCAGCGCCAGGTTGAAGTCGTTGCCCTGGATCGCATCGTAGATCAGCTTGCCCATGCCCGGCTGGGCGAAGATCGTCTCGGTGATCAGTGCACCGCCGAACAGGCCGCCGAAGCTGAGCGCAACGACGGTGACCACGGGGATCAACGCGTTGCGGAACGCGTGGACCAGCACCACTCGCCGCTCCCCGGCGCCTTTGGCCCGCGCGGTGCGCACATGGTCCATGCGCAGCGTCTCGATCATGGCGGCGCGGACGAATCGGGTGAACTGCCCGGTGTTGGCCAGGGCCAGCGTGGTCACCGGCATCACCAGGTGGCGTACGACATCGCCGAAGCTCCCATTCCCGACGTTGCTGATGCCGCTGGCGGGAAACCAGTGTAGGCGGACGGCGAACACCAGGATCATCACCAGGGCCAGCCAGAACACCGGAATGGAGATGCCGGCGAACGCGAACAGGCTGACGATGCTGTCGACGACCCCGCCCGGTCGAAGCGCCGCCACGATGCCGAGCGCACAGGCGAGCAGGACGGAGATGACGAACGAGGTGAACATCAGCCGGCAAGTCTGCAGCAGCGCCGGGCCTAGCACCTGCATGACGGGCTGCGCATGGGTCCGTGAAAAGCCGAAATCCCCCTGCAGCGCCGCAAGCAGCCAATGCCAATAGCGAAGAATTATCGGTTGATCGAGGCCGTAGATGGCCCGGAGATGCGCGATCACCTCCGGCGTGGCGCCTGGGTTGGAGGAGATCATGACGTCGATCGGGTCGCCCGGCATAAGCCCGATCAGGCTGTAGATGACGAACGACATGACGAAGAGGACGATCACCGCCTGCCCGGCGCGGCGGAGGACGAAGCGGCTCATGGACGCAGCAAAGGGTCAGGCGGCGATCGGCGCCGGCAAACGCGGCGGCTCCAGCGGAGAACGGTTCACCACCGTGCTGATGGCCGCCAGCTGGTCCCCGGCCAACGTCTCGGTTTCCAGCAACTGCGCTGCGGACTGCCGCAACAGGGGCTCGTTCGCCGCCAGGATGTGCTGGGCGACGGCGTAGGCGCTCTCGACGAGAGTGCGCACCGCGTCGTCGATGCTGGCGGCGGTGTCCTCGCTGTAGGCGCGCGCCTGGGCCTCGCGTCCCGGCAGGAAGCGCTGGCGTTCCGGCTCATAGGCGACCAGGCCCAGCTTGGCGTCCATGCCGAACCGCACGACCATGCTGCGGGCGATGTCGGTGGTGCGGACCAGGTCGTCGGAGGCGCCGGTCGAAACCTGGCCGAAAACCAGGGCCTCCGCCGCCCGGCCGGCAAGCAGCACCGTCATGCGATGCAGCAATTCGTCCCGGCTCATCAGGAAATGCTCCTCGAGCGGGCGCTGCATTGTGTAGCCGAGCGCCGCCACCCCACGCGGGATGATGCTGATCTTGTGCACCGGGTCGGTGTCCGGCAGGGCCATGGCGGCGATCGCATGCCCCATCTCGTGATGCGCCACGATCTCCCGCTCGCGCTTGCTCAGGATGCGGTTGCGCTTTTCCAGCCCGGCGACGATGCGCTCGATCGCCGCCTCGAAATCCAGCAGCGTCACCGAATCGGCGTCGCGCCGGGTGGCCAGAAGCGCCGCCTCGTTCACGAGGTTGGCCAGGTCCGCGCCGGTGAACCCAGGCGTGATCTGCGCGATGGCGTCCGGATCCACGCCCGGCGCCATCGTCACCTTGTGCTGGTAGATATCGAGGATCTGCGCCCGGCCCTTCCGGTCGGGACGGTCGACCAGCACCTGGCGATCGAACCGGCCCGGCCGCAACAGCGCCGGGTCCAGCACCTCGGGCCGGTTGGTCGCGCCGATGATCACCAGGCCGCTGGACGGATCGAAGCCGTCCATCTCCGACAGCAGCTGGTTGAGCGTCTGCTCCTTCTCGTCATGCCCACCCATCGACGGGCCATTGCGCGCGCCGCCCATGGCGTCGATCTCGTCGATGAAGATGATGGCGGGCGCGCGCTCGCGGGCCTGCTTGAACATGTCGCGCACCCGCGACGCGCCGACGCCGACGATCATCTCCACGAACTCGGACCCGGAGATCGAGAAGAACGGCACGCCGGACTCGCCGGCGACGGCGCGGGCCAGCAGCGTCTTCCCCGTGCCCGGCGGCCCGATCAGCAGCACGCCTTTCGGGATGTGCGCGCCAAGCCGGCCGTAGCGCTCGGGCGCCTTCAGGAACTCGACAATCTCCTCCAGTTCGCCTTTCGCCTCATCCGCGCCGGCCACGTCGGCGAACCGCGTCTTGGTGTCGGACTCTGCGAAGACTTTGGCGCGGCTGCGGCCGATATTCATCAGGCCGCCCATGCCGCCCAGCCCGCCCAGCCCACCGCCGGCCCCCATGCGCCGGCTGATCAGGAACCACGCGCCCCAGAACAGCGCCAGCGGAGCCACCCAGCCGATCGCGCTCTGCAGCCAGCCCGGCGGCGGGCTGCCGGCGAACGTGACGTGATCGGCCGCCAGCGTGGTCGCCAGCTCGGGATTGACGCGGATCGTGGTGAACCGGGCGGGCGCGTCCTTCGCCGGGCTCTTGATCGCGCCCTCGATGCGCTCGCCGCTGACGACCAGGTTGTCCAACTTGCCGTCATGCAGCATGTCCTGGAACTGGCTGTATGGCAGGGTCTGCACGCCGCCGCGAATGCCGCCGATGTAGTCCTGCACCAACAACAGGCCGAGGAAAGCCACGACCCAGTACCAGAGGTGGAAGTGGTGCTCGCCCTTGAGTTTGGTCGCCATCGCACAGCCCTCCGGCGCCGCGTGCGCCTACCCGCCTCAAACCCCCTACTGCCCCGCGGTTCCCCGCGCAACTTGGCGCCCTCGACTTGCCGCAGCAGCCGCGTGCCCCTACACCGCAGCGCCATGCAGGAGAGCACCTGGCTCGCCGATGCCGGCCGCAGCGACGCCCAACGCGCCGTCGCCGAACCAACCATGCCGCGGGCCATGGCCGACGCGCTGCGGACCGTAGGCCTCCGCCTGGCGCCCATGGGCGGGCTGGTCGTGGGCATGGCGGACGCCGCGACCGTCCTGTGGTCGCAGTTCCACCGCTTCGACGCGGCCGACCCGCTCTGGCCCGACCGCGACCGGTTCGTGATGTCGCCCGGCTACGGCGCGCCGCTGCTTTACGCGCTGCTGCACCTGACCGGCCACGCCGGCATGGACGCAGCCGCGCTGGCCAGCCATCGCCAACTCGGCAGCCCATGCGCCGGCCATCCGGACCACGCCGCCCACCCGGCCATCGAGGCCACCACTGGTTCCTTGGGCCAGGGCCTGGGCATGGCGGTCGGCATGGCGCTCGCCGAACGGCTGCTGGCCGCGCGCTTTGGCAAGAGCCTGGTCGACCATCGCACCTGGGTGCTGGCCACCCTGGGAGACCTCATGGAGGGCGTCAGCCACGAAGCCGCCAGTCTCGCCGGCCACCTGCGGCTGGAGAAGCTGCTCGTGCTGCTGGAAGACGATTCGGGTTGCGAGGATTGCAGCAGCGGGTTGGCCGGGCCGGACGACGCGATGCGCCGGTTCGCCGCGCTCGGCTGGGCGACCCGCAGCGTGGACGCGCATGACCCGGCGGCGCTGTCCGCGGCGCTCGCCGCCTCGGCCCGGTCCCGCAAACCCACCCTGCTATGCTGTCGCACGACGCTCGGCCGAGACTGGACGGCGGAGGCGGACGCCCCCGACATGGCCGGGCAATGGGCCTATGCCGGACGCCGCGGCAGCGCTGGCCGGCGCGCCTGGCTCAAGCGCCTGGCCAACCACCCGCGCCGGGCGGAGTTCGAGCGCGTGCTGGCCGGCCGGTTGCCCGAGGGCTGGGCCGAGGCGATGGCGGACGCCAAGGCCGCCCTGCTCGGCGACCGTCGCTCGGCGAGCACCCGCGAGCACGCCGAGCGGCTGCTGGAGACCCTGGCCCCTGGCCTTCCGGAGCTGGTGGGCGGTCAGACCGAACTGGGCCCCGGCCGTGGGGCGCCCGTCACGCCGGGCAGCTTTTCCGGCCGGCAGGTGCATTACGGCCCTCGGGAGCATGGCATGGCCGCCTGCCTGAACGGCCTGGCGCTGCATGGCGGCGTGCTGCCGTACGCGGTGGCCCCCCTCGTGGCGACCGACGGCATGCGCCCGGCGCTCCGCCTGTCCGCCCTGATGGGCCTGCGCGCGATCGTGGTCGCGACCCACGACAGCATCGGCCTTGGCGCGGACGGCGCCGCCTATCAACCGGTGGAGCAGCTCGCCAGCCTGCGCGCGATGCCGCGCCTGCTGGTGCTGCGCCCGGCCGACGGCATCGAGGCCGCCGAGTGCTGCGAACTCGCCGTCCGCCGCACCGACGGCCCGACCCTGCTGGTGCTGTCGGAACAGCCCCTGCCCGCCCTGCGCGCCGATGTCGGCGAGAACCGCTGCGCCCGCGGCGCCTACGTCCTCGCGGAGGCGAACGGCCCGCGCGCCGCCACGCTGATCGCCAGCGGCAGCGAGGTGTCGCTCGCGATGGAGGCCCGCGGCCGCCTGGCGTTGGACGGCATCGCGGTGGCCGTGGTGTCGATGCCCGCCTGGGGGCTGTTCGCGCGCGCCGACGCCGCCGAGCGCGCCGCCGTTCTGGGAACGGCGCCGCGGTTCGGCATCGAGGCCGGTTTCGGCTTCGGTTGGGAGCGATGGCTCGGCGAGGACGGCATCTTCTTCGGCCTATCGGACTTCGGCGGGTCGGCGTCGGCCGCGGCGCTGTTCGAGAACGCCGGGCTGACCGGGGAGGCGGTCGCCGCCGGCGTAAAGCGAGCCGTCGGCTAAGCCAACGAATGGCTGCCGTCGCGCCGCCACATCTGGCGCGCAAACGTCAACCCTTCTAAATCCACCCCGTTGCAACCAGGAGAACGCACGCCATGGCCGTCAAGGTCGCCATCAACGGGTTCGGGCGCATCGGCCGCCTCGTGCTTCGCGCCATCGTCGAGAGTGGACGCGCCGACGTCGAACCCGTCGCCATCAACGACCTTGGCAGCGTCGAGGCCAACGCGCATTTGTTCCGCTACGACAGCGTGCACGGCCGCTTCCCCGGCACGGTCACCGTCGACGGCGACACCATCGCCATCCATCACAACGGCCGCACCTGGGGACCCATCAAGGTCAGCGCCGAGCGCGACCCGTCCAAGGTCCCCTACGGAGGCGTGGACGTGGCGATGGAATGCACCGGCCTGTTCACCAAGAAGGAGGACGCGTCCAAGCTGATCGCCGCCGGCGCCCGCAAGGTGCTGATCTCGGCGCCCGCGGACGGCGTGGACGCCACCATCGTGTTCGGCGTCAACCAGCACGTCATCACCCG
>CAXTBW010000048.1:0-30750 GCA_964242925.1 uncultured Acetobacteraceae bacterium
AGCCGGGACGCTTGAAGTCGCCCCGCTTCAGTCCTACTTTCGCGGATCGTTCTGAACCGGGATAGTCGGCGCCCTGCCGGCTGCACCGGTGCGTGCAACGATTCCAAAGCTCAGGAACCGCGTATCTTGCAGAAATTCCCGATGACCGCCCCCGGCTTGGTCCGCCTCGAGGACGAACTGCGCATCCTGAAGTCGCAGGAACGCCCGGCCGTCATCCGCGCCATCGCGGAGGCGCGCAGCCATGGCGACCTGAGCGAGAACGCCGAGTACGACGCCGCGCGCGAGCGCCAATCGTTCATCGAGGGCCGCATCATCGAGTTGGGGGAGATCATCTCCGGGGCTGAGGTGATCGACCCGTCCAGCCTGTCGGGCGACACCGTCAAGTTCGGCGCCCACGTCAAGCTGGTGGACGAGGAGACCGACAAGGAAGCGACCTACCAGATCGTCGGCATGCACGAGGCGGACATCAAGCAGTCGCGGCTGTCGATCTCGTCGCCGCTGGCCAAGTCGTTGATCAACAAGAAGGTCGGCGACACCGTGTCGGTCCCGGCGCCCGGCGGCGACCGCACCTACGAGATCCTGTCGGTCAGCTTCGGCTGACGCGCCCGGCGTCGTGATCACCCTCGCGGACGTGCAGGCGGCGGCCGAGCGCATCGCCGGCCGGGTGATCCGCACGCCCACGCTGCACTCCGACGCGGTCAGCCGGGCGACCGGCGCCCACGTGACGCTCAAGCTCGAGAGCCTGCAGGCGATCGGCTCGTTCAAGGAGCGCGGCGCGGCCAACAAGCTGGCGCTGCTGACCCCGGCGGAACGGCAGGCGGGGGTGGTCGCCATGTCCGCCGGCAATCACGCGCAGGCGGTGGCGCGCCACGCCGCGCTGGCCGGGATCGCGGCCACCATCGTGATGCCGCGCTTCACCCCGGCCACCAAGGTGGCCCGCACCGCCGCCTGGGGCGCCACCGTGGTGATGCACGGCGACAGCCTGCTGGAGGCCGGGCTGCACGCGCGCAAGCTGGAGGCCGAGCACGGCTTGGTGTTCGTCCACCCCTACGACGACCCGGCCGTGATGGCCGGCCAGGGCACGTTGGCGCTCGAACTGTTCGCGGATGCGGGCGAGCTGGACGTCCTGCTGGTCCCCGTCGGCGGCGGCGGCATGATCGCCGGCTGCGCGACCGTGGCCGCGGCGCTGCGGCCGGGGCTGGAGGTGATCGGGGTGGAGGTCGCCGGCTACGCCTCGCTAGGCCAGGTGCTGGCCGGGCGCCCGGTGTCGGTCGGCGGCGCCACCATCGCCGAGGGCATCGCCGTGGCCGATATCGGCGCCGCCCCGCTGAAGTCGATCCGCGCCCACGTCCACGACGTGCTGAGCGTGCCGGAACTGGTGGTGGAGGACGCGATCGCCTTGCTGGCGGAGGGGGCCAAGCTGGTGGCGGAAGGCGCCGGCGCCGTGGGCGTGGCTGCGCTGCTGGCGTTCCCCGAGCGGTTCCGCGGCCGCCGGGTCGCGACGGTGCTGTGCGGCGGCAACGTCGACGCGCGTATCCTGGCCAACGTGCTGATGCGCGCGCTGCTGCGGGACGGGCGGTTGCTGCGGCTGCGGCTGGACATCTCCGACCGGCCCGGCGTGTTGGCGGACATCATGATCCGGATCGCCGCGGCGCAGGGCAACGTGATCGAGGTGACGCACCAGCGGCTGTTCGCGGCGCCCTCGGTGCAGACCGCCGAGCTGGAAGTGATGGTGGAGGCGCGCGACCCGGCGCATGCCGACGCGATCGCGGCCGGGCTGCAGGCGCAGTACGTGGTGCGCCGGGTCTGACATTTTGCTGCCGCATCAATCCGTCTATCATGCGGCAGAACAATTCGGAGCGTTTCGTGGCTGAGATATCGCCGAACTCGCTGACCGCCCGCCTGGCGCTCGCCCGCGGACCCAACCTTTTCCGCCTACTGGCGCTGGCCCTGGTGGCGATCGTGGCGCTGTGGGTGCTCAGCGGCGGCTACTTCACCGTGGGGCAGAACGAGCGCGCGTTCGTGCGGCAGTTCGGCCGCGTGATGGATCCGTCCGCCGGTCCGATCGGCCCCGGGCTGCACTTCAAGCAGCCGTTCTTCACCGCCGTCGACAAGCTGGCGGTGTCGATCGACGTGATCGACCTGGGCAACATCGACGCCTTCACGCGGGACGCGCAGAAGATCACGATCCACATGACGCTGACCACGCAGGTGCCGGACGCCGCCGTCTACCACCTGTTGTACGAGGTGGGCCGGGCCGGCAACGTCGACCTGGAGCGCAACTACAACACGGTGATCGCCGACCGGGTCCGCACCGTGGTCGGGCGGCACGACATCAACGAGGTCGCCGGCGCCGAACGCCAGCAGATCCTGGACGAGACGCGCCTGGTGCTGACGCATGACTTGTCCGAGCTGTTCGGCATCAAGGTCGACAGCGTGCAGGCGGCGCTGATCGGCATGCCGCAGAGCTACGCCGCGGCGATCGAGTCCGCGATGCAGGCGCGCACGCAGCGCCAGGCCGCCGAGCAGAACCAGGCGCGTGCGCAGATCGAGGCGGTGACCGCGAAGGTGCAGGCGGCTGGCCAAGCCGATGCGCGCATCGAGGCGGCGCGCGGCGACAGCCAGAGCAACCTGCTGCGCGCCACCGCCGATGCGCAGGCGACCCGGCTGAAGGGACAGGCGGACGCGGACGCGGCGCAGGCGCTGGCCAAGGCGCTGGAGACCAACGCCAACCTGGTCGCGCTACGGACCGCCGAGCGGTGGAACGGCCAGTTGCCGCAGAACATCTATGCCGGCGCGCCGATTCCGTTCCTGTCGCTGCCCAACCCGGTCCCGGCGCCCCAGGCCGCCGCGACGGCCGCGCGGTAGGCGTCAGCCATCCGGCATGCGCGCGCGGCGCAGCGATTAGCCTGCCAGGCATCAGTGTGGTTTCGGCGTAGAACGCGTCCAGGAAGTCGCCGAGCACGACCTCGGTAGGCCGGGTGAAGCGTCACGTCGTCGATGTTGCTGAGGTAATGCCAGCGGCGGAAAACAACGACCCGTCATCGCGAGCTGCCGCTTGGCGGCGTGGCGATCCAGGCGGCGCGTACGGTGCTGGCGGCTGGATTGCTTCGTCGCAAGCGCTCTCGCAATGACGATGTAGGCGCGGCGGTGGAGTAAGCCTTTCGGCGGCTCATGTGATGGGACTGGCGAGCGCGCAACGCCTCCCGAAAGGGCCGCGTCAGTGCAGCCGAACTGGCCGAGTGCCAACCAAACTCGTCGCGTTGACCGTCTGAGTCCCGTTGCGTCAACACTGTTGCCGAACGGCGCCGGTCTGCGCCATGTTGGCCGCATGACCGTCCAATCCACCGTGTGTCCGCACGATTGCCCCTCCTGCTGCGCGCTGGAAGTGGAGGTGACGGGCAACCGCATCGGCGCCGTCCGCGGGGCCGCGGCCAACAGCTACACGGCGGGCGTGATCTGCGCCAAGGTCTCGCGCTACGGCGAACGGCAGCACCACCCGGACCGGCTGACCACGCCGCTGCTGCGCACCGGGCCGAAGGGCAGCTTGCAGTTCCGCCCGATCGGCTGGGACGAGGCGCTGGACCGTGTCGCCGCCGAGTTCACGGCGATCAGCGAGCGGCACGGCGCGGATGCGGTGTGGCCGTACTACTTCGCCGGCACCATGGGCCACGTGCAGCGCGACGGGATCAACCGGCTGCGGCACGTGATGAAATACTCGCGGCAGAAGCTGACGATCTGCTCCACCGTCACCGACGCCGGGTGGCGCGCCGGGGTCGGCAGGATCACCGGCCCCGACCCGCGGGAGATGGCGGACGCCGACCTGATCGTGATGTGGGGCGGCAACCCGGTCGCCACCCAGGTCAACGTGATGACCCACATCGCCCGCGCCCGGAAGCAGCGGGGGGCCAAGCTGGTCGTCGTCGACCCCTACCGCACCGGCACGGCAGCCGTCGCGGACACCCACCTGGCGTTGCGGCCCGGCACCGACGGGGCGCTGGCCTGCGCCGTGATGCACTGCGCCTTCCGCGACGGTTGCGCGGACCGCGCCTACATGGCCGAATACGCCGACGTGCCGGACGAGCTGGAGGCGCACCTGCGCACCCGCACGCCGGAGTGGGCGGCCGCCATCACCGGGCTGACCGTGGCCGAGATCGAAGCGTTCGCGCACGCCTACAACAGCACCGAGCGCGCCTACCTGCGCGTCGGCTACGGGTTCAGCCGCGCCCGCAACGGCGCCGCCATGCTGCACGCGGTGACTTGCCTGCCCACCGTCACCGGCAAATGGCGTCACCACGCTGCCGGCGCGTTTTGGAACAACCGCGACATCTACACGTGGGACAAGACGCTGATCGAGGGGCTCGACCGCCGTGACCTGTCGGTGCGCGAGCTGGACATGAGCCGGATCGCCTCCATCCTGAACGGCGACCGGCGCGACCTGGGCGATGGCCCGGCGGTGCACGCGCTGCTGATCCAGAACACCAACCCGGTGACGGTGGCGCCCGACAGCAACCGGGTGCGCCGCGGCTTCCAGCGGTCGGACCTGTTCACCGTGGTGCACGAGCAGTTCATGACCGAGACGGCGATGCTGGCCGACATCGTGCTGCCCGCCACCACCTTCCTCGAGCACGACGACATCTACCACGCCGGGGGCCACAGCCACGTGCAACTCGGCCGCAAGCTGGTCGAGCCGCCGGGCGAGTGCCGGTCCAACCACGAGGTGATCTGCGGGCTGGCCAAGCGCCTGGGCGCCGAACACGCCGGGTTCGACATGAGCGCGATGGAGATGGCGGACGCCACGCTGGTCGCGTCCGGCTACGAGGGCGGCGCCGCGGCGGTGATTGCCGGGCGCTGGGTGGACCGGCAGCCGAGTTTCCGCGAGAGCCACTTTCTCGATGGGTTCACCAACCAGCCGGGCGGCCGTTTCCGCTTCGCGCCGGATTGGGCCGCGATTGGGCCGGATCACGCGACGATGCCGCGCCTGCCGGACCACTGGACGTCCTACGACGCCGCCCGTGACGACGCGCCGTTTCGCATGGTCACGGCGCCCGCCCGGCAGTTCCTGAACACCAGCTTCACGGAGACGCCGACCTCCCGCAAGCGCGAGGGGCGGCCCACCGCGATGCTGCACCCGGACGATGCGGCTCGGCTGGGCGTGTCGGACGGGGACCGGGTGCGGCTGGGGAACAATCTTGGCGAGGTCGTGCTGCACGCCGTGATCGCGGCGGGACAACAGCCGGGAACAGTGATCGTGGAGAGCGTCTGGCCGAACGCCGCGTTCGAGGGCGGCATCGGAATCAACGCACTGACCAGTGACGAGCCGGCTTTTCCGAATGGCGGCGCGGTGTTCCACGACACCGCCGTCTGGGCGAGGGCGGAGGCGGCGAGCATGGCGCTCGCCGCCGAGTAACCGTCAGCCACCCTCCCAGGAGAGGGTGGCTGCAGACTACTTCTTCTTCGCGTGCTCGGCGGACTTGGCGTGCGCCTTGCCCGACTGCTCGTGCGCCTTGGTGGTCGCGGCATGCGCCTTGGTCGAATGCTCGTGGCCGGCGGCGTGGTCGCCCTTCTCGTGATGCTCGGCGGCGGCGCGATGGGCCTTGGCGGCCGTCTCGTGATGCTCGGCCGCTTCGTGATGCGTGGTCTTCGGCATGTGATTGGTCCTTATTTGTCGTTTGCCATTTGGTAGGCTGGCGTGGCCTCAAACGAGCATTCATTGGCGGAGTTGCCGTTCCTGGAGCATCGTCCCATCTTCCAACTCACCACTTCAGGAGGGTTCCATGGCAAACTGGTTTGGCGGCGCCAAGGCCGCAGCGAAGGAAGCGGAGAGCTTTCCCGTCGAGCACAGCCCGGCCGAGTGGCAGGCCAAGTTGTCGCCCGAGCAGTTCCGCGTGCTGCGCCAGCACGGCACGGAGCGGCCCGGCGCCAGCCCGCTCAACTACGAGAAGCGCACCGGCGTGTTCTCGTGCGCCGGATGCGGCCAGGCGCTGTTCAACTCGGACACGAAGTATGAGAGCGGCAGCGGCTGG
This sequence comes from uncultured Acetobacteraceae bacterium, assembly GCA_964242925.1. Lineage (GTDB taxonomy): Bacteria > Pseudomonadota > Alphaproteobacteria > Acetobacterales > Acetobacteraceae > LMUY01. The sequence continues at coordinate 6,027 of CAXTBW010000048.1, forward strand.
CCGAGCTTCTTCCAGCCCATCGAGGGCGCGGTGAGCACCACCAGCGACCGCAGCCTGGGGATGGTCCGCACCGAGGCGCATTGCAGCCGCTGCGGCGGCCATCTCGGCCACGTCTTCCCCGACGGTCCGCAGCCGACCGGCGAACGCTATTGCATGAATGGCGCGTCCATGGCGTTCGAGCCGGGCTGAGCGCCCTTGCACGCCTCCTCGGGGTCGTCGATGGTTCGCGCCATCAGCATCCCGGGGAGGGAGCGACATGGCGCTTGAGGTCAAGGTCGGGCCGCCGCAGCTCGCCATCCACGACGGCACGGCGGTGCTCATCACGCAGCCCGACGGGCAGATTGCCTGGCCAACGGCGATGGGGCTGTATTTCCGCGACACCCGGATGCTCAGCGCCTGGGCGATCTACGCCAACGGCGTGCCGTGGGAACTGCTCAACTCCGGCACACCGGCCTACCACTTGGCGCGCATCTATCTCACCAACGGCCTGATCCTCACCGAGGACGGCCCGATCCCGGCGCGCACGCTCAATTTGGTGATCGGCCGCCAGATCGAGGGCGGCCTGCGCGAGGAATTCACGCTCACCAATCACAGCCTCAAGCCGGTCAGCCTCAATCTGGAGATCGTGCTGCGGAGCGACTTCGCCGACATCTTCGAGGTGAAAGGCGGCAATATCGTGCGCCGCGGCCACATCACCAGCGAGTGGAGCGATGCCGGGCAGAGCCTGGTGACGGCCTATGCCAACAAGGATTTCCACCGCTCGCTCAGCGTCGTGGCGGACGGCGTGGATGTGCGCGCGGTGTATGCCAACGGCCGCATCAGCTTCGAGCTGTCGCTGGCGGCGGGCGCCGAGTGGCAGGGCTGCCTCGCCTACGCCCTGCACGACGGCGACACGGTGTGCGCGGCGCCGGCCGTCTGCGCGCTGGGCGCGCACGACACCGAGGCTGGCCGGACCATGGCGGAATGGCGCGCCAGCGTCACCCGGCTGGAGAGCGGCAACGACTCGTTCCAGCGGTTGTACGGCCAGGCGCTGGACGACATGGCGGCGTTGCGGCTCCCGTTCGACCGGGACAAGGCGACGGAGTTCGTTCCGATCGCGGGCCTGCCGTGGTTCGTCGCGCTGTTCGGCCGCGACAGCCTGATCGTGTCGCTGCAGAACGCGTTGGTCTACCCGGACTTCGCCCGCGGCACGCTGGACGTGCTGGGCGAGTGGCAGGCGACCGAGCGCGACGACTACCGCGATGCCGAGCCGGGCAAGATCCTGCATGAGCTGCGCCAGGGCGAGTTGGCGCATTTCAAGCTCATTCCGCACACGCCGTACTATGGCACCGCCGACGCGACGCCGTTGTACCTGGTCACCCTGCACGAGGCGTGGCGCTGCACCGGCGACGCCGCGATGGTGCAGCGGCTGATGCCGATCGCGGAGCGCTGCCTGGCCTGGATCGACGATTGGGGCGACCGCGACGGGGACGGGCTGCAGGAGTACCAGACCCGGTCCTCCGCCGGCTACGAGAACATGGCGTGGAAGGATTCGGGCGACTCGGTGATGCACGCCGATGGCGGCGCGGTGCGCGGCCCCAAGGCGCTGTGCGAGTTGCAGGGCTACGTCTACGACGCCTGGCAGCGCATGGCGGAGCTGTACGAGGCGCTCGGCAACGCGGCGCGGGCGGCCGAGCTGCGGGCCAAGGCGGCCGCGCTGCACGAGCGGTTCAACGCGCTGTTCTGGAACGAGGCGGAGGGCTTCTACGCCTACGGGCTGGACGGGGACAAACGTCCGATCCTGAGCGTCGCCTCCAATCCGGGGCATCTGCTTTGGTCCGGCATCGTTCCCCCGGACCGCGCCGCCCGCGTGGTGGACCGGCTGATGCAGCCGGACATGTGGAGCGGCTGGGGAATCCGCACGCTGTCCGCCAAGCACCCGAGCTACAACCCGTATTCATACCAGAACGGCTCCGTTTGGCCGCACGACAACGGGCTGATCGCGCAGGGCTTCAAGCGCTACGGCTTCGCGGCGCAGGCCAACGCCGTGGCCAAGGACGTGATGGGCGCCGCGGGCTTCTTCATGCTCAACCAACTGCCTGAGCTGTATGCCGGCACCCAGCGCGACGCCAGCAACTTCCCGGTGCAGTACCTGGGCGCCAACGTGCCGCAGGCCTGGGCGGCCGGAAGCGTGTTCTCGCTGGTGCAGGCAATGATCGGTTTCCAGCCGGACGCGCCCAATCGCCAGCTTTTGCTGGACCCGACGCTGCCGGACTGGTTGCCGGACCTGACCCTGCGCGGCCTGCGCGTGGGCAGCGCGGTGCTGGACATCCGCTTCCGGCGCGAGGGCGAGCAGACCGATTTCGAGGTGCTGTCCGGCGACCCGGCCCGCGTCCTGCGGCGGGCGATGACAGTGTGGCCGCACTCCCCTCAGGGCGACGCCGCGGCGGTGGCATGAGGCAACGAGGTCACCGGTTCGCGGCAATAGCAAGTTCCGCCGGCATAGCGGGCGCTGCGCAGGCGGCCAGGATGGCGGCGCTCATCGCGTGCAGCGTCACCTGCCGCTGCACGCCGCCCGACTCGAATGCCGCCCGAGGCATGCCGTAGATCACGCTGCTCGCCTCGTCCTGCCCGAGCGTGCGCGCGCCGGCCTGGCGCATCGCCATCAGGCCGTGGGCGCCGTCGCGGCCCATGCCGGTGAGGATGACGCCGACGGCGCGGCCATTCGCGGCCTTGGCGACTGAACGGAACAGCACGTCCACCGACGGACGATGCCCATTCACCGGGCCGGAGTCCGACAGCCGGCAGCGCCACGGCCCGTGCGCCGGGCCGCTCACCTCCAGATGCGTGAAGCCCCCGGGCGCCAGGTAGACCTTGCCCATCGCGAGGGGCGCCCCGTCCACCGCCAGCCCGACGCTGGCGTTGCATGACCGGTCGAGCCGTTCCGCGAACGGCAGCGTGAACGCGGCCGGCATGTGCTGGGTAATCACAGTGGGTGGGCAATTGGGCGGGAACGCCGACAGAATGGCCAACAGCGCCTCGACCCCGCCGGTGGATGCGCCGATCGCCAGGACGTGGTTGCCGGGCGAGAAGCCGGCTGGCGCGCGAGGCGGCGCGGCATGCCGCAGCGGGCGCAGCCGGGCCGTGGCAGCGGCGCGCACGATCTCCGCCAGCCGGGCGAAGCCGGCATCGTCCGACGAGGGGGCGCCTGGGATGGGCTTGGCCACGCAATCGACGGCGCCCAACTCCAGCGCCCGCAAGGTCGCCACGGCGCCGCTTCTGGTCAGGTTGGACACCATGACAACGGGCAGCGGCCGCAGCCGCATCAGCCGTTCTAGGAAGTCGAGGCCGTTCATCTCCGGCATCTCGATATCGAGCGTGACCACGTTCGGGTTCAACGCCTTGATCGCCGCCTGCGCCTCGTGCGAGCAGCTGGCCTGGCCCACGACGACAAGGCCCGGGTCGGTTTGCAGCGCGCGCACGATCAGGGCGCGCATGGTGGCCGAGTCGTCGACGACGAGCACACGGATGATAGCCGGCTCTGCTGGCACGCGTCCCACTCCCGAGACGGCCCGGTAGATGCCGGGTCGGACGCGCAAGATGCCGAAAGGCGCTGAACGCGCGGTTAACGAGTTAATGGTAGGCCAGCGCCGTCCCGACCCACTGCGCCGCCGCCAGCACCGCCGCGTCCTCTCCCATGCGGCCCACCAACTGCACGCCGAGCGGCAGGCCGCCGGAGCCCTCGCCCGCCGGCACCGTGACGCAGGGCGCGTGCAGCGCCGTCCATAGCGAGTTGAACGCCGGCTCGCCGGTCCAGCCGATGCCTGCCGGGGCCTCGCCTGGCGCCGAGGGCGTCAGCAGCACGTCCAACCCGGCGGTTGCGCCGGCGAAGGCGAGCCGGGCCGCATGCAGCGTCGCCACCGCGCTGGCAACCTGTTCGGCGGTGTGCGACAGGCCCCATTCCAGGCGTTCGCGCAGCCCGGGGCTTAGTTCGTCGCGGTGGTCCAGCAGCTCCCACCCCATGGCGCGGGCGCTCTCGCCGTTCATCACCAGCGCGTGGGCCTGCGTCGCGTCCGCGAAAAGCTGCGGCAGTTCGTGGTCGACGACGCTGGCGCCGGCGCGCCGCAGCCGCTCGCCGGCGTCGCGCAGCAGGTCCTGCGTCGCCTCGTCGGCGGCGGGCCAGGCGGGGGAGCGGCACAGGCCAATCCTTAGCGGGGCGGGGCTGCGTTCCGGGTCGCCCAGGTCGCGGCCGGAGACGGCGCCGGCCAGCAGGGCGCAATCCGCCACGCTGCGCGCCATGACGCCGACCGTGTCCAGGCTGAACGCCATCAGCTTCATGCCGTGCCGTTCGATCGTGCCGTAGGTCGGCTTGTAGCCGACGACGCCGCAGTAGGCAGCCGGGCGGATGACGCTGCCGGCGGTCTGGGTGCCGTAGGCGAACGGGAAGAACCCGGCCCCGACGCCCGCCGCAGACCCGCTGCTGGAGCCGCCCGGCGTGTGGGCGGGGTTGCGCGGGTTGGTGGTGGGGCCGGGCTGCCGCGTGGCGAACTCAGTCGTCACCGTCTTGCCCAGCACCGCGGCGCCGGCCGCCCGCGCCCAGGCGATGGCGGCCGCGTCCGCGCGGGGCTGGTGGCCGCGCCAGATGGGGGAGTTGTATTCGGTGGGCATGTCAGCGGTGTCGAGCACGTCCTTCACCCCCAGCGGCAGGCCGTGCAGCGGGCCGGGCCGGGCCTGTTCGGCCGCGCGCATGGCTTGCGCCGGGTCTAGGAACGCCATGGCGCGCACAACCGGCTCGCGCGCGGCGATGCGGTCGAGGCACGCCTCCATCAGCGCGGCAGGAGTGAGCTGCCCGGCGTGAATGCGGGTGCGGGCCTGGGTGGCGGTGAGGTCGGCGAGATCCATGCTAGGGCTCCTTCGGGCCGAGCGTATCGCGGGCGGGGAAGGGCGTCACCGTTGCTATGCGCGTGTCCCGGTACGGCGTCTGACGACACGCTGCGCCAACTTCGCATTGCGAGAAGCGCTCGCGAGAAGCGAACCAGCTGGCGGCGCCGTACGCGCGGCCCTGGATCGCCACGCCGCCAAGCGGCGGCTCGCGACGACGGATAGCTGAATTTTTCCCCCCCGCCGATGAGATCAGCCGACCGATTTGCGCCTCCTGACCGGACCCGCTCGCGCAGCCGTTGCCGCTGTCCCCGCGACTCCGCCGCGGGCGAAGCAGATGGCCTGGAACAGCAGCCATCCCGCCGGCCCGAAGAAGAACGTCAGCGGGAGCACCGGCAGCAGCAGGATGCGGGGCATGCCGTCGTCCTGCGCGCGCCGCACGATCGCCACGCCCACCAGCAGGTCGAACGCCAGGTAGTGCAGCCAGCCGGCGAGCAACACCGCCGGCTGGCGGAACAGCGTGCCGATGCCGCTCAGCGACATGAAGTCGCCCGGCGCCCCCCAATGCGTGATCAGCAACGCGACATAGGCCGCCGCCAGCAACGCCGGGACCCACACGCCGCAGAACCCGCCCAACGGCCGCCGCCAGCCGAACGCGGCGGACGCGGCGAGGATGATCCATGCGATCACCGCGCCGAAATTGGCGATGCGGAACACCGCCTCCAGCGCGTGCTCCACGGTCGGCTCAGCCTCTGGGCTTGAGGAACCCGACCAGGCGCTCGGCCTCGGCCACGATCGGGTCGGCGATGGCGGCGGCGCGCATGGCGCCCTCGTGCAGCCGGCGATCGATCGCCGCCGGGTCGGCCAGCCAGCGCCGCGTCTCAGCGGCGATCGGCGCCAGGCGGTCCACCACCAGCGCGGCTAGCGCCTCTTTGAACATGCCGAAGCCCTTGCCGCCGTGCTCGCGCAGCACGGCCGTGTGGTCGGCGCCCTCCAGCGCGGCGTAGATGCCCACCAGGTTGCGCGCCTCGGCTCGGCCTTCCAGCCCGGCAGGCTCGTACGGCAGCGGCTCCGGGTCGGTGCGGGCGCGGCGGATCTTGAGCGCGATCGCGTCGGCATCGTCGGTCAGGTTGATGCGGCTCTGGTCCGAGGGGTCGGACTTGCTCATCTTCTTCGAGCCGTCCCGCAGCGACATCACGCGGGCGGCGGGGCCCAGGATCAACGGCTCGATGTTGGGGAAGAACTCCACGCCGTAATCGTGGTTGAACTTGGCGGCGATGTCGTTGGCCAGCTCCAAGTGCTGCCGCTGGTCGTCGCCGACCGGCACGTGGGTGGCGTGATAGGCGTGGATGTCCGCCGCCATCAGGTTCGGATACACGTACAGCCCGGCGGACGCGGCCTCGCGGTCCTTCCCCGCCTTGTCCTTGAACTGCGTCATGCGGTTCAGCCAGCCGATGCGCGCCACGCAGTTGAAGATCCACGCCAGCCGCGCGTGGGCGTGCACGCCGGATTGCAGGAACAGCGTCGAGCGGTCGTCGATCCCTGCGGCCAGCAGGGTGGCGGCCATGCCGCGCGTGGCCTCGGTCAGCGCGGCCGGGTCCTGCCAGGTGGTGATGGCGTGCAGGTCGACGACGCAGAAGATGCAGTCGGCGCCGTCCTGCAGCGCGACCCAATTCTTGATCGCTCCCAGGTAGTTGCCCAGGGTGGCCACGCCGGACGGCTGGATGCCGGAGAAGATGCGTTGCATCGCCGGTCTTTCCCTCGCCAGGGCCGGAGCGGTCAAGCCGGCATTGCGCGGCGGCCTTGCCCGTGATGCTTCGAGGGGCTTAGCCTGCCGGTGTGCAGGAGCGCGCCCGGATGTTGCAAGACGCTGATTTCGTCCTGCCGGCCTGGCTGACCAGGCGGCTTATTACGGTTCAGGATTACTACCGGATGGCCGAAGCGGGCATCCTGTCCGAACGAGACCGCGTGGAGCTCATCGAGGGGCAGATCATTGAGATGGTCCCGATCGGGAGCGAGCACGCCGGCGATGTGAACCGGCTGAACTACCTGCTTGTCACGGCGGTGGGCGCGCGTGCGGTTGTGACCGTGCAGAATCCGCTTCGGCTGAGCGACATCTCCGAACCCGAGCCGGACTTCCTCTTGCTGCGGCCTCGGGCGGACTACTACCGGAGCGGGCATCCCAATGCTGGCGACGTCTTGCTGCTGATCGAGGTTTCCGACTCCAGCCTCCGGTACGACAGCGACGTGAAGGCCGCCTTGTATGCGCGCCACGGCATCGCGGAGCTTTGGATCCTCGATGTAAAAGCCCGTTCGGTGACGGTCCACCGCGACCCGGCTGGCAGCGCCTATGCATCGATCGTCACGGTGCGCGACGGCGTGCTGCCGGTGGCGGCGCTGCCGGGCATCAGCCTCGCCGTCGCGGATATATTCGCCTAAGCCGCCCGCCGCGTCAGCCGCCGGGTGAGCTGGCGCACGTCGAACGCGCCTAGCGCCCAGCCTGCGACGCCGTAGACCGCGAACCCGGCGCCCACCAGCACCGCCAGCGCCGCCCAGCGCTCGACGCCGTGGAACACCACGGGGTCAACGCCGGCGTGGCGCGTCAGCCATAGCGCGGTGGCCATTGCGGCGGCGGCGAGCGCGATGCGGGGCAGCCGAGCATGCAGCCTGGCGTCGCCGCGCAGGAAACCGCGGCGGTGCAGCATCACCGCCAAACCGGTCACGTTGAACGTCGCCGCCAGGCTGGTCGCCAGCGCCGGGCCGACGTGCTGCAGCGGGATGAACAGAGCCAGGTTGAGCGCGAAGTTCAGCACCAGGGTCAGCATGCCGATCCGCACCGGCGTGGCGGTGTCGCCGCGGGCGAAGAAGGCCGGCGCCAGCACCTTCACCAGCACGAAGAACGGCAGCCCGAGCGCGTACGCGGCCAGCGATTGCGACGCCAGCAGGGCGGATTGCTGGGTGAAGGCGCCGCGCTCGAACAGCACCACCAGGATCGGGTAGCCGCTGACGATCAGCGCCAACGCCGCGGGCACGGTCAGCACGAGCGCGAACTCCAGCGCGCGGTTCAGCGTGGCGATGGCCGCCGCCGGGTTCGGCCCGCGCACCTCGCGCGACAGCATCGGCAGCAGCGCGGTGCCGACCGCGGCGCCGATGGTGCCGAGCGGCAACTGGTTCACCCGGTCCGCATAATACAGCAGCGAGATGGCGCCGGGGGGCAGCAGGCTGCCCACGATCACGTCCACCACCTGGTTCAGCTGCATGGCCGACGCGCCAATCAGGCCCGGCCCCATGCGGCGCATCAGATGGCGCATCGCCGGGGTTAGCCGCGGCCGCGGGATCGCCAGCGACATGCCCGCCCTTCGCGTGGCCCACACCAGAAGGGCGAGCTGCGCGACCCCGGCCACCGACACACCCCAGGCCAGCGCGTGGCCGATAGTGGGCACGTAGGGCGTCAGCAGCAGCATCGCGGCAATTGAGCTGATGTTGTAGAGCATCGGCGCGCCCGCCGCGGCGGCGAACTTGCCGAGCCCGTTCAGCACGCCCGACAGCAGCGCCGCCAGGCAGATCAGGATCAGGTAGGGGAAGGTGATCCGCGCCAGGTCCACCGCGAGCGCGAACTTGCCCGGCGTCTCGCTGAACCCGGGCGCCAGCACCTGCATCAGTTGCGGCATGAACACCTCGCCCAGCACGGTGAGGCCGAGCAGCCAGAAGGCGAGCACGCTGATCGCCTGTTGGGCGAAGCTCTTGGCCGCCTCGGCGCCCTCGGTGGTCAGCAGGCCGGTGAATTCGGGGACGAAGGCGGCGTTGAACGCGCCCTCGCCGAACAGGCGGCGGAACATGTTGGGCAGCTTGTTGGCGACGAAGAACGCGTCCGCCACACCCGCCGTGCCGGCCAGCGCCGCGATCAGCATGTCGCGCGCGAAGCCGAGCAGGCGGGACCCCATGGTCCAGCCGCCGACAGTGAGGATGCCGCGGAGCATGGTGATGGCTTAGCCCGCCGGACAGCGGCCGCACAACCAGCTCAGCCCAGCAGGAAGACCTCGAACGGCCGGTCGCACAGCGCGAGCAACCCGCTTGGCAGGTGGAAACCGGCGGGGTCGTCCGTAATCATCCCCGTCATCTGCGAACGATGCGCGGCGATCGCGCGACGTTTGACCGGCAGTTCGTTGCTTATGTCCAGCCGCCAGCCGCGGATCGGCGCACGCCGCAGCCAGCGCGTGGGCGGCAGCGTCCAGCCCCACACCGCGTAGGACAGCTGTCGCAACCCCGCCAACCGCGCGGCCAGCCTCGCCATCCGGTGCGCGGCCAAGTGGTCGCAGTGCGGGTCGTGCGGCCAGGTGGAGATGATCGTCGCAATCCCCCGCTCGCGAGCCAGGGCGGCCAACCGCGCCCCCGCCGCGCGCAGCCGCATCCCGCTGCGGGGCGCGGCGGCGTCGGGATAGCGCAGGAAGCAGAGCCGCTCCGGCGGCACGCCCAGGATGGCGACCGCCTCCGCCGCCTCCTGCTCGCGCAACGCCGTCAGGCGCGCGGCCGGATACATGCTGGAGCCGGGGTGCGACATGGCGCCATCGGTCAGCACGGCGACGTGGAGCTCGATGCTGGCGGCGATTGCCTGTGCGATCAGGCCGCCGCAGCCCAGGCTCTCGTCGTCGGCGTGCGGCGCCAGCACCAGCACGGGGCTGGCCCCGCAGATGGTCCGCACATCCGCGAAGGGCAGCGCGGCCATGCGCGCCAGCGCGTCCGTCGCGCGCTCCACGCCGATCACCGGCGGCTCCGCCACGCCAGCGACAGCAGCGGCAATAGGCCGCCGACCAGGCGGCGGCTCATTCGGCGCGGCTCCCGCGCCAGGCGGTGCAGCCACTCCAGGCCGGCGTGCTGCATCAGCGCCGGGGCGCGTTGTTCCAGCCCGGTCGCGAACAGCAGGGACGCGCCGATGCACAGCCCCGTGCCGACGGCGCCGCCGCGCTCGACGATGCGCGGCGCCAGCAGCTCCGGTTGCGGCGCGCCGCACGCCAGGAACACGTAGCGCGCCGGGTGCGCCAGCACGAAGTCGACGCAGGCCGCCATGGCGACCGGGTCGGCGATGAAGCCTCGCGCCGGGTCGTGCCGCAGCAGCCGCCGCGAGCCGAACCGCTCGCGCAGCCGCCGCTCCATCGCCGCTGCGCCGCCGATGATCGTGACGGCGTCGTCCGCGCCGATTGCGCCACCCGTCATCGGCGCGGTCAGGTCGCTGCCCGGCGCCAATGGCAGGTCCACCCCAAGGGCCAGCCGCGCCAGCCGCGTGACCACGCGACTGTTGTTCAGCCGCAGCCAGGCGCCGTCGATTCCGGCCTTGAAGCCCGGCTCCCCGCACTCGTAGTTGACGACGTGCACCGCGTCGGGCGTGACCACGCAGGCGAACGGCGCGCCCGGCCGCCGGGCGGTGATCGCAGCCAGCGCCCCTGTCGTGTCTAGCGGTGAGAACCGGACGCCAAATGCCTCGACGTCCACCGTGCTGGCGCTAACTGGCCGGACGCGCGATCAGCTGGTGCAGCGCCGACACGCCGATCGCGCCGCGCTGCATTCCGTGCGCCTTGCCATCGTTGTCCAGGATCAGCAGCACCGCATTGTCGTGCGTCAGCATGGCGGGCGCGGTCACGGTCACCATCGCCGCGCCCGAGGCGTCGGTGCGGAACCCGTTCGCCTCGCCGTTGCCGTCGAGCGGGGTGAAGCCGACCGGTGACTGATCGAAATGATTCTCGAACAGGCTGTATTGCGCGTTGGGCCGGAGCCCGGTGAAGCTCATCGCCACCAGCGCGCCGGCGCCGGAGGGCGTTATCGTCACCTCGCCCTTGGCGCCGAGCCACTGCCCGAGCGTGAAGCCCAGCGGCTGGTTGTTGGCGTTCACCACACGGGCGCCGGGCGGGTCGCTGGCCAGCCGCGCAGGGCGCACGCCGGAGACGTGGTGGATGCCCTGCGGTCCCGTGCCCGGCGCCGCCAGTCCGTCCTGCACGAACACCTGGGGGTCGATCGGCTTGGGCTGCTTCGTCTCGATCGAGAAGAACGAGGCGTGCGTCTGGAAGGCCATGTGCACCGGGTCCGCCGCCTGCGCCGGGGCAGTGGCGGCCACGCAGAGCAGGGCGGCGGTCAGGGCGAAGCGGCGCATAAGGGGGTATTCCGACAGGTTGGCGGCGAACATACACGATAGTCCCGCCGTGGTTGCCATCCAGAAAGGGCGGTCACACTTGGCCTCCAAACACGGCTGTCCGGTTGAGGGCACGACACTTCCCGTCATGGCCGGACTTGATTCGGCCACCCACGCCGCGCCGGTTGCACCGTAGCAACAACGCTGGCGCCACTTTTTCGCGCGATCGCCTGGGCGCCTGGGTCAAGCCCGGGCACGACGGTCAATTCCTGGCCGACGAAACCGCCCGCGCCCGTGATCAGGACCGTGCCCAAACGCTCGCCTCCTCGCCAATGATGCCCGCGCCGCATGAGTCATAGTGCGCGCGGAGGCGTTTCGACCTGTAACCGGCGGGAGTATCAACCTGATCTGCTTGAGGAACGATGAACATGCAAAACGCAAAACGTTTCGGCCATGCCGGGGTCGGCAAACTGGGCGTCAAGGACCTCGTGGCGCTGCTCGCAAGCCTTGCCGGCTCGCTTGGCGTTTGCAGCCTGATCCACCTGCTGGTGGTGGGCTGAGCCGTCAGACCGACTTGGACATCGCCTTGCTCAGACGAGTTCGAGCACCGCCTCCGCCCGGCTGACGTCGAAGTCGCCGGGCGCCTCGATCGCCAGGTGCGTCACCTTGCGGTCCTCCGCCACCAGGGCAAAACGCTGGCTGCGCATTCCCAGGCCCCGCGCCGTCAGGTCGAGCTCCAGCCCGAGCGCCTTGGTGAGCGCGCCCGAGCCGTCCGCCAGCATGACGACCGCGCCGTCCACCCTCTGATCCTTGCCCCAGGCGGCCATCACGAACGGGTCGTTCACCGACATGCAGACGATCGCGTCGACGCCCTTCGCCTTGAACTCGGACGCATGCTCCACGAAGCCCGGAACGTGCTTGGCGCTGCAGGTCGGCGTGAAGGCGCCCGGCGTGGCGAACATCACCACCTTCTTGCCGCCGAACAGCGACGTCGTCGTCTCCTCCTTCGGCCCGTCCGGGCCCGCCGTGACGAGCTTCATCTCCGGCAGCATGTCGCCCTGCTTGATCGTCATCCGTCACTATCCCGTGCTGTCTGCCGCAGACGCTAGCCGCCCCTCGGCGCGCTGTCATCCACCGTCGGTCCAGGCCATTGCAGCCACCGATTTCCGCGCCAAGATGAATGTCATGGCCAACACGACGCTCACATCCATGGACGACGCGCGGCTCACCGGTCAGTTGCTGATCGCCATGCCCACCTTGACGGACCCGCGCTTCGCCCACAGCGTGATCTACCTGTGCGCCCACACCGAGGAGGCGGCGATGGGCCTGGTGCTCAACCGCCCGATCGCCAGCCCGTCCTTCGACGACCTGCTGCGCCAGTTGGACGTGGCGCCCACCCCGCCCGCCCGACGCATCACGCTGTGCGACGGCGGTCCGGTGGACGGCGCGCGCGGCTTCGTGCTGCACACTGCGGACTGGACCGGCGACGGCAGCCTGCAGGTGGACGACGTGGTCGCGCTGACCGCCAGCCTGGACGTTCTGAAGGCGATCGCCGCCGGGGAAGGGCCGAAGAAGGCGTTGCTGGCGCTCGGCTATGCGCAGTGGGGCGCCGGGCAGTTGGACCAGGAGATCCAGGACAACGCCTGGCTGTCCGCCCCGGCCCTGCTGGACCTGGTGTTCGATGCCGACCACAGCACCAAGTGGCGCCGCGCTATGGCGTCCCTGCGGATTGACCCGGCGTTGCTGTCAGGCGTCGCCGGGCACGCCTGATTCGTCATTGCGAGCTGTCCTTCGCCAAGCAGCCTCGCGATGACGGGGTCGGGCTACCATGCGAACCGCTTGATGATCGCCACCGGCCGCAGCCCGGCTGCCGCCGCCTCGGCCACGGCGGCGTCGTGGTCGTCACCGAGCGCCTCGCCGTGGATGCCGCCCAACACCCAGCACGAATCGAGCCCAGCCGCCGCCGCGCCCGCGATGTCGGTGCGCAGCGAATCCCCCACGGCCAGCGTGCGCCCCGGCGGCGTGCCCAACATCTCCAGCACCGGCCGGTAGATCGCCGGGTCGGGCTTGCCGAGCCATCGCACGGCGCCGCCCAGCTGCTCGTAGCGCAGCGCCAGCGTGCCGGCGCAGATCACCCGCACGCCGCCGCGGATCACCTCCAGGTCGGGGTTGGCGCAGATCATCGGCAGGCCGCGCCGCGCGCATTCGGTCAGGTCGTCCTCGAACTCGGCCAGCGCGCGCGGGCCCGAATGGTCGTCCGGCCCTGTGTTCAGCACGAACTCCGCCTCCGCCGGCGTGTCCACCCGATCCAGGTCCAGCCCGACCAGCACACTGCGGTCCCGCTCCGGCCCAAGATGCCAGACGCGGCGGCCGAGTGCCGCGAACCACGGGTCGTCGCGCCGCTGCAACGCCAGGTGCGCCGCCTCGCCCGAGGTCAGCAGCCCGCTGTACAGGTCCGGCTCCAGGCCCATGCGCGCGAGCATCTTCTCCGCCGCGTGGCTGCGGCGCGGCGCGTTGGACAGCAGCACGCAGCGCTTCCCGGCGTCCCGCAGCTGTCGCAGGCAGTCCCCGGCGCCTTCGTAGGCGCGCACGCCGTCATGGATCACCCCCCACAGATCGAGAATGAACCCGTCGTACCGCTCGGCCAGCCCGGCCATTCCGTCCACTGGTGTCATACGCCCGTCCCCACCGCTTCGGCCGCGCTGGCGAAGCCGTCCTGCCGCAACGCCGCGGCCAGCTCCGTCTTCAGCCGCGGCAGCAGCGCCGGGCCGTGCACCGCGAAGGCGGAATACAGCTGCACCACCGACGCCCCGGCGCGCAGCTTCGCCAGCACGTCCGCCCCCGTGCTGACCCCGCCCGCGCCGATCAGCGTCAGCCGCCCGCCCGCCAGCCGCCGCGCCCGCGCCAGCAGCGCCGTGGAAGGCGCCATCAGCGGCGGCCCGGACAGCCCGCCCGTCTCGGCCGCATGGCGCCCGCGCAGGCCGTCCGGGCGCGCGACGGTGGTGTTGGACACGATCAGGCCGGCGGCGCCGTGGGCGATGGCGACGGCGACGATGTCCTCCAGCGCGCCGGGCGCCAGGTCGGGCGCGATCTTGATGAACACCGGCGGCCGGCCCGGCACAGCCATCACCGCCGCCAGGATGGCGTCCAGCCGCGCCCGGTCCTGCAGGCCGCGCAGCCCGGCGGTGTTCGGAGAGCTGACGTTCAGCGCCACATATCCGACATGCGACGCCACGGCGGCAACCAGCGCGGGGTAGTCGCGCTCGGGGTCCGCTCCCTCCTTGTTGATGCCGACATTGGCGCCCAGCAGCGTGCCCGGCGGCGCATGCAGCCTCGGCAGCCGCGCCGCGAAGGCAGCGATGCCGCCATTGTTGAACCCCATGCGGTTGATCACCGCGCCGTCGTCCAGCCGGAACAGCCGCGGGCGCGGGTTGCCCGCCTGCGGCAGCGGCGTGACGGTGCCCAGCTCCACCACGCCGAACCCCAGCCGCAGCAAGCCCCCCGCCGCCACCGCGTCCTTGTCGAACCCGGCGGCCAGCCCGATCGGGTTGTTCAGCGTCCGGCCGAGCAGCGTCGTCGCCAACACCGGGTCATCCGCCGCCCCTGCGCGTCCCGCCAGGCCGAGCCGGAGCGCGTGCAGCGCCAGGCCGTGCGCCCGTTCGGCATCGAGCCGGCGCAGCGCGGGCAGCAGGGCGGAGGCGAGTGAAGAGGTCATATACGGCGGCGTCCAGGGTGGCCTTGCCACGTGGCGTGGTTTGGCCGATGGGAACGGGGATGTGGGATGAACCCTACCTGGAAACCTGCTGCCGGTCAGCCCTGCACCGGTTGACCCTGGTCGGATCGCCCGGTCGGCCGCCCGGCCTGAAGGATGGGCCGTGCCTGGAGCGCCTGTCCGGGTTGGGCCTGGCGCGGGCCCGCCCCGACGGGCGGTTCGAGGCCACCCCGGCCGGCATCGCCCGGCACGCGGAAGAAATCCTGCCGACGGCGGCGGTCAAGCGCGCCCGCCGCCGCGCCGGCGTTTGGACAAGCAGCAAGGAGGTTGCGCCATGACGGACGAATACGTGCCGCCGGATATATGGACCTGGAAGCCGGGCAACGGCGGCCGGTTCGCATCCATCAACCGCCCGATCGCCGGCCCCACCCACGACAAGGAGTTGCCGGTCGGCCGTCATCCGCTGCAGCTCTACTCGCTGGGCACGCCGAACGGCGTGAAGGTGACGGTGATGTTGGAGGAGCTGCTGGCGCTCGGTCGCGCTGGCGCGGAGTACGACGCCTGGCTGATCCGCATCAACGAGGGCGACCAGTTCGGCAGCGGCTTCGTGGCGGCCAACCCCAACTCCAAGATCCCGGCCCTGGTCGACCGCAGCGGCCCCGCGCCGGTCCGGGTCTTCGAATCGGGCGCCATCCTGGTCTATTTGGCGGAGAAGTTCGGCGCCTTCCTGCCGACTGAAAGCGCGAAACGGGCGGAATGCCTGTCATGGCTGTTCTGGCAGATGGGCTCGGCGCCTTACCTCGGCGGCGGCTTCGGGCACTTCTACGCCTACGCGCCGGCCAAGTTCGAATACGCCATCGACCGGTTCGCCATGGAGGTGAAGCGCCAGTTGGACGTGCTGGACCGCCGCCTGGCTGAGAGCCGCTTCCTGGCTGGGGACGACTACACCGTCGCCGACGTCGCCGTTTGGCCGTGGTATGGCCAACTGGCGAAGGGCCTGCTGTACGGCGAGTCGGCCACCTTCCTGCAGGTGCAGGACTACGCGCACGTGCAGCGTTGGACGGACGAGATCGCCGGCCGCCCAGCCGTGCAGCGCGGCCGCATGGTCAACCGGGTGAACGGCGAGCCGTCCAGCCAGCTGCGCGAACGGCACGAGGCGAGCGACTTCGAAACCAAGACGCAGGACAAGGTCGCCGGCTAAAGCGCTTCCCAAAGCGGAAGCGTTACGCCATCGGGGCCGCCACTAACCGTCCCTCGTCCGAGGCCACGCACAGCACCCGGCCGCCAGCCGGCGCGGTCACCAGCAGCATGTCGCCGCTGGCCAGCATGTCCACCGCATCGTCGAAATAGCCAGCGCGGCCCACCACGCCCAGCGCGTCGTCGCCGGTCTTGTAGTGCCAAAGGGTGAAGCCGTTCGCATAGGCCAGCACGGACAGATTGCGGACGATGAAGCTCATGACTTGGTCTCCTCTAAGAATTAATCCCTAACGCGACGCAAATCTCAGCGAACGATCCCGCTTGCGCGCAACACCCATTCGAGCTGGCTCAGCGCCTGATGCCACAGACGCCAGTCCGACAGCTGACCCGGCCGGCCAGCGCGCGGCGCCGACTGCCGCTCGCCCCAGATGCGCAGGGTGCGGGCGTGCAGCAACTCGATGGACCGCTCGCGATACAATCGATCCAGGCTTCGGACGATATCGTCCGGCTCGCATGGCCGCTGCGGCCCTTCCGGCCGCCAGGCGATTCCCGCGCCATCGCGGCGCGCAACCAGCGCTGCAACAGTCCACAGCCAGGCTTCTTCCGCCGTGCGGAAGGGTAGGGCGTCCGTCGCTTCGAGGGAGCGGAGCAGTGCCAGCATTCAAGGTCCCAACGTGAACAGAACAGGAACATAAACCCAATACCTGCACAATTTGGCAAGGTAATTCGGTGTTAATTCCTAGCGGTGTTGGCGTAGAGGCTCGAATCCGCTATCCCTGACGCCCGACTCGGGGCGACGAAAGGCGGCGCGGCCTTGAAACATGCGGATATCTGGCGCGCGCTCGACACGCTCGCCGCGGAGAACGGGATGTCGGTTTCGGGGCTGGCGCGCGCCTCCGGCCTCGATGCGACCACGTTCAATCCCTCGAAGCGATGCATGCCGGACGGTCGCGCGCGCTGGCCCAGCACCGAGAGCATCGCCAAGGTGCTCAACGCCACGGGCGCCTCGCTCGACGCCTTCAGTTCGCTGGTGTCCGGCGCGCGGGCATTGTCGTCCAGCGCCCGCCCGCAGGCGCAACGACGCATCCCTCTCATTGGGCTGGCGCAAGCCGGCTCGGACGGGTTCTTCGACGATGGCGGCTACCCGGTCGGCGGCGGCTGGGACGAGGTGAACCTGCCCGAAATCGGCGACCTGAACGCCTACGCGCTCGAGATCTCCGGCGCCTCGATGGAGCCGGTGTTCCGTGACGGCGACGTGGTGATCGTCTCCCCGGCGGCCCCTGTCCGCCGCGGCGATCGCGTGGTGGTGCGGACCATTGCGGGCGAGGTGTTGGCCAAGCAGCTCAGCCGCCGCTCGGCGCGCCGGGTCGAGCTGAAAAGCCTGAACCCGGCGCATCGCGATCATAGCTACGACCTGCGCGAGGTCGCCTGGGTCCATCGCATCGTGTGGGCCAGCCATTGACCCGCCCGCAATGCTGGCGCCAATTCCATGTTAATCTTGCCTGACGAAGGAGTGAACGATGAGCACTTTGACCCGCCGCGCGCTGAGCGGATGCATCATGGCGGCTGGACTGACGGCGGCCGTGCCAGCCTTGGCGCAGCGCGGCGATCCAGGCGCCCCCGGCCCAGTCGTGGGTCGCGTCACGATCCAGGCGCGTGGCGCGGCGCTGGGCGTCGGCTACACCTGGGGCGACGGCACGTTGAGCTATGGCGGGCATCGCTACCGCTTCTCGGTCCGCGGCGTCACCGTGGCCGACGTCGGCTATAGCCGCATCGTCGGGCACGGGCGCGTCTACAACCTCCACCGCGTCGCGGATTTCAATGGGACGTATGGCGCCGCGACGGGCGAGGCGACGCTGGTCAATGGCCTGAGCGGCCAGTTCCTCAAGAACGGCAACGGCGTGGAACTGCGCATCGACGACGTCACGCGCGGCGCGCGTCTGGCCGGCTCGGCGGATGGCATCCAGCTCGAAATCCGCCGCTGAGCGGCGGGGCGGCCCGGTGACGCGCGTTATTTGGGCCGCCTGCCTGCTGCTTGTCTGCAGTTTCGCGCGCGCAGCGGAGCCGGCGACCGACGTCGCCCTTGTGCTGGTCACCGACGTGTCCCGGTCGATCGACGACACGGAGTTCCAACTCGAGAAGCAGGGCTACGCGACCGCGTTCACCGACCCGAGGGTGATCGCGGCCATCGAGGGCGGCCCGCTCGGGCGCATCACCGTAGCGTATGTCGAGTTCTCCGGGCCGGAGCAGGTGCGTGCGCTCATTCCCTGGACGGTCATCTCGAACGCCGGCCAGGCGCACGCCTTCGCCGACTCGCTGGTGGCCCTGCCGCGCAGCTCCTACGGCCGAACCGCCATCAGCAGCGGCATCGATCTCGCGACGGAAATGCTGGCCGACCCTGGTTTCACCGAGGCGAGGCGGGTGATCGACGTGGCGGGCGACGGCACCAACAACGCCGGGCGACCGATCACCGAGGCGCGGGATGCGGCGGTCGCGGCCGGCATTGCGATCAACGGCCTGACCATCATCAACGACCACCCGGTGTCCTACACCTTCGCCCACGTCCAGCCGCCGGGCGGCCTGACCCGGTGGTATAGCGACAACGTCACCGGCGGCCCGGGCAGCTTCGTCGTCGAGGTGCACGACTTCTCGACGTTCGGCGCGGCCATGGCCCGCAAGTTGCTGAGCGAGATTGCCGCCCGGGACACGACTCCGGCGCATCACCGCGGCTAGAAGGAACCCCGATCGATGGAACAGCGCAGCCTCGGCCGCTCCGGCCTGCAAGTCTCGGCTATCGGGCTCGGCTGCAACAATTTCGGCGGCCGCATCGGCCTCGAGGCCGCCCGCGAGGTGGTGCACGCCGCGCTGGACGCCGGGATCACCCTGTTCGACACCGCCGACGTATACGGCGCGCTCGGGATCGGCACGGCGACCAGCCACAAGGGCGCGTCGGAGGAGATCCTGGGCGCCATCCTCGGCCCGCGCCGCCGCGACGTGGTCGTCGCCAGCAAGTTCGGCATGGCGATGGACGACGCGGGAACCCTGTCGGGCGCCTCCCGCCGCTACATCGTGCGCGCGGCGGAGGACAGCCTGCGCCGGCTCGGGACCGACTGGATCGACCTGTACCAACAGCACCGCTTCGACCCGAAGACGCCGATCGAGGAGACGTTGCGCGCGCTGGACGACCTGGTCCGCGCCGGCAAGGTCCGTTACGTCGGCTGCTCCAATTTCGCCGCCTGGCAGGTGGCGGATGCGATGTGGACAGCGCGCGAGGGCGGACTGTCGCCCTTCGTATCGTGTCAGGACGAGCTGTCCCTGCTGGTGCGCGGCGCCGATGCGGAGTTGCTGCCGGCGATGGAGCGGTTCGGCCTGGGGCTGCTGCCGTACTTCCCCCTGGCCAGCGGCCTGCTGACCGGGAAGTATCGCCGCAACGCCACCATGCCCGCCGGCGCCCGGCTGACCGAGACGCAGCGGTTGGCGGAGCGCTACCTCACCGACCGCCACTGGCCCGTGGTGGAGGCGCTGCAGGATTTCTGCGACCAACGCGGCCATACGATGGTGGAGCTGGCGTTCAGTTGGCTGTTGTCGCGCGGCCCGGTATCCAGCGTGATCGCCGGGGCGACCCAGGTGAATCAGGTGCGGCAGAATGCGGCAGCCGGCGGTTGGGCGTTGTCGGTGGACGACCTGGCGGAGTTGGACCGGATCACCTCGGCAGCGTGAGTCTCCCGTTTACGTGAACCTGCCGGATGCGGCTCACGCGAGCCGTGGGACGTTGGACGCGCACGGCAGTCACGCTGTAAGGAGTCACTCACGATGTTCATGCGGATCGATCGGTTGCAAGCCGAATTGCCCGAGCCCAAGAAGCCGGATCCGAATGCCGCCGTCGCGTTGCAGGAGCTTCTGGGCGGCAAGTACGGCGAGATGTCGACCCTGGGCAACTACATGTTCCAGAGCTTCAACTTCCGCAACAAGACGAAGCTGCGCCCGTTCTACAGCCTCGTGTCGGCCATCTTCGCCGAGGAGCTCGGCCACGTCGAGCTGGTCAGCAACGGCATCGCCATGCTGAACAACGGCCCGGGCAACCCGACGCCGGACGTCGACATCTCCAAGGCGCCGTTCAGCGCCATGCAGGACACCGTGCTGCCCGGCGCCTTCCTGTCCAATGGCGGCGGCGCCACCCCGGTGAACAGCAATGGCCTGTCGTGGAACACCGACATGGTGACCACCACCGGCAACGTGATCATCGACCTGCTGCACAACTTCCACCTCGAGTGCGGCGCGCGCATCCATAAGCTGCGCGTCTACGAGACGATGAAGGAGCCGACTGGGCGCGAGGTGTGCGGCTACCTGCTCGTGCGCGGCTCGGTCCACGCCCATGCCTACGCGCTGGCGCTGAAGGCGCTGACCGGCGTCGAGATCGAGAAGATGCTGCCGACGCCGAACATCAATCTGGACCGGATTCCGGAGTGCCAGAAATATCTGAACGAAGGCAGCCATCGCCGCATCTACAAGTTCAGCCCGCACGACTACGCCGAGGCCGCAGGAGTCTGGGGCAACGGCGAGATGGCGCTGCCGGGCGATCCGCCGGGCGAGTTGGAAGTGGTCGACGGCCACCCCGAGGGCGGCAAGATGCCCGAGCTGCTCGGCAACTACGGCGCGTTCGCTCCGAACTACGCGCCGGAAGAGATGTTCGAGATCGCGAGCAAGCTCTACAAGAAGTCCCGCTAACGCCGAACGCTCTCCTCGCTATCCTGGCGGGGGGAGCTTGACGTCCGGGGCGTGGCGGCTGACGTCTGCCCGATGGCTGCCTCCCCCGTAATCGCCCAATGGCTCGCCGCGAAAGAACAGCAGCCGGACGCGCTGTTGTTCTTTCGCATGGGCGACTTCTACGAACTGTTCTTCGACGACGCCGCGCTTGCCGCCGCCGCGCTCGGCATCGCGCTGACCGCCCGCGGCGAGCACGACGGCAAGCCCATCGCCATGTGCGGCGTGCCGATCCACGCCGCCGAGGGCTACCTGGCCCGGCTGATCCGCCGCGGCTTCCGCGTTGCCGTGGCGGAGCAAATGGAGGTCGCGTCCGCCCGCACCGGCAAGGCGCCGTTGCGCCGCGAAATCGTGCGGCTGGTCACCCCCGGCACCCTTACCGAGGACTCGCTGCTGGATGGCGCGCGGCCCAACCTGTTGTTGGCGCTGGCGCGGTCCGGCCGCAGCGTGGGCGCCGCCTGGCTCGACATTTCGACGGGGTTGTTCGAGACGGCTGCAGTGACCGACCTGCCGGCGTTGCTGGGCCGGCTCGACCCGGCGGAGGTGCTGGCGCCGCTGGACCTGCCGCTCGGCGATCACGAGAACCGTCGCGCGCCCGAGACGCTGCCGCCGCCGCCGCTGGCCGCCCGCGCCCGGGTGGCGGAGGCGTTCGGCGCCGCCACGTTGGATGGCTTCGGCGCCTTCACCGACGCCGAGGCGATGGCCGCCGCCGCCGCGCTGGCCTACGTGCGGTCCACCCAGGCCGGCAAGCTGCCCGCGCTGTCGCCCCCCGCACGTCACGAGGGCGACGGCGAGCTGGCGATGGACGCCGCCACGCGCGCCAGCCTCGAGATCACCCGCGCGCGGGACGGCGGCACGGAGCACACGCTGCTGGCCGCCGTCAGCCGCACCCTGACCGCTTCGGGCGGCCGTATGCTGGCCGCGTGGCTGTCGGCGCCGCTCACCGCCGTGGGGGCGATCCGGGCGCGGCAGGACGGCTGGTCGTGGCTGCTGGCGGCGCCCTCGGCCACGGCCGGGCTCCGCCTGGCGTTGCGCGGCGCCCCGGACGCCACCCGCGCGCTGGGCCGCCTCTCGGTCGGCCGCGGCGGTCCGCGTGATTTGGTGGCGATCCGGCAACTGATTGCGACAACGACCGCCGCCCTGGATGCTCTCTCTACAAAAAGTCCTCTCCCGCTTGCGGGAGAGGGAGAAGCACGCGGCGTGCTCACCGATCTCGTTCAGGACCTCCACCTCGACCCGGCCCTGGGCGCCCGCCTGTCCACCGCCCTCGCCGCGGCGCCGCCCCTGCGCCTGGAGGACGGCGGCGCCATCGCCGAAGGCTTCGACGGCGAGCTCGACGCCGAGCGCCGCCTGCGCGACGACAGCCGACGCGTGGTGACCGGGCTGCAACTCGACTACGCCCAGCGCTACGGCGTCGCGTCGCTGAAGATCCGCCACCACGCGCAATTGGGCTACGTGATGGAGGTCCCCGCCGCGGCCGCCGACGGCCTGCGCGCCCGGCCGGAGCTGACCCTGCGCCAGTCCATGGCCAACGCCGCCCGTTTCACCAACCCGGAGCTGGGCGAGCTTGACCGCCGCATCACCGAGGCCGCCGGCCGGGCCGCGGCGCGGGAGGCCGCGATCTTCGGCGCGCTGGTGGCGGACGTGGTGGCGCAGGCCGTGCCGCTGCGCCGGGCCGCGGCGGCGCTGGCGGCGTGCGACGCGCTGCAATCCTGCGCCCGCCTGGCCGAATCCGGCGACTGGCGCCGCCCGGACGTCACCGCCGACGCCGCGTTCTGCGTCACCGCCGCCCGGCACCCGGTGGTGGAGGCCGCGCTGCCCGCCGGCGTCACGTTCCAGCCCAACGACTGCGACCTGTCGCCAACCCGCCGCGTGCTGCTGCTGACCGGGCCGAACATGGCGGGCAAGTCCACCTACCTGCGCCAGAACGCGCTGCTGCTGGTGTTGGCGCAGGCCGGGCTGCCGGTGCCGGCCGCAGCCGCCCGCATCGGCATCGCCGACCGCCTGTTCAGCCGCGTCGGCGCTGCGGACGACCTGGCGCGCGGCCGCTCCACCTTCATGACGGAGATGACCGAGACCGCCGCCATCCTGAACAACGCCGGGCCGCGCAGCCTGGTGGTGGTGGACGAGATCGGCCGCGGCACCGCCACGCTCGACGGGCTCGCCATCGCCTGGGCGGTGCTGGAGGCGCTGCACTCGCAGATCCGCTGCCGCACCTTGTTCGCCACGCACTTCCACGAGCTCGCCGGGCTGGGCCAGGCGCTGCCGCAGATGTGCCCGCACGCGATGCGGGTGCGGGAATGGAAGAACGAGATCGTGTTCCTGCACGAGGTGGGGGAGGGCGCCGCCGGCCGGTCGTGGGGGGTCCACGTCGCCAAGATCGCCGGCGTGCCCGCCGCGACGGTGCGCCGGGCGGCGGGGCTGCTCGCGGCGCTCGAGCGGGGCAGCGCCGCCGGACCGGATCTGCCCTTGTTCGCCGGCCTGCCCGAGCCCCTCCCGGCGCACGATCGGCTGCACGCGGCATTAGACGCGTTGCAGCCCGATCAACTTTCGCCACGCGACGCGCTGGAAGCGCTATATGAATTGAAGTCAATCGCCATAACATCGGGCTGAATGCTTACAATCCTTCCGTTGCCAGACGACCCGCAGGCTGCCGCAGCCATTCTGACCACGGCGTTGGCGGATGCGCGCAGCCCCGACGGCGCCATTTCGCGCAACGACGCGGTCGCCGTGTTCCGCCGCCACCTGACGCGGATTCAGCATCACGTTCGCGAAACGTTCGAGCACTATCAGATGTCCGGCCTGCAAAGCGCCCGCTCGCTGGCCGCGCTCATGGACGGGCTGATCGCGGCGTTGCACGACTACGCCGTGACGGCCGCCTCGCCGGGCGCCCCGCCCGGCCGCATCGCAGTGGTGGCGACCGGCGGCTACGGCCGCGGCATGCTGGCGCCGTTCAGCGACATAGACCTGCTGTTCATCACCCCGGAGCAGCCCCCGCCCGAGACGCTGGCCGTTGTCGAGTTCACCCTTTATCTGCTGTGGGATCTGGGCCTCAAGGTCGGCCACGCCACGCGCACCGTCGCCGAGTGCCTGGCCGAGGCGGACCGGGACGCCGTCACCCGCACCTCAATGATCGACATGCGGCAGCTGGCTGGGGACGCGGCGGTGTTTGCCGATTTGGCCGCCCAGTTCGCCGCCTCGTGCATCCTCCATGTCGGCAGCTTCATCGCCGCCAAGCAGGCGGAGCGCGACATGCGCCACCACCGCTTCGGCGACAGCCCGTTCCTGGTCGAGCCGAACATCAAGGAAGGCCGCGGCGGCCTGCGCGACTTGCAGACCATGTACTGGATGGCGCGCTACTTGTTCGACAGCCGCGTCATGGGCGACCTCGTGGGCGCCGACAGCCCGGGCGGCGGCATCCTGGTCGAGCGCGAGGCCAAGCACGCCCGCCGCTCGTGGGACTTCCTGTGGACGGTGCGCTTCCACCTGCACTACGTCGCCGGACGCGCCGAGGAGCGGCTCACCTTCGACATGCAGCCCGTGGTCGGCGCGCGCATGGGCTACACCCGCCACGGCCTGCAGGACGGGGTGGAGCGGTTCATGCGCCACTACTTCCTGACCGCGCGGGAGGTCACCCGCATCACCGCGGTGCTGGAGCCGGCGTTCGTGCGCGCGGCGCTCGGTCCCCCGGCGCTGGCCGAGAAGACCGACGACGCGCTGTTGCAGCAGGGGTTCGTGCTGGCCGACGGCAAGCTGCTGGCCGCCCCCGGCCGGGATTTCCACACCCAGCCGGTGCAGATGCTGCGGCTGCTGCAGGTCGCCCGCGACCGGGGCCTCGCGCTGCACCCGCTGGCGATCCGCGCGCTGATCCGGCACGAGCGCGCCGCCGCCACGCTGCGGGGCGACCCGGAGGCGGCGGCGATCTTCATGAACCTGCTGACCGCCGGGCAGGATGGCGCCCGATGGATGCAGGTGCTGAACGAGACCGGCTTCCTCGGCCGCTACATCCCCGACTGGGCGCGCATCGTCGGCCAGATGCAGTTCGACACCTACCACGTGTTCACCGT
>CAXTBW010000049.1:0-5937 GCA_964242925.1 uncultured Acetobacteraceae bacterium
TGTCGGCGCAGTTCGAGCACATGGTCGGCGTGACGGAGGACGGCTGCGAGGTGTTCACCCTATCGCCGGCCGGGCTCACCAAGCCGCCGTATGTCTGAACCGGGCTGGCACGCCAGCACGCAGACGTTGCGTTACAGCGACAACGACATGATCGGCCATGTCAACAATGCGATCTACGCCACGATGTTCGAGGCGGGCCGGACGGAGATGCTCGACGAGGCCGGCGGCTTTGAGCGCGACGGCCGGCTGGCGCCGGTGATCGTCCGGCTGGAGATCGACTTCCGGCGGGAGATGTCCTGGCCCGGCGTGATTGTGGTGGAAAGCGCGGTTGTGAAGTTCGGCGCGAAGTCGATGCACATCCGGCAGCGCACGCTGTTCGGCGGCGCGTTGACGTCGGAAGGGCTGTCCGTCCTGGTGTTCATCGACCGGGAGACCCGGCGCGCGACGCCGCTGGACGCCGCCATCCGCGAGCGCTTCGCGCGCTGGACGTTGCCCGGCGTCTGACCGGCGTGGCAGGCTGCCCGGCATGGACAGCCTGGACCTCGGCCTGGACAAGCGCCCGCCCTCGCCATTGAGCGCGGAGGGCCACCGCGACCGGCTTCGCGAGCGGTTGTTGACGACCGGCCCGGACAGCGTCGCGGATCACGAGATGCTGGAGCTTGTGCTGTTCCTTGCCCTGCCGAGGAAGGACACCAAGCCGATCGCGCGCGCGCTGCTCACCCGCTTCGGCTCGTTCGCCAACGCGATCGCGGCGCCGCTTGCGGAGCTTTGCGCGGTGGACGGCATGGGCAAGGCCGCCGCCGCCTCGCTGAAGACGGTTCAGGGCGCGGCGCTGCGGCTGATGCGCTCGGAGTTGCAGGGCAGCCCCGTCCTGTCGAACTGGGACACGCTGATGGGCTACCTGAACGCTGAGGTGTCGCGGGAGCGGGTCGAGCAGTTCCGCATCCTGTTCCTGGACCCCAAGAACCGGCTGCTGGCCGACGAAGCGCAGGCGCGCGGGACGGTCAACCACACGCCGGTCTATCCGCGGGAGGTGGCTAAACGCGCGCTGGAGTTGCACGCGACCGGGCTGGTCCTGGTGCACAACCACCCGAGCGGCGATCCGACGCCGTCGCGGGCCGATATCGAGATGACGGCCGAGATCAATCGGGCGGTCGCGACGTTGGGCGTGGTGCTGCACGACCACATCATCGTTGGGAACGGGGCGTGGCTGAGCTTCAAGCGTGAAGGGCTGCTGTAGCGTGCGAGAAGGATGAACGTCATGGCCGGGTCCAAACAGCGTTGATCGCGAGCCAGTTCGATCTTGAGCGGTTCATCGCCGCCCAGGCGCCGGTGATGGGCCAAGTCCGTGGCGAGCTCCGGGCCGGGCGCAAACGGAGCCACTGGATGTGGTTCGTGTTCCCGCAATTGGCCGGGCTCGGCCGCAGCCCGACGGCGCAGTTCTACGGCATCGCAAACCGGGCCGAGGCAGAGGCCTACCTGGCGCACCCGGTGCTCGGCCCACGGTTGCTGGAGTGCGTGGAACTGGTGAACGCCGTGCCGGGCCAGTCTGCGCACGACATCTTCGGCAGCCCCGACGACCTTAAATTTCGCTCCTGCGTGACGCTGTTCTCGGCTGTGAAGCCAGGCGGCGCGCCGTTCACCGACGCGATCGCCCGCTACTTCGAGGGCGCGGCCGACGACGCGACCGTGCGGCTGCTCGCTAGCTCCGCTTGATGACCAGCGGCCCCGGCGCTTGGCAGGTCGGCATCATCTCGATGCGGTTGATGTTGACGTGGGCGGGCAGCGCCACCAGCCAACCGACGGTCTCGGCTATGTCCCCCGGGTTGAGCGGGACGGTGCCCTTGTAGACGGCGGCCGCCTTCTCCGCGTCGCCGCCGAAGCGCACGTTGCTGAACTCCGAGCCGCCCACTAAGCCGGGCTCGATGCTGGTCACCCGCACGTTGGTGCCGACCAAGTCGCATTTCAGGTTCAACATGAACTGCGCGACGAACGCCTTGCTTGCGCCATACACGTGCCCGCCCGGGTACGGATAGCTGCCGGCGGTGCTTCCGAGGCTGAGCACATAGCCGGCATTGCGTTCGACCATGCCGGGCAGCAGCGCGCGGGTCATCGCGACAAGACCGCTGACGTCGGTCGCGACCACGGTCTGCAGGTCGGACTGGCTGACCTTCCAGGCCGGGTCGGCGCCCAGCGCCAGGCCGGCGTTGTTGACCAGGATGTCCACCGCGCGCCAGGCCTCGGGCAGGCTGCCGGGCAGGGC
Organism: uncultured Acetobacteraceae bacterium; assembly: GCA_964242925.1. Classification (GTDB taxonomy): domain Bacteria; phylum Pseudomonadota; class Alphaproteobacteria; order Acetobacterales; family Acetobacteraceae; genus LMUY01. The sequence goes on from CAXTBW010000049.1 coordinate 2,264, forward strand.
GCCCACGGCGGCCGCGTCCGTCACGTCCAGCGCGAACGGCAGCACCGCCTCGCCGAGTTCGGCCGCCAGCGCGTCCAGACGCTCCTGCCGGCGGCCGGTGGCGATGACGCGATGGCCATCGCGCACCAGCCGGCGGGTGATCGCCTCCCCGAACCCGGCCGAGGCGCCGGTGACCAGCGCGATGCTCATAGGACGGACAGCTCCACCTTCACGTTGTTCCGCGTGGCCTTGCTGTAGGGGCAGACCTCGTGAGCCTTGTGCACCAGCTTCTCGGCGGTTTCGTGGTCCACGCCCTCGATCTTGGCGGCCAGCTTGACCGAGATGTAGAAGTCCGGGCCAGGATCGATGTGCAGCGTAACGTCGGCGCTCACCGTCACCTCGCCGACCTTCACCTTCTCGGCTGCGGCAACCGCGCTGATGGCGCCGCCGAAGCAGGCCGAATACCCGGCGGCGAACAGCTGCTCCGGGTTGGTCGCGCCCGGCTTGCCTGGGCCGCCAATTTCCTTGGGGAGCGATAGATCGTGCTTCAGCACGCCGTCGCTGCTCTCGACATGGCCATTGCGGCCGGCCTTGGTGCTCGCGTGCGCAGTATATTCGGGCATCGTAGGGTCCCAGATCGTTGACCGGGGAGGTTTAGCGCGATCAGCCGGGCAGATGGAAGCGGGCGGACACCGGGCAATGGTCGGAGAGGTGCTCCTTGCGGTCCGGACCCTCGCGATAGACGAGGACGCGCAGCGACGCCGGGTCAAGCCAGGCGGCGGCGGCCCCGCCTGCCAGAATGTGGTCGATGAAGTGGGCGCCGCCCCAGCACGGGTTGTCGTGGCCGGCGGTCGCCTGCACCAGCGGGGAAGCGGCCTGGAACATCGCCAGCATGTCGTCCGAACCGGTCATCCAGCGGTTGAAGTCGCCCAGCACGATGAACGGCGCGCCCTCGCGCCGCCGTTGCGCGATCCATCCGGCCACCACTGGCGCCTGGCCGCGCAGGGTGGCGCATTGCGGGCGGCTGCTGCTGGCGAACGCATCGCGCTGGCAGCCGGTTTTCAGGTGGACAGCCAGGACCCGCAACGGGCCCGAGGGCAGGTCGAGCGTGATGTCGGCGCCGCTGCGCAGATGGAATCGCGCATTCGGGTATAGGTCGAGGCCGACCAAGTCCGGATTGCGGTGGACCGGGATGCCGAGCCGGACGGCTACTCCGACGCGCTGCACCACGTGGTCGTCGGTGAAGAACAGCGCGTATTGGTCGGGCGGGAAGACCGCGGCGGCGATGCCGGGGCCGTCCACCTCCTGCACGGCCACCACGTCGGCGTTCAGTTGGGCGGCGTAGGCGCGCAGGACCTGGACGTCGGCCGGGGATTTTGGCTGCACGTCGGCGGGGAGTTCGGCGTCGCCGGCTAGGCGGGCGGTGAGCCATTCCATGTTCCAGGTCGCGACTTTCAGGTCTGCGGCTTGGGCGGTGATGGCGAGCAAGCAGACAACAAGAGCAAGGGCGCCGCCCTTGACCCGGCAGGGGATCGTCATCCCCTGCACCCCTTTTGGTTTCAGGTCGGTGCTCCCAGGCGGTGCGCGCCGCAGTTCAGCAGGTGAGCGGCCACCGCGTCCAGCGTTGCGGGCGACCGGGTCGGGTCGATCGCGTCGCCAGGCGGCAGCCAGATGACTGTTTCATAGCGCGCCCGGGTTAACAGAACACGGTAGGCGTTCAGTTTGTTCAGGCGGGTCTCAGGGCTGCCGGGGCGGGTCCAGACGGAGCCGCGGAAGGCGCGCGCCTGCCAGGCGGCGCCGTCCCACAGCAGGTCGCCGTCCCAGCAGAGGCCCACGGCGTCCAGTTCCAGGCCTTGGGCGAAGAACTCGGTGGCGGCGATCTCCAAAGCGTCGGATGCGCGCACGTCGGGGAAGCGGTCCAGGAACCAGCGTGCGACGGCGCCCGGGTCGTCGTGCGGCAACGTGCCCCCTAGCCCCTCGGCGCGGAGGCGTCTGGCGCCGGACGAGCATAGCAGGCCGGCCCGGCGCGTTCCCCGGCAGGCGCGGCGCAGGCGGGCCCGCATCACGCTCAGGTCCCGCGTCACGCTGAACGGGACGCCCTGTCGCGCAAGCTTGCGGGCCGAGGCCGCGTCGCCGGCGAGCAACGCGTCCACCCACTCGACCGCGACCGGGCTGCGCAGGGAGCGGACGGCCGTGCATAGGTGCAGCGCGGGGGTGGGCAGAAGGCCGGGCAGGGGCGGCAGGCTTTCGCGAGCCGCCGTGGTGGCGATGGACGCGGGCGCCGCCATCACGCGCCAGGCGGGCCGGGCCAGCAACGCGGCGCCCCAGCCGGCGAGGCCGCCCTCGCCGGCGTGGATCTCCTGGCCCGCGCCGGCCAGGCACAGGATGACCGGGCCGTCGTCGCGCCGCGCCATGATGTCCAGCAGGATGGCCGGCTCGCTGTCCTGCAGTTGCACCCGGCGCAGGGCGGTCCTGGCGATCGCGTGCGGCGCGGTCCAGCAGCGTTGCGCCTCGTCGATCACGACCACGCGCTCGGGCGGGATGCCGGCGGCGGCGTAGCAGTCGCGGAAGGCGGGCAGCGCCTGGATGACGCCCTCCATGCGTTGCCGGGCGGCGCGCAGGGACAGGCCCGAGTCGCGCGCCAACGCCTCCCGCAGCACGTGCACCAGGCTGGGGTTGCCCGTGAGGAAGGCGGCTTGGCCGGCGAACGCGGTGTCCAGGCCGCAGAGCGTCTTGCCGGCGCCGGGGATGCCGGTGACGAACACGATGGTCGGGCGACGGTCGGCGGTTGCGAGCGCGACGGCCTCGGTGATGGCCGCACGGGCGGCGCGCAGGCCGGACGCATCGGTCGCGGCCGACATGATGTCCGCCACCCCGTGCCGCGCGTAGAGCATGCGCGCAGCCTCGATCAGCGACGGGACCGGGCGGTAGGCTGCGGCGGACCAGAGCGCCGGGTCGAGCGCGGGGCCGAAGGGCGTGGCGGCGGCGATGTCGCGCAAGGTGCGCTCGATCGTGGCGGCGCTCGCCTCCATCACGGGGGTGACGCCGGGGAGCATGAGCGGGCGGTCGCATCGGTCCTTCGCGGCGTCCAGGGTGAGGAGCAGCGGCACGACCGGGTGGGCGCTGCTGGCGGCGTGGAAGTCGTGCAGGTCCAGCGCGGCGTCCTCGGCGGCGTCGCGGTCGCGGGCGGTGTGGCGACGGCCGATGCGCACGGTGCAGGCGACGATGGCGCGCGGCATGAGGAGGACGGCGTCGATGCGACGGCGCAGGCGCGGCAGGCGCCAGTCGGGGAAGACGGTCCAGGGGCCGGGGGGGATCATGGCGATCCATAGGCAGGCAAGGGTTAAGAATGGGGCCTTGCCCCAAACCCACCAAAGGACAGTCGTCCTTTGAAAACCTTACTCGGGGGTGGGCATCCACGCAGGCCGGTGCGCCTCGATCGGGCCGCCGCACGACAAGCCTTCGCCGATCGCGTCGATCCGCAGCAGCGCCAGCCCCAACCCACCATTGGTGGAGCGCAACACGCCAACTTCCACGCCGTCCCGTGTCACCGCGGCGCCCGGCGGCGGCAGCGCGGTCGCGGACGAGACCGGCGCCAGTCGGCGCTTCAGCAGGCCGCGATATTTCGTCCGCGCCGTCAACTCCTGGCCCATGTAGCAGCCCTTGGTCCACGAGATGCCGCCCAACTCGTCGAA
>CAXTBW010000049.1:6037-29940 GCA_964242925.1 uncultured Acetobacteraceae bacterium
GCCGCGAGCGCCACGTCGTTGGACACCAGGCCCTGGAGGTAGGCCACCCGGTCCTCCCCCGATACGGACAGCACGGCGCGATGCGGCAGATGCGCGAGTTTCGACATGGCCACGAGTTAGGCTCTGGCGCAGCCATCGACAAGCGTGCGTTCCCCCGTCGGCGCCAGGCTGTTACAGGGTGCCGCGTGCGCATCCTGTTCATCACCGCCACGCGGATCGGCGACGCCGTCCTGTCCACCGGCCTGATCGACCATCTGCTGCGAACCTATCCCGACGCGCGGTTCACCATCGCCTGCGGGCCGGTGGCGGAGGGCGTGTTCGCGCGCATGCCCAACCGCGAGCGCACGCTGGTCGTGGACAAGCAACGCTACGACCGTCACTGGCTGACGCTGTGGGCGCAGACCGTGACGACGATGTGGAGCCTGGCCGTCGACCTGCGGGGCTCGGCCCTGACCCTGCTGCTGCCGGCGCGGCGCCGCGTGATCATGCGCGGCGGGCGACGCGCCGGGCACCGGCTGACGCACCTGGCCGGCGCGCTCGGTCTGTCGCAAACGGCGCAGCCGGTCGCCTGGACCGCCCCGGAGGACCGCGCCCGGGCCGAAACTCTGTTGCCCGGCGAGGCGCCGGTGATCGGCCTGGGCCCCACGGCGAACTGGTCGGGCAAGATCTGGCCGCCCGACCGCTTCGTCGCCCTGTTCCAAGCGCTGCAAACCATGCTCCCCGGCGCGCGCGCCGCGATTTTCGCCGGCCCGGGCGCGGCGGAGCGGGCGATGGCTGCCCCGGTGCTGGCCGCGCTGCCGGGCGCGATCGACCTGGCGGGCGGGCTGACCTTGCCGGAGGCGGCCGCCTGCCTGGCGCGCTGCCGGCTGTTCGTCGGCAACGATTCCGGCCTGATGCACCTGGCCGCCGCCGCCGGCGCGCCGACGCTGGGGCTGTTCGGGCCCACGCCGGCCAGCGAATACGCGCCCGCAGGCCGCCGCGCCGCCGCGGTGCTGGCCAGTGGCGCCTCGGGCGCGGCGCCGATGACGGCGCTTGGGGTGGACGCCGTGCTGGCCGCCGCAATGGCCCTGCTATGAGGGTGGCGCACCTGATGGCCGGCGCGGCCGAGGGCGGAGCGGAGTTGTTCTTCGAACGCCTGGTGCTGGCGCAGCACCGCGCCGGCGACGCCGTGCTGCCGCTGATCCGCACGGATGCCGCCCGTGCATCCCGGCTGGCGCCGGCGCATCCGCAGCAAGCGCCCTTCGGGGGGCTGTTTGACGTCCGCACCCGGCCGCGCCTTGCCGCCTCGCTGCGCCAATTCGCCCCGCGCGTTGCGGTCGCGTGGATGAACCGCGCCGCGCGTTTCGCCCCGGCCGGGGACTGGGTGCTGGCGGGCCGGCTGGGAGGGTATTACGACCTGCGATATTACCGGCGATGCGACCACCTGGTGGGCAACACCCGCGCGCTGGTCCGCTGGATCGTGGGGCAGGGCTGGCCCGCCGCGCGCGCCCACTACCTGCCGAACTTCGCGCCCGACCTGGCTGGCGCCGCGCCCGACCGGCTCGGCGTGCCGGCGGACCGCAAGCTGGTGCTGGCGCTGGGCCGGCTGCACCGCAATAAGGCGTTCGACGTGCTCGTCCGCGCGCTGCCGCGCCTGCCGGGCGTGCACGCGATCATCGCCGGGGAGGGCTCGGAACGCGCCGCGCTGGAGGCGTTGGCACGGGCGGAGGGCGTGGCGGATCGCGTCCAATTCCCCGGGTGGCGGCGCGACACGGCGCCGTTGCTGGCCGGGTGCGACGCGCTCGCCTGTCCGTCGCGTCACGAACCGCTCGGCAACGTGGTGGTGGAGGCGTTCGCCGCCAGCCGCCCGGTGGTCGCCGCCGCCGCCGCCGGCCCGCGCGAGCTGATCCGGCCCGGCGAGGACGGGCTGCTCGTGCCGCCGGACGACGTGGAGGCGCTGGCGACCTCGCTCGGCCTGGTGCTGGGCGACGCGCGGTTCGCGGCGACCTTGGCGCAGGCGGGCCGGGCGCGGTTCGAGGCGGAGTTCGCCGAGGCGCCCGTGCTGGCGCAGTGGCGCGGCTTCCTGGGCACCGTGGAGAAGGCCTGATGTGCGGCATCGCCGGCCTTTCCATGGAACCCGGCGCGCCCCCGCCGTCGTCCAACGTGGTGCATACGCTTGCCCGCGCGCTCGCCTGCCGCGGGCCGGACGGCGAGGGCCACAGCGTGGTGGGCCGCACCGCGCTGGTGCACACGCGGCTGGCGATCATCGACCTGCAGACCGGCGACCAGCCGTTTTACGCCGGCCCCGCGACGCTGATCGCCAACGGGGAGGTGTACAACTACCGCGAGCTGTCGCCGGGCCTTGCCCTGGCCACCGCCAGCGATTGCGAGCCGCCGCTGCACCTGTGGCGGCGATCCGGCCCCGCCTACGCCGAGGCGTTGCGCGGCATGTACGCCATCGCCATCCACGACCGCGCCACCCGGAGCCTGACGCTGACGCGCGACCGGTTCGGCATCAAGCCGCTGTACATCGCCCCGATCCAGGGCGGGCTGGCCTTCGCGTCCGAGCCGCAGGCGCTGCTCGCCGCCGGGCTGGTGGAGCGCGCCGTGCGCCCGGCGGCGCGCGACGAGCTGCTGCAAGTCCAGTTCACCACGGGCGCCGAGACGATCTTCCCCGGCATCCAGCGCGTGCTGCCCGGCGAGACGCTGCGCGTGGTGGAGGGCCACGTGGTGGACCGTCAGCGCCTGGCCGCCTTGCCCGCCGGACCGCCGGAGGAGATCGGCGTCGAACCTGCGCTCGAGCGATTGGACGCGGCGCTGGAGCAGTCGGTCGACCTGCATCAGCGCAGCGACGTGCCATACGGGATGTTCCTGTCCGGCGGGGTGGACAGCGCGGTCGTGCTGGCCCTGATGGCGCGGCTGAACAGAGAGCCGGTGCTGGCCTACACCGCCGGGTTCGACGTGCCCGGCGCTGCGGACGAGCGCGCGCAGGCGGCGGCCGTGGCGCAGGCGGTCGGCGCCCGGCACGAGACGCTGAGCGTGACCGAGGCGATGGTGTGGCAGGCGCTGCCTCGCATCGTGGCGTGCATGGACGACCCGGCGGCCGACTACGCCATCATCCCCTCATGGTTCCTGGCGCAGCGCGCGCGGCGGGACGTGAAGGTCGTGTTGTCCGGCGAGGGCGGAGACGAGTTGTTCGCCGGCTACGGCCGTTACCGCAGCGCCATGCGTCCGTGGTGGCGCGGCGGCCGGGCGATGCGGTCGCGCGGAACCTTCGACGGCCTCGGCGTGTTGCGTGCGGCCCCGCCCGGTTGGCGCGACGGCATCGCGGCGGCGGAGGCGGGGGCGGCGGCTGGCGGGCGGTCGCGCCTGCAGGTGGCGCAGGCGACCGATGTGGCGGACTGGCTGCCGCACGACCTCCTGCTGAAGCTGGACCGCTGCCTGATGGCGCATGGCGTGGAGGGCCGCACCCCGTTCCTGGACGCTGGCGTAGCTGCCGCTTCGTTCCGCCTGCCCGACGCGCTGAAGGTGGCGGGCGGCCGCGGCAAGTGGCTGCTGCGCGAGTGGCTGCGGCGCAATCTGCCCGCCGCCAACCCGTTCGCGCCCAAGCAGGGATTTACCGTCCCGGTCGGCGCCTGGATCGCGGGAAAGGGCGCCCGGCTCGGCCCCCTAGTCGCCGCCCAGCCCGGCGTGGCGGCCATCGCCGAGCCGGACCGCGTGGCCGCCTTGTTCCGCAACGCCGCGGGCCGTCGCGAGAGCCATGCCGCCTGGTCGCTGCTGTTCTACGCACTCTGGCATCGCGCCCACATCGAGGCGCTGCCGGTGGACGGCGACGTGTTCGACGTGCTGCGGTAGCGTACGCTGGGAGGAAGAGAACGGTGCTGCGGATCGCACTTGCCTGGGCTATCCTTGGCTTCCTGTCCGCGGCCGGGCAGGCGCAGCCCGCGCCGATCGAGGCCGATTGGGTCGCGCACGATTTCCGGTTCCATGACGGCCAGGTCCTGCCGGCGCTGCGCATCCACTACGTGACGCTCGGCGCGCCTACCGGGCAGCCCGTGGTTGTGCTGCATGGCACGGGCGGAACCGGCAAAGGGATGCTGACGCCGGGTTTCGGCGGTTTGCTGTTCGGGCCGGGTCAGCCGCTGGATGCCAGCCGCTACTTCATAATCCTGCCCGACGCGATCGGGCATGGCGGCTCCTCCAAGCCCTCCGACGGCTTGCGCGCGCGCTTCCCCGACTACGATTATGCCGACATGGTGGAAGCGCAGCACCGCCTCGTCACCGAGGGGTTGGGCGTGGCGCATGTGCGGCTGGTGCTCGGCAACTCGATGGGCGGGATGGAGACCTGGCAGTGGGCGGTGACGCATCCGGGCTTCGCCGACGCCTGGGTCCCGATGGGGTCGCAGCCGACCGCGATGGCAAGCCGCAATTGGATGATGCGCCGCATGCTCATCGAGGAGATCAGGCAGGACCCGGCCTACATGGGCGGCAACTATGTCATGCAGCCGCCGTCGTTGCGGCTCGCCAGCGTCATGTTCGGCATTGCCACCAACGGCGGCGCGCTGGGCTGGCAGGCGCAGGCCCCCACGACGGCGAAGGCCGACCAGCTGGTGGACCGTCTGCTCGCCGCCGCGCCGCCGCCCGACGCGAACGACGCGATCCACCAGTGGAACGCCTCGCGCGACTTCGATGCGTCGGCCGGGTTGGATCGGATCACCGGGCGGGTGCTGGCCATCAATTCGGCCGACGACGAGCGCAATCCGCCCGAGACGGGGATCATGGACCGCGCGATCGCCCGGCTCCCGGGCGCCCAGTATGACCTGATCCCGGCCAGCGCGGAGACTCGCGGCCACGGCACGACCGGGATGGCGCGCTTCTGGGCGGAGCGGCTGGCCGCGTTCCTGGCGGCCTTGCCGCCGACGAACTTTCAATAGGATCCCGCGATGCCGCATTTCGACCTGCTGATCCGCAATGGCGTCGCCGTGTTCCCTTGGGGCGAGGCGGCCGCCGACATCTGCGTGCGCGACGGCCGCATCGCCGCCATCGGAGCGAGCGGGACCGCCGACGAGACGATCGACGCCGCCGGGCTGCACGTGCTCCCCGGATTGATCGATCCGCACGTTCATCTGCGCGACCCCGGCGACCCGGCCATCGAGACCGTCGCCACCGGCACTCGCGCCGCGGTGCTGGGCGGCCTGGCGGCGGTGTTCGACATGCCGAACACCAACCCGGCCATCACGGATGCGGAGCGCGTCGCCTGGAAGACCGGCTACGTCGAGGCGAACAGCTGGTGCGACATCGGGCTGTATGTCGGCGCCACCAAGGCGAACACGCCCACGCTCGGCGCGCTCGAGGCGTTGCCGGGCGTGTGCGCGGTCAAGGTGTTCGCCGGCAGCTCGACCGGAGACCTGCTGGTCGAGGACGACGCCAGCCTGGAGGCGGTGATGCGCTCCGGTCGTCGTCCGGTCGCCTACCATTCGGAGGACGAGTACCGGCTGCAGGAACGCAAGCCGATGTTCCACTCGGGCATGCCGTATCGCAGCCATATGGAGTGGCGCGACGAGGAATGCGCGGTGCTCGGCACGACGCGGTTGCTGGCGCTGGCCCGCAAGACCGGCCGCCCGGCGCACATCCTGCACGTGTCCACCGCGGCGGAACTGGAGATGCTGCGCGGCCACCGCGACGTGTCCACGGCCGAGCTGCTGGTGAACCACCTCACGCAATGGGCGCCGGACGTCTACGACCGGCTGGGCGGCTTCGGCGTGATGAACCCGCCGATCCGCGGGCGCGAGCACTGGGAGGCCGCCTGGCAAGCGGTGCGCGACGGCACGGCGGACACCATCGGCAGCGACCACGCGCCGCACCCTCGCGCGGCCAAGCTGCGCCCCTGGCCGGAGGTTCCGGCGGGGCTCACCGGCGTGCAGACGCTCGTGCCGGTGATGCTGGACCATGTCAGCGCCGGCCGCCTGACGCTCGGGCGGCTGGTGGACCTGATGTGCGCCGGGCCGGCGCGGGTGTACGGCGCGGTCGGGAAGGGCCGGCTGGCGGCGGGCTACGACGCGGATTTCACGCTGGTGGACATGAAGCGGCGGCGGACCATCGAGAACGCGTGGATCGCCTCGCCCTGCGGCTGGACGCCGTTCGACGGCATGGCGGTGACCGGTTGGCCGGTGGCGACCATCGTGCGCGGTGCGGCGGTGATGCGCGACGACGAGGTGCTGGGGCAGCCGCGCGGCCGGCTGGTGCGGTTCCGCTAGTCGGCGACATTCAGCACGCCGAGCCAGCCGGTGGCGGCCTGCCTCGCCTGGTCGGCGGTGGGCGCCGGGGTGTCGGCGAGCTGCCGCGGCAAGGTGGTGAACGCCTCCGGGTTGGACCAGCACTGCGCCATGCCGAGCGTTTGCGTGCAGTACGGCGCTGGGCCGGGCAGCTGGTTCCGCGCGGCGCAGTAGGTCTGTTGCCGATCCAGCCGCACCAGCGAACAGTCCTTGCCGGTGATCGCCGACACGCCGATGTCCACCACGTCCCGCCCGAACACGGTGACGCTTGCCGCCTCCACCCCGGCAAGGGCCACGGCGCCCGCGCAGCCGTCCAGGGCTGCTGGAAGCAGGAGGACCAGAGACAGGCGCAGCACCATGCGGATCGGGCGGATCATGGCGCAAGGTGGAAACGCGGACTCTCTTGCCGCGCCGACATTGTCATTGCGAGGAGCGCTTGCGGCGAAGCAATCCAGCGTCCGGCGCCGTATGCGCCGCCCTGAATCGCCATGCCGCCAAGAGGCGGCTCGCGATGACGGGTCGTTGTTTTCGGCGCTGATCATGCCGCAATGGAACAGGCTGCGGTGAACGTCGCGTTAGCGGCGGCCAGGCGCTCCAACGACCCGGGGTTTCGCGTAGCCGGGCCGACCGCTATGGTCCCGCGCCGGGGCTGAGGGATCGCAACACGCGTGGCGGACATTTTCGACGAGCTGAACGAGGACCTGCGGGCCGAGCGCGCGCGCGGCCTGGCGACCCGCTATGGCGTGCTGGCCGGCGTGCTGCTGCTGCTCGTGGTGGGCGGCGTGGGCGGCTGGAAGGGCTGGGAGTGGTGGCAGGCGCATCAATCCCAGGCCGCCGCCGGGCCCTACATCGACGCCATGCAAACGGCCGACGCGCTGCCAGCCGGGCCGGACCCCGCGCGGCTGCCCGCCGCCGATGCGTTCGCGAAAGTGGCGGCGACGGCCCCCGCCGGCTATCGCGCGCTGTCGCTGCTGCGGGAGGCCGGGCTGCGCTGGGATGCCGGCGACCCGGACGCGGCGCTCGCGATCTGGGATCGCTTGAGCGCCGATGCGGAGGCCGGTCCCCTGCTGCGGGACCTTTCCGCCCTGCTCTGGGCGCAGCATTCCGTCGACAAGGGCGACCCGGCGGCGATCGGCGCGCGCACCGCCGCGCTGGAGACGGCCGGCAACGTCTGGCGGCCGCTTGCGCTCGAGGTGGACGCGCAGCTTGCCCTGCGACAGGACGACAAGGACAAGGCGACGCGGCTGTTCCGTGGATTGCTGGTCGACCCGCTGGCCACCGACGGGCTGCGCAGCCGCGCGAACGGGATGCTGGTGCTGCTCGGCGCCAAACCGGAGGCGCGCGGATGAAGTCTCCCCGCCGCACCTTGCTGCGCGCCGCCGCGCTCGCGCCAATGGCCGCGCTGCCGGGCTGCTCGTACTTCGATGACCTGTTCGAGTCGTCCAAACCGCCGATACCCGGCAAGCGCGAGGTGGTCATGGCCAGCACCCGCGGCATGCAAGTGGACCCGACCGATCACCGGGTCGTGACGCTGCCTGCGCCGGTGCTCAACGCGGACTGGCCGGAGGCAGGCGGCAACCCGATGCACACGGTCGGCAACGTCCAGCTTGGCGACATGAAACGGTCATGGCGGCGCTCGGTGGGGGAGGGCGGCGGTTACCGCCAGAAGATCACCGCCACCCCGGTGATTTCCGGCGGGCAGGTGTTCACGATGGATTCCGACGCTGCCGTCAGCGCGTTCGACGCGGCGAACGGCAGCCGCCGTTGGAACACCGACACGCAGCCGAAGAAGGACCGCAGCACCAACGTCGGCGGCGGCCTGGCCGTGGTGGGCAACGTCGTATACGCCACCACCGGCCGCGGCGAGGCCCTGGCGCTGGAGGCGGCGACGGGCAAGATCACCTGGCGCGCGCCGCTGAACGCGCCCGCCCGCGCTGCGCCGACGGTGGTGGACGGACGGCTGTTCGTGCCGACCATCGACGAGCGCCTGGTCGCGTTGTCGGCCTCGGACGGCAAGCGGCTGTGGAGCTACCAGGCGACGGCGGCGGCGACCATCGCGCTCGGCGAGCCGGCGCCCGCGGTGGCGGAGGGGTTGGTCGTGGCGGGCTTCGGCTCCGGCGACCTGGTGGCGTTGCGCGCGGAGAGCGGCAGCCTGGCATGGAGCGACAGCCTTGCCGCCGCGCGTGGGCGCAACAGCCTTGCCGACCTTTCAGCGATTCGCGCGCTGCCGGTGATCGCCGACGGCACCGTATACGTGATCGGGCTTGGCGGGCTGCTGGTGGCGATCGACCTGCGCTCCGGCCGCCGGCTGTGGGAGCGGGAGGCGGCCGGCCAGAACACGCCTTGGATTGCCGGAGACTGGCTGTTCGTCGTCACCATCGAGCAGGTGCTGGCGTGCCTCAGCCGGGCCGACGGCAAGGTCCGCTGGCTGACGCAGCTGCCGCGCTACGGCAACGAGGAGAAGTCGCGCGACGCGATCTTCTGGACCGGTCCGCTGCTCGGGGGCCAATACCTGTTCCTGGCCAGCTCGACGGAGAAGTTGCTCGCCGTCAACGCGGCGACCGGCGCCATCCTGGGCACGCAGGACCTGCCGGACGCGGTTTCCGTCGGCATGGTCGCCGCGGGCGGCAAGCTGTTCATCGTGACGGACGACTCTTCGCTTTCGGCGTTATACTAGGCCATGTTGCCCGTGGTGGTGATCGCCGGGCGGCCGAATGTCGGCAAAAGCACGCTGTTCAACCGTCTTGCGGGCCGCCGCCACGCGCTGGTCGCCGACACGCCGGGCGTGACGCGCGACCGCAAGGACGCGACGGCGCAGTTGCGCGGCCGCATGGTGCGCCTGGTGGACACCGCCGGGCTGGAGGAGAGCGCGCCGGAGAGCTTGTACGGCCGGATGCGCGCCAGCTCCGAGGCGGCGGTCGACACGGCGGATCTGGTGGTGTTCGTCGTCGATTCGCGGGCCGGCATCACCGCGGCCGACAGCCATTTCGCGACCTGGCTGCGTCGCCAGGGGCGCCCGGTGCTGCTGGTCGCCAACAAGGCGGAGGGCAGGGGCGGCGCGGCCGGCGCCATGGAGGCGTTCAGCCTCGGCCTGGGCGAGCCGCTTGCGGTTTCGGCCGAGCACGGCGACGGGCTGGCGGACCTGATGCGTGAGATCGCCGACCGGCTGCCGGAGCCGCAGGACGAGAGCGACCTCAACCGCCCGCTGCACCTGGCCGTCGTCGGGCGGCCGAACGCGGGCAAGTCCACTCTGCTGAACCGCCTGCTGGGCGAGGAGCGGATGATCACGGGGCCGGAGCCCGGCTTGACGCGCGACGCGGTGGCGGTGCGGTTCTCCGACGACGAGGGCCCGATCGAGCTGGTGGACACCGCCGGGCTGCGCAAGAAGGCGCGGATCGAGGCGTCGCTCGAGAAGATGAGCGTGTCGGCGACCATCGAGGCGCTGAAGATGGCCGAAGTGGTGGTGCTGTGCGTCGACGCGCTGGAAGGGCTGCACGAGCAGGATCTGCAGATCGCCCGGCTGATCGAGCGCGAGGGCCGCGGCTGCGTCCTGGCGCTGAACAAGTGGGATGCCGTGCCCGACCGCAACGCGGCGCGCAAGGGCGTCAGCGACCGGCTGCAGACCAGCCTGGCGCAGATGCGCGGGATCGAGGTCGTAACCTTGTCGGCGATGACCGGCGCGGGTGTGGACAAGCTGCTCCCCGCGGTGCGCCGGGCTAGCGTAGTGTGGAATACGAGGGTGGCCACGGGCGAGTTGAACCGCTGGTTCGAGGCCGCGCTCGAGCGGCACCCGCCGCCCCTGGTGGAGGGCCGCCGGCTCAAGCTGCGCTACATCACCCAGCCCAAGGCGCGGCCGCCGACGTTCCTGATCTTTGGGACGCGGGCGGAACTGACGCCCGAGGATTACCGCCGCTACCTGGTGAACGGGCTGCGCGAGACGTTCCGGCTGCCTGGCTCGCCGGTGCGGTTGCAGTTCCGCGGCACCAAGAACCCCTTTGCCGAGGATCGAGACTGACGTGACGACACCGCCCGACCATCTCTCCAGCAATCCGCGTAGTCCGCATTACAACGCCGGAGCGCTCGAGCGCGGCATCGGCGTGCGCCTGAACGGCGCCGAGAAGACCACCGTCGAGGAATACTGCGTCAGCGAGGGCTGGGTGCGGGTGACGGTCGGCAAGACGGTGGACCGGCACGGCAACCCGATGACGACGAAGCTGAACGGCGCCGTGGAGGTGTATTTCCGCGACGAGAACTGACGCCGCCGATGCGCGTTGCCGCGCTGGAGGTGGCGCGATGAGCAAGACAGCAGAGAAGACCGACCCAGCGCTGTGGGACAAGGTCAAGCACGAGGTCACCGAAGGCGACAAGGGCGGCAAGCCAGGCCAGTGGTCGGCGCGCAAGGCGCAACTCGCCGTCAACGAGTACAAGCACGAGGGCGGCGGCTACAACGGGCCGAAGACCGCAGACAATCACCTCGTGGAGTGGGGCCGCGAGGAGTGGGGCACGAAGTCCGGCAAGGAAAGCGGCGAGACCGGCGAGCGGTATTTGCCGAAGCAGGCGCGCGAGGCGATCAGCGACGCCGATTACCGGCGCACCACCGCGAAGAAGCGGGCCGACACCGCCAAGGGCAAGCAGTTCTCCGCGCAGCCGAAGGACGTGGCGCAGAAGACGGCGCCGTTCCGCGGAGGCGACACCAAGGCGACGCTGATGGCGCAGGCGGCGGACAAGGGGATCAAGGGACGCTCCCGCATGACCAAGGCGGCGCTGGAGAAGGCGCTGCACGCGCATGGCTGAGCTGGACCGCAAGCAGGTTGCCGCCGACTTCCACGAAGCGGTGAACATGACCCCGACTGAGCTTCGCAAGTGGCTCGATGGCGAGGCAAGCCGATCGGTAGGCATGACGCACGAAGGCGAGCGCGTCATCCATGAAGGCGGCGAGGAGTCGGTCGGTCACGAGATGGGCCGGCGCATTCTCGCGCTGCGGGCCAAGAAGGCGGGCGACCTGGATGACGACGACTACCGGGCGATGCAGAAGGTGGCCGGATACGTGCACCGCCACGGCAAGCAGCGCCCGTCTGGCGACGTCACGGATACCCGGTGGCGCAAGTCGCTGATGAATTGGGGGCATGATCCGCTGAAATAAGCTTCCCATAAGCCGTCGGCTTCGTCAGTCTCCCGGCCAATGCGGCTTGAACGGCCGCCGACGTTTGGGGAACGACCATGGATCTGGAAAAGCGGGCTGTCCGCAGCGTGACGTGGCGCCTCGTGCCGTTTCTGGTGCTCTGTTATTTCGTCGCCTACCTCGACCGGGTGAACGTCGGCTTCGCCAAGCTGACCATGAGCAAGGACATCGGCCTGAGCGAGACGGCCTTCGGGCTCGGCGCCGGCATTTTCTTCATCGCGTATTTCATCTTCGAAGTGCCGTCGAACCTGTTCCTTGAGCGGTTCGGCGCGCGCAAGTGGATCGCGCGCATCATGTTCACCTGGGGCGTCTTGTCCGGCTGCATGGCGTTCATCACGGGCCCCTGGAGCTTCGGGATCGTGCGGGTGCTGCTGGGCTTCGCCGAGGCGGGCTTCTTCCCCGGCATCATCTTCTTCCTCACGCTCTGGTTTCCCGCCAAGGAGCGCGCCCGGATCATTGGCCTGTTCATGGCCGCCATCCCGCTCTCGTCGGTGATCGGCGCGCCGGTGTCCGGCGCGTTGCTCGGCCTGAACGGGTATTTCGGGCTGCAGGGCTGGCAGTGGATGTACATCCTGGAGGCGGCGCCGGCGCTGATCCTGTCCGTCGTGGTGTTCTTCTATCTGACCGACAAGCCGTCCGACGCGACCTGGCTCGCCGCCGACGAACGCGCCTGGCTGGTGCGCCGGCTTGCCGACGAGCGCCGGGTGCGGGAGGCGACGCGCACCTATGGCGTGCGGGATGCGATCTTCGACCTGCGCGTGTGGGCGGTCGCGTTCATCTACTTCGGAGCGGTGGCGACCAACTATGGCCTGGGCTTCTTCCTGCCCACGATCGTGAAGGGGTTCGGCATGACGAACCTGCAAACCGGCTTCGTCACCGCGATTCCCTACGTGGTCGGCACGCTTGGGATGGTTTGGTGGGGGCGGCGGTCCGATGCGAAGCGGGAACGCAAGTGGCACGCGGCCGTAGCGCTGTTCATCGCGGCGGGCGGGATCCTCGCCTCGACGCTGACGCAGGACCCGGTCCTCAAAATGGTGGCGTTCAGCATCTCCGGGTTCGGCGTTTTCGCGTGTCTCCCGGTGATCTGGACCTTGCCGACGGCTTACCTGTCGGGCGCTGCAGCGGCGGGCGGCATCGCGCTGGTGAACTCGGTCGGCAACCTGTCGGGGTTCTTCGGGCCCTTCGCGATGGGATACATCAAGGATGCGACGGGCAGCTTCGATGGCGGGCTTTGGGTGCTGGCTGCGCTAGGGTTCGGCGCGATGGTGATCGTGCTGCTGTTCCGGCACGATGCGAAGCTGGAGGAGGCGCCGTCGGTCGTGCAGGGTTATGCCGATTGAGGCGACGAGCCTCCGCATGGTAGGCGAGGCTCATGTCCAACGCGCTCTACGACCAGGATTTCTACGAATGGACGACCGTGCAAGCCGCGCTGCTGCGAAGCGGCCGGCTGAGCGAGGCCGACGTCGCGAACCTGGCCGAGGAGATCGACCCGATCGGGAGTAGCCAAAAAGCTGAGATGCGCCGCCGGTTGGCGCGTTTGCTGCAATACTTGTTGAAGTGGCGATATCAGCCGGAGCTTCAAAGCCGAAGCTGGTCTACGACGATCTGCAGCAGCGCGACGAGTTGTTGGATCTAATTGCCAGCAGTCCGAGCTTGCGGCCCTACATCGCGGAGGCAATGCCTCGATCGTATCGGAAAGCCCGGCTATGGGCATTGGACGAGACCGGTCTGCTACGGCTGCCCGAAGAGTGCGAGTGGTCGAGCGAGCAAGTCATGCAGTTGGGCTTTCTGCCAAACGGCTGACTTCCACAACCTCGCCATTGCGCGCCTCCGCCGGGTCGCATAACGCGGCGATCGCTGGCGCGACATCCCCCGGCTGGCGCAGCTTGGTTGCGTCCTCGCCCGGCATCGCCTCCCGTCGCAGCCTCGTCGCGACCGGCCCCGGGTTGAACAGGTTGACCCGGCAGCGCGTGTTGCGTGTCTCCGCCGCCCAACTCAGCGCCAGATGGTGCATCGCGGCCTTCGTCGCGCCGTATAGGCCCCAGTAGGCGCGAGGCTGCGTCACCAGCCCATCCGTCACGAACACGGCGCGCCCGGCTTCCGCAGCCAGCAGCAGCGGGCCGCAGGTCCGGATCAGCCGCCAAGCGCTCTCCACGTTGACCGACACGGCGGAGGCGAAGTCCTTGGGCAGGATATGCGGCGCCGGCGTCAGCTTGCCGAGCGTGCCCGCGGCGTGCACCAGCGCGTCCAGCCGGCCGAACCGCTCGAACAGGCTCGGCCCGACCGTGTCCAGCGAGGCGCCGTCCGCCAGGTCCAGCGGCAGCAGCGTCGCCGTGCCGCCTCGCGCGCGGATCGCGTCATCCGTTTCCTCGAGTCCGCCCTGGGTGCGCGCGGTGATGACGAGGTGCAGGTCCGGCCCGGCCAATGCGATCGCCACCGCCGCGCCGATCCCCCGGCTGGCGCCTGTGACGAGCGCGATCCGCTGCGTCAATGGTTGGGCAGCAGGCTGAGTTGCCGCTCCGCCTCGTTGGTGGTGTCGGACAGGCCGATCGGGTAGTCGCCGGTGAAGCAGGCGTCGCAGAACGCCGGCGTCTCGCCACGGCGGTCTTTGCCGAGCGCCTGATACAGCCCGTCGATGCTGATGAACGCCAGGCTGTCGGCGCCGATCAGCCGGGCCATCTCCGCCACATCGTGCCGCGCGGCCAGCAGCTTGCCGCGCTCCGGCGTGTCGATGCCGTAGAAGCAGGAGTGCGTCGTCGGCGGCGAGGAGATGCGCATGTGGACCTCCTTGGCGCCGGCCTGGCGGACCATCTCGACGATCTTGCGGCTGGTGGTGCCGCGCACGATCGAGTCGTCCACCAGGATCACCCGGCGGTCCTTCAGCACCACCCGGTTGGCGGAATGCTTCAGCTTGACGCCCAAATTGCGGATCTGCTCGGTCGGCTCGATGAAGGTGCGTCCGACGTAGTGGTTGCGGATGATGCCCAGCTCGAACGGCAGCCCGCTGGCCTCGGCGTAGCCCATCGCGGACGGCACGCCCGAGTCGGGCACGGGAACCACGACGTCGGCCGCGACGGCGCTCTCGCGGGCCAGCGCCTCGCCGATGCGTTTGCGCGCGGCATAGACCGGCATGCCCTCCACGACCGAGTCGGGGCGGGCGAAGTAGATGTACTCGAATACGCAGAACCGGCTGCGGCTGGCGCCGAACGGCTTGATGCTGCGCACGCCCTTGTCGTTGATGATGACGATCTCACCGGGGTCCACGTCGCGCACGAACTCGGCGCCGACGATGTCCAGCGCGCATGTCTCGGACGCCAGCACCCAGCCGCCCGCGCCGCGCGTATCGGCCCCCATGATGCGCCCGAGTATCAGCGGCCGCACGCCGAGCGGGTCGCGCACGCCCATCAGCGCCTCGTTGGATAGCGCGATGAGCGAGTAGGCGCCGACCACCTGCTTCAGCGCGTCGATCAGCCGGTCGACCACGGTGGAATACAGGCTGATCGCGATCAGGTGGATGAACACCTCGCTGTCCGTGGTGGACTGGAACAGGCAGCCGCGCCGCACCAGGGTGCGCTTGAGCGCCATCGCGTTGGTCAGGTTTCCATTATGCGAGACGGCCAGCCCGCCGAACTCGAAGTCGGCGTAGAGCGGCTGCACGTTGCGCAGGATGGTGTCGCCGGTCGTCGCGTAGCGGTTGTGGCCGACCGCGGTGTTGCCCGGCAATGCGGCGATCACCCGCGCCTGGCCGTAATTGTCCGCCACCAGGCCCAGGCCACGGTGCTGGTGGAAGCGCTCGCCGTCTAGGCTGACGATGCCGGTCGCCTCCTGACCGCGGTGCTGCAGCGCGTGCAGGCCGAGCGCGGTGACCGCCGCGGCATCGGGGACGTTCCAGACCCCGAATACGCCGCATTCCTCATGCGGCTTGTCGTCGTCGAAGCGGTCCGGGAGCATGGCGTTGCCTCCTATGGCCGGGCGGACGGCGGGGAGCCCGCGCGACCGACCGGGTTGGCCTGCAGCAGTTGCGCCGACTTGGTCGGGTGACTGGCGGGCGGCACCGGCACCGCCGGCTGGTAACGGGGTGGAAGCCGTTGCACGACCCAAGTTGCTCCGGTGTAGATGGAGGGCAGGGTGCGCGCTTCCAACACCGCTTCCGGCCACTGGTCCGGCGGTTCTACGGCAGCAGCTATGACGTATGCGGCGATCACCAGCGCAGCGCCCCGCACCAGGCCGTAGACCAACCCCAGCGTGCGA
Organism: uncultured Acetobacteraceae bacterium; assembly: GCA_964242925.1. Lineage (GTDB taxonomy): Bacteria > Pseudomonadota > Alphaproteobacteria > Acetobacterales > Acetobacteraceae > LMUY01. Next base: position 21,725 of record CAXTBW010000049.1, read on the forward strand.
TCCAGACCGCCGAGGACCGAGCGGCGCACTGCGCCACCCACCGTCCGGGCGACGAGGCTCAGCACGATCAGCACCACCAGGAACACGGCGCCGAACGCCACCGGGTCGGCGAAGTCGGGGTTCGCTATCGCACGGCGCGCCATGGCGTCCGCCTGGTCGTAGAAGAAATAAGCTGCAATTGCCGCGCCCAGCCATGCCGCGAGACCGAAAATCTCCCGCACCATCCCGCGGAGGAACCCAAGCATGCCGGAGAAGGCCGCGACGATCAGGACCGCGACGTCAACCCAGTTCATGCGCTGGCAGGCGGTGCGACCATGCCGCTGTATCGGCCAGTCCGGCGCCGCCGCCAACCCCCGATGACTGTCACACGCTTGTCTTGAACACGATCTCCTGCGCGCCGCGCCACAATACCGCGCGACCCAGTTCGGCCAGGCGGTCCAGCCCGTCGGTGATGGTCAGAAAGTGGTTTCCCGCCAAAACGCCCACCTTGCTGGCAAACTGCACGCTGCCGTAGGCGAGCAGGATCTCGGTTTCGCTGATCCCGCCCGGGTGCAGGATGATCTGGCCTGGCGCCGGGTAACTGGTGGCGTTCTCGTAGCCAAGCCCCAGGTCGAGCGCGCCAAGCGGGATCCAGCACGCCTCGCCGCTCCAGCGCACGTGGATGATGCGCTCGCGGTAGGGCAGCAGGCTGCGGAAGCGCGCCACGGTGAGCGGGGCGGCGGGTTCGAATCGGGCGCCGAAGGTGAACTCTCCGGCCGTGATGGAAACGTCTGACATGCGTAGGTGGTAACAGGTCCCACGCCGGCTGCAACACAGCTGTCATCACCCTTGCCGGAGCATTCTGCTACTCACGCTCCGCACTTTGGGAGCCACGGGCCATGACCAGTTCCTCCGACTCGAACGCGCTGACCCGGCGGCAGGCCGTGGCGGGCGCGGCCGGGCTGGCGTTCGCCGCCGCGGCTGCAGGGCGCGCGAACGCGCAAACGGCATCGGACGCCACGGCGCGCGGCCTCGTTTTCGAGGATGACGGCGACGGCCAGCGCCGTTCGACCAGCCGGGGACTCGCGGGCGTGATGGTGTCCAACGGCCGCGATGTGGTGCTGACCGACGCGGACGGGCGCTGGAGCCTGCCGGTGGCGGCCGGACAGTCCGTCTTCGTTATAAAGCCGACCGGCTACATGACGCCGGTCGACCCGGTGACGCAGCTGCCGCGCTACGCCTACCTGCATCAGCCGGACGGCACGCCCGCCAGCCTCGGCCTGCGTTTCGCCGGCGTGGCGCCGACGGGGACGCTGCCCGAGAGCATCGACTTCGCCCTGCGCAAACAGGCGGAGCCGACGGCGTTCTCCGCCATCCTGTTCACCGACCCGCAGCCCGAGTCGCTCGCCGAACTGGGCTACGTGCGCGATGACGTGGTGGCGATGACCGCCGGGGTGGACGCCGCGTTCGGCATCACCCACGGCGACATCATGTTCGACGACCTGTCCTACTACCCGCGTCACAATCGCATCGTGGGGACGGTGGGGCTGCCCTGGTACAATTGCTGCGGCAACCACGACATGAACCTGGAGGCGCCCGACAACACCTATTCGCGCGAGACGTTCAAGCGGGTGTTCGGCGCGCGGTGGAGCGCGATGCAGTACGGCGGCGCGACGTTCCTGTTGCTCGACAACGTGGAGTATCTCGGGACCGACCCGTCCAGGCCGAACGGCTACGGCAAGTACCGCGGCCATTTCGGCCTGCAGCAGCTCGCTTTCGTCCGCAACGTGCTGGCCAACGTGCCGGCCGACGGCCTGGTGGTGATCTCCCACCACATCCCGCTGCGGACGCTGGTCGGCACGGAGCCGGGCGTCGCCAACGTCGACACGGCGGATTTCCTGGCCGCGATCTCGTCGCACCGCAAGAGCGTGAGCTTCAGCGGCCACACCCACACCAACGAGCACTGGTACCTGGGCGAGGTGGACGGCTACACCGGCGGCGGGACGCATCACCACCACGTGCTCGCCGCCGTTTCGGGCAGCTGGTGGAGCGGCCCGTTCGACGAGCGCGGCATCCCCGTGGCGCTGGAGACCGATGGCAGCCCGAACGGCTTCCACGTGCTGACCGTCGACGGCGCGGCGTACCAGACGACGCTGGTCCCGGCGCGCGACCCGGAGCGGGCGCCGATGCGGATCGTGCTGGACAGCCAGATGCACAGCGCCGACCCGGAGGTGCTGCACGAGAACCAGCCCGGCGCGTTGCTGCGCGGCCCGGTCGCGCAGGCGGCGGCGGGCGCCACGCGGGTGGTGGTCAACCTGTTCGACGGCGGCCCGCGCTCCACGGTGGCGATGACGGTCGGCCGGAGCGCCGCGCCAATCGCGATGGCGCGGGTGCAGCGGCGCGATCCGTTCGTGGACGAGGTCTACGCCCGCAACGAGGCGACCAAGAAGCCCTGGGTGAAGTCAGCCGAGTCCACGCATATCTGGCAGGCGACGCTGCCCGCCGATCTGGCCGCCGGCACGCACCGCATCACCGTCGAGGCGAAGGACGAGCATGGCCGTTCGCACACGGCGTGGATGGTGCTGGAAGTGACGGCGTAGGCGCGCCCTCAGGTGACGGTGCGCTTCTCGACCACGATCGTCTCCTCCTGGGCTTCCTGCGTATAAATCCAGCGCGCGAGGAAGCCGGCCGCCATGGCGCCGGCGATGGGGGCGAGCCAGAACATCCAGAGCTGGCCGATATAGGCGCCGCCGGCGAACAGCGCCGGGCCGGTGCTGCGGGCGGGGTTGACCGAGGTGTTGGTGACCGGGATCGACACCAGGTGGATCAAGGTCAGCGCGAGCCCGATCGGGATGCCGGCAAAGCCCGTCGCCGCGCCCTTGGACGTGGTGCCGACGATGATCAGCAGGAAGAAGAACGTCAGCAGCAGCTCCGTCAGGAAGCAGGAGCCCATGCTGTACTTGCCGGGGCTCAGGTCGCCGTAGCCGTTGGAGGCGAAGCCGCCGGGAACCCAGTCGGGCTTGCCGCTGGCGATGACGTAGAGCAACCCGGCCGCGACGATCGCGGCGAGAACCTGCGCCGCCAGGTAAGGCGCCACGTGCTTGTTGGCGCAACGGCCGGCCGCCCATAGCCCGAGCGTGACCGCCGGGTTGAAGTGGCCGCCGGACACATGGCCGACGGCATAGGCCATCGACAGCACCGACAGGCCGAACGCGAACGCGACGCCCAGGAAGCCGATGCCGAGTTGCGGGAAGGCCGCCGCCAGCACGGCGCTGCCGCAGCCGCCAAACACCAGCCAGAATGTGCCGAGGAACTCTGCCGTCGCTCGCCTGGTCGTATCGCTGCCCATCGATTCACATCCCTGATCATCCAGATCACGTCGATCCCACAGCACCGAGCGCATCATTGCAAGGTGTACTATGGGCCCAAGCATCATTCGTCATCGCGAGCCGCGGCTTGGCGGCGTGGCGATCCAGGACGGCGAGTGCGGTGCTGGCGAGTGGATTGCCGCGTCGCAAGCGCTTCTCGCAATGAGGAAATCGAGGCGGGGGGATTTCCGGCCGCTGGTGGAAGATACCATTTGCATTGTTGTTGGGGGAAGGCGCTAGCTTAACGCCATCGAGGTCCGGCGGCGATGCGCGCGAGACCAACGCACCCGAACCGGACCCGTCTCGCGACGGACAGGAGGGTGTGTCATGGCAACGACCGCGACAAGAATTCAGTTTCCGCAGGCCGCCGCATCGGTGGCGCTGCCGACCATTCGTCAGATCGGGGTCGCCGACATCCGCGGCGCCCTGGCCGCGGGAGTGGACGACTTCCTCGCCATACCGACCCAGCTCGTTTTCCTCTGCTTCCTCTACCCTGTCGTGGGCCTGGTCGCGGCCAGGGCGGCGACCGGGACCGGCCTGATGCCGCTGCTGTTCCCGCTCGTTGCCGGCATCACGCTGCTCGGGCCGGTGCTGGCGGTCGGCGTCTACGAGCTCAGCCGCCGGCGCGAGTCGGGCAAGGCGGCGTCATGGCTGAATGCGTTCGATGTGCTCCGCTCGCCGGCCATCCTTTCCATCGCCGCCATGGGCGTGCTGCTGCTGGTGATCTTCGTCGCCTGGATCGGCGCGGCGAAGCTGATCTTCGACGCCACGATCGGCCTGCCCGCACCGACCAGCCCCGGCGCGCTCGCCATGGCGGTGCTCGATACGCGGGCCGGCTGGGCGCTCATCGTGGTCGGCAATCTTGTCGGCCTGGCGTTCGCCGCCGGCGTGCTGGCGCTAACCGTCGTGTCCGTGCCGATGATCCTCGACCGCAATGTCTCACCGGTGCTGGCGATGCAGACTTCCCTCCGCGCGGTGCGGGCGAACCCGGGGCCGCTCGTGCTCTGGGGGTTGATCGTGGCCGCTACGCTGCTTCTCGGCTGCATCCCGCTGTTCATTGGTTTGGCCGTCGCCATGCCTGTGCTGGGCCACGCCAGCTGGCACCTCTACCGGCGGCTTATCGCCTGACTTTCAGGAGCGCAGCGCCGCCTCGGCCGCGTCGGCCAGGATCTCGCAGCAGATCGCGAGGTCGGAGTCGGCGGTGTCTTCCGCCCAGTGGTGGCTGATGCCGCCGATGCTCGGGCAGAACAGCATCGCGGACGGCATCACCGTCGCCAGCACCTGCGCGTCGTGCCCGGCGCCGCTGGGCATCGTCTGCCACTTGCCGGGGGCGCGCGCCTCCGCGGCGGCTTCCAGCGCAGCCATCAGCGCCGGGTCGCAGAGCGCGGGGATCGAGCGGCGGACGATGTCGAGAGTGGCCTTGCAGCGCTCGCGCCGGTTGCTCTCGGCCACCAGACTGCGCAGGCAGGCCTCCAGCCGCTCCATCAGCCCCCAATCCACATCGCGAAACTGGAACAGCACGTCCGCCCGGCCCGGGATGATCGAGGGCGCCCCCGGTTCCAGCTTGATCTGCCCGGTGGTCCAGGTGGTCCGCTCGCCGACCAACGCGGGAAACGCCGCGTCGATGGCGGCCAGCAGGCGCACCGCGGCCAGGCCTGCGTCGCGTCGTTCGGCCATGGTGGTGCCGCCGGCGTGGTCCTGCATGCCCTCCACGGTGATGCGGAACTGCCAGATGCCGACGATCCCCGTCACCACGGCGGCGTGGTGGCCGGCGCGCTCCAGCCGCGTGCCCTGCTCGATGTGCAGCTCCAGGTAGCCGCGGTGGCGACCTGGCGCCACGGTCATGCGCGGCAGGCCCGCAAGCCCGGCGGCGGCGAGCGCGTCGCGCAGGGGGGAGCCGTCGTTGCGGCTGCGGGCGCGGTCCATCTCCGCCTCGGTCAGGTCGCCGACGAAGGACCGGCTGCCCAGGAAACCGCCCTCGAAGTGGCCCTCCTCGTCGGCGAAGGCCGCCACATCCACCGGCAACCCGGCGCGGGCCAACGCCAACCCGGCCACCACGCCCAACGCGCCGTCGAGCCAGCCGGCTTGGTTCTGGCTCTCGATGTGGCTGCCGATCAGCATGCAGGGGCCCGCGCCGGGGTGGCGGCCCAGCACGTTTCCGATGCCGTCCATGGTGGGCGCGAGGCCGGTTTCCGCCATCCGGGCCATCAGCCAGCGGCGGCCCTCCATGTCTTGGGGGGTGTAGGTCGGCCGGTGCACGCCGGTCTTGTACGTGCCGATCTGGCGCAACGCGTGCAGGTCACGGAGGAAGTGGGCAGTGTCGATCGTCGCCATGGGCCGGCCTCCGTTGGAAGAAGCCGCCACTCTCGCCCGCTGATCGCGGCGAGGAAAGGCCGGGACGCTACCGGACCAGCGCGGCTACGGGCCGGTCCATGTGCAGCAGGGCCTGATGCAGCGGAATGCTCGACACCTTGAGGAAGCCGGTGAGCGGAGTCTCGAGCTCGACGATCAGCCACATCGCGGCCGACACCGACAGCGCGGTTAGCAGCACCGCGGTGAACACCACGGGATTGGCCGGCGAACTGAGGCCGAACATCACGAACACCAGCGACAGCCACAGCGTCATCACCGCCATGAACGGCCAGGAGGTGACCGGTTGGGCCGACGCCACCACCATCCAGCGTTGCTGCAGCGTCTCGTTCATGCGGGCCAGCAGCACCGGCGCAAGTTGCTGCTCCATCGGGTCGGCCGGGACCAGGCGGCCGACGGCGCGGTCCACCCGCAGCAGCATCTCCCCGAGTTCGACGCTCTCGGCGCTGCCGGGCTCGGCCACCGCGGGGTGGCGGGGATATTCGCCGGGTGGCGGCGGCTCCTCCGGCCAGGTGTCGGCGATGGCGGCGGCGGTGTAGGCGCGGAGCACGACGCGGGTGGAGTCCGCCGCCGGGCCATACTCGCGAAGGCGCTGGTCGAGCGAGATGAGGTCCACGCTGTACGCCTGCAGGGCGGCCTGCGATCCGTCGAAATGGGTCTTGGCGCTGGATGTGAGCAGCCCCAGGACGAGGGCGGCGAAGGTCACCAGCATGCCCAGGACGAGCCGGACCGCGTCGACCGTGTCGCGCGCGCGATGCCGTTCGGAGAGCCGGCGCTGCACGTGCCAGCCGATCCAGTTGGCGAACACCAGAAGCGCGGGCAGCGCGATGGGAGTGGATTCCAGCACGCTCGCCATCTGAGACGTGGCGGTGCGGCAATGCAATGATTCTTCTGGCCGGGCGAAGGGCAGGAATGCTGTTTGAACAACGGCCCGTCATGGCGAGACGCGCTGCGGCGTGGCGATCCAGGGCGGCGCATACGGTGCTGGCGGTTGGATCGCTTCGTCGCAAGCGCTCTTTGCGATGACGATAGTGGCGAGGCAAGCGAGTCGGCTATTCCGGCCGCTGACACCAGGTGGAGACGATCATGCAACTCGGACTGGAACAGAAGACGGCGCTGGTGACCGGCGCAAGCGCGGGCATCGGCGAGGCGATCGCGCGCTGCCTGGCGGGCGAGGGGGTGCGCCTGGCCATCGTCGCGCGTCGCGAGGACGCGTTGCGCAAACTCGCGGCCGAGCTGGAGCAAGCGGGCGCGGCGCCGGTCGCGACCCTGCAGGCGGACCTTGCCGACCCGGGCGCGATCGAGCGGCTGGCCAGCGCGGCGCAGGAGCGGCTTGGGCGCGTGGACATCCTGGTCAACGCGGCCGGCGGGTCGCGGCCGACCACGATCGAGGCGGACGACGCATTCTGGGACGAGGCGTTCGCGCTCAACTTCACCTCCATCCGTCGGCTGACGCACCGGCTCGTGCCGGCGATGCAACGCAGTGGCTGGGGGCGGGTCGTCAATATCAGCGGGTCGACCGAGCCGCGGGACCTCAACGCGGCCGGTGCGGCGAAGGGCGCGTTGCACCAGTGGGCCAAAGGTTTGGCCAGCGTGGTCGCCAAGGATGGCGTCACGGTCAATACGATCGCGCCCGGGCGGATCTGGAGCGAGCAGATCCGAGAGCGGCTGCATCCGGACGATGCGGAACGGGCGGCGTTCATCAAGGCGAACATCCCGATCGGCCGGTTCGGCGACGCGGCGGAACTCGCGGTCGTGGCCACGTTTCTCGCGTCGCCGCTGGCGTCGTACGTGACGGGGGCGGTCATCCCCGTGGATGGCGGCATGCAGCGCTTCGTTCGCTAGCCGGTTCGTCAAGCCCGGGCATGACGGTCATAGGAAGGGCCGACCCAGTCCGGTGACGTTTCGGCGAGGCTCACGCCCGTTTGCGCGTCTTCGCCGGCGGGGGCAGCAGGGGGCGGAGGAAGCGGCCGGTGTGGCTGCCCTCCGTCGCGGCGACCTGCTCCGGGGTGCCGGCCGCGACGATGCGGCCGCCGCCCTCGCCGCCCTCGGGCCCGAGGTCGAGCACCCAGTCGGCGGTCTTGATGACCTCCAGATTGTGCTCGATGACGATCACGCTGTTGCCCTGGTCAACCAGCGCGTGCAGCACTTCCAACAGCTTTCGCACGTCCTCGAAGTGCAGCCCGGTCGTCGGCTCGTCCAGGATATACAGCGTGCGGCCGGTGGCGCGCCGGGCCAGTTCCTTGCTCAGCTTGATGCGCTGCGCCTCGCCGCCCGAGAGGGTTGTCGCCTGCTGCCCCAGCTTGACGTAGCCGAGGCCGACGCGCTGCAGGATGCTCAAGCGGTCGCGGATGCGGGGCTGGGCGCTGAAATACGCCACCGCCTCGTCGATCGTCATGTCGAGCACCTCGGCGATGCTCTTGCCGCGGAACTTTATGTCGAGCGTCTCGCGGTTGTAGCGGGCGCCCTTGCAGGTGTCGCAGGTGACGAACACGTCGG
>CAXTBW010000050.1:0-29592 GCA_964242925.1 uncultured Acetobacteraceae bacterium
GCAAGGAGGCCTACGCCGCCCATCGCACGCTGTTCGGCCAGGTGGCGGAACGCTACCGGGTGGACGTGCAGCCGATCGCCGGCATCTGGGGCCTGGAAAGCAATTTCGGCACCGATACGGGCAGCTACAACGTCATCGAGGCGCTCTCGACCCTGGCCTGGGAGGGTCGACGCGCCGCCTACTTTCGAGGCGAATTGATCGCGGCGCTGAAGATCCTCGAGCATGGCGACGTCCCGCCCGGGCGCATGCTCGGCTCCTACGCCGGCGCCATGGGGCAGCCGCAGTTCATGCCCAGCTCCTACCTGCGCCTGGCTGTCGACTTCGAGGGCGACGGCAAGCGCGACATCTGGGGCAGCCTGCCGGACGTGCTGGGGTCGATCGCGAACTACCTGGCGGTGTCCGGCTGGAGGTATGGCGAGCCGTCGTCGCAGCAGGTGCGCGTGCCGCCGGACTTCCAGTCGGCCGGTCGCGACGTCAAGAAGCCGCTGGGCGAGTGGACGCGCCTCGGCGTGCGCCGCCTGGACGGCAGCGCGTTCACCCGTCCCGACCCGGTCGGCGCGGTCGTGATGCCGGACGGCGCCGGCGGCGACGCCTTCATGGTTTACAGCAACTTCAACGCGATCCGCCGCTATAATGCGTCCGACTTCTACGCCCTGTCGGTAGGGCTGCTTGGCGACCTGGTGACGTGAGACGCGCTGCCGCGGCGGCGCTGCTGGCGGCCGTGGCGGTGACCGGCTGCGCTCTGTTCCACCGGCCCGCGCCGCCGCCAGCCCCGGCGCACTACATGCTGGGCGGCGCCTACCAGCTGAACGGCGTGTGGTACTACCCGAAGGACCAGGTGGAATACGACGCGACCGGGCTGGCCGCCGTGGTCCCGCCGCATGCCGGTCTGACCGCCGATGGCGAGCGGTTCGACGGCGCCGCGCTGGCCGCCGCGCATCACACGCTGCAGCTGCCGGCAGTCGCCCGCGTGACCAATCTGGAGAACGGCCGCTCGGTGCTGGTGCGGCTGAACGACCGCGGCCCGGATAGTCCGGCGCGGCTGCTCGGGTTGACCCGGCACGCCGCCGACCTGCTGGGCGCCGGCGACGGGACGCAGATCCGGGTGCAGCTCGACGCGGGGATGACCCGCACGCTGACCGACCAGGTCGGCGGCGGACCGAAGCTGGACGTCGCGGTGGCGCCGCGCGGCGGCGTGGTGGCGGAGCAGCTCGCGCCGCCGCCGGGCATCCGGCAATCGAGCCGGGCCGCGCCGGTCGCGGCGGTTGCGGTGGCCGACTCGGCCCCGAGCGCGGCCGCCATCCCCGACCGCCTGCCGGACCAGGTCAGCCAAGGTCCTGCCGCGCCGGGCCGCATCGTGCTGCTCGCCAGCGAGTTCGGCCGCGCCGACTACGCCAACCGCGAGGCCGCGCAGTTGGCGGGGCTGAACGCCTCGGTGGAACGTATGCAAAGCGGCCGCTCCGAGCGCTACCGCGTGCGCGCCGGCCCGTTCGCCAGCGTGCAGGCGGCCGACGCGGCGCTGGACCAGGCGCGGCGCGCGGGGGTAATCGACTCCCATCTGGTGGTGGAGTAGGAGCCGCGCGCATGACATCCGACCTGACCCGGCGCGTTCTGCTGAGCGCCGCGCCCGCCGTGATCGCAGCGCCCGCGATGGCGCAGCGCCGCCCGCCTTCGCGGCCCGGCCATGGGCGAGGTCATGCCGACGCGCCGCCGCCCACCGGCTCCCCGGCGCAGACGCCGCTCGGGCCGATCGACACGGCGGCCCGCTACGCCTTCATCATGGACTTCAACACCGGCGCCTCCTTGCTCGACAAGGACGCCGACGTGCAGCAGCCGCCATCCTCGATGACCAAGCTGATGACCGCCTACATCGTCTACTCGATGCTGCGCCTGGGTCGCCTGAAGCTGGACCAGGACCTGCCGGTCAGCGACAAGGCGTGGCGGATGCAGGGCTCCAAGATGTTCGTCCCGCAGGGCGGCAGCGTGAAAGTGGAGGACCTGATCCGCGGCATGATCATCCAATCCGGCAACGACGCCTGCGTTGTGCTGGCCGAGGCGATCGCCGGGTCGGAGGAGCAGTTCGTCGACATGATGAACGCCAAGGCGGCCGAGCTGCAGCTGACCAACACGCATTTCGCCAACTGCACCGGCTGGCCGGATTCGACGCAGTTCATGAGCTGCCGCGACATCGCGCTGCTGGCGTCCCACATCATCCGCGACTACCCGGAGTATTACCACTACGATAAGGAAACCACGTTCAAGTACAACAACATCGATCAGCAGAACCGAAATTCGTTGGTGCAGAAGGGCCTGGCCGACGGGCTGAAGACCGGCCACACGGACGCCGGCGGCTATGGCTTGGTCGGCAGCGCGGACCGCGGCGGCCGGCGCACGATCGTGGTGGTGAACGGCCTGACGTCGATGCACGCGCGGGCCGAGGAGAGCGAGCGGCTGCTGGAGTGGAGCTTCCGCGAGTTCGAGAACGTGACGCTGTTCACCGCCGGCGACACGGTGGAGCAGGTGAAGGTGTGGCTCGGCACGGAGCCGACGGTGCCGCTGGTGGGCGGCCGCAACCTGGTGATCACCATGCCGCGCCAGTGGCGCAACACCGCCAAGATCGAGGTGCAATACAGCGCGCCGATCACCGCCCCGGTCAGCCGCGGCGACACGATCGGCCGTCTGGTGGTGAGCGGGCAGGGGGTGCCGGACATGCAGATCCCGCTGCTGGCCGGCGCCGACGTGCCGCGCAAGAGCCTGCCAGGCCGCGCCGCCGCCGTGCTCAGCCACTACGTGCTCGGAAGCTGAGGCGCGCTGTTCATCACGCTGGAGGGCGGCGAGGGCGCCGGCAAGTCCACCCAGGCGAAGCGGCTGGCTGGCTGGCTGGCTGGGCAGGGTCGCCCGGTCCTGCTGACGCGGGAACCCGGCGGCGCGCCGGGCGCCGAGACGCTGCGGACGCTGCTGCTGTCGGGCCGGCACGATTGGTCGGCGGCGGCGGAGACCCTGCTGCACTTCGCCGCCCGCGCCGAGCACGTGGCGCGGACGATCCGTCCGGCGCTGGCGGCCGGGATGGTCGTGGTGTGCGACCGGTTCACCGATTCCACCATGGCGTATCAGGGGTACGGCCAGGGCGCCGACCGGGCGCGCATCGCAACGTTGGCCGGGCTGCTGGGAATTGTTCCCGACCTGACGCTGGTGCTGGACGTGTCCGAGCCCGTGGCGGCAACGCGCATGGCCGGGCGCGGCAGGGCGCCGGACCGCTACGACCGGCTGGGCGCCGCGTTCCATGCGCGTGTGGCCGCGGGGTTCCGGACGATTGCCGCGGCCGAGCCTGGGCGGTGCCGGCTGGTGGACGCGAATGGCGATGCGGACACGGTTTTCGGCATCATCGCCGCCCTTGCTTCTCCCTCTCCCGCTTGCGGCAGAGGGCTTTTGACGCGGAAGCAATGACTTACCCCGCCCCACGCGAGAACCCGCTCCTCTTCGGTCACGCGGCCGCGCAGACCGAGTTGCTCGACGCCATGCAGGGCGGCCGGCTGCACCACGCCTGGCTGATCACCGGCCCCCCTGGCGTCGGCAAGGCGACCCTCGCCTTCCGGTTCGCCCGCCGCCTGCTGGCCGGCCCAGCCGTCACCCTCGCAGTCGATCCGGCCACCCCGGTGTTCCGCCGCGTCGCCACCGGCAGCCACGCCGACCTGCTCACCGTCGAACGCGAGTGGGACGAGAAGAAGGGACGCCAGCGCGGCGAGATCGTGGTGGACGACGCGCGCGCCATCTCCGCCTTCCTGCGCCTCACCCCCGCCGAGGGCGGCTGGCGCGTGGTGGTGATCGACGGCGCCGAACACCTGAACCGCAACGCCGCGAACGCCGTGCTCAAGATGCTGGAGGAGCCGCCGGCCCGCGCCGTCCTGCTGCTCACCTGCGCGGCGCCCGGGCGGCTGCTGCCCACCATCCGCAGCCGCTGCCGCCGCTTGCCGCTGCAGGCGCTGTCGCCCGCCGAGATGGACGCCGCCCTCGCCGAGTGCCTGCCCGACACCGCGCCCGACGAGCGCGCCCGCCTCGCCGCGCTATCCGCCGGCTCGCCCGGTCGCGCGCTGCTGCTGGCGGAGGACCAGGGGCTGCAACTGGCCGCCCTGGCCGCCGAGGTGCTGGACGGCGTGCCCGGCCTGCCGCTGTCGCGCGCGCTCGCCATCGCCGACCGGCTGGGCGGCCGCGCGGAAAACCGGTTCACCCCGTTCATGACGCTGCTGAGCGACGCGCTGTCCGATCGGGTCCGCCGCGCGGCGCGGGGCGCCCCCGACCGGCTGACGGGTTTGCGTCCCCTATCGGGATGGGTCGAAACGTGGCAGTCCCTGAACCATATTCATGACGAGACGGAGCGGTTGAACCTTGACCGCCGCCAGGCGCTGCTCTCGTCGATCACCTTGCTGAACGGGCCATGACCGAGCGCTTCTACGTCACCACCCCGATCTATTACGTGAACGGCGCGCCGCACATCGGGCACGCCTACACCACCATCGCGGCTGACGTGCTGGCGCGCTGGATGCGGTTGGAGGGCAAGGAGGTGTTCTTCCTGACCGGCACCGACGAGCACGGCCAGAAGGTCGCCAAGGCCGCCGCGGACGCCGGGCAGGACCCGCAGGCCTTCGTCGACGGCTTGGCCGCCGAGTTCAAGGACATGACCGCGCGGATGAACGTCTCCAACGACGATTTCATCCGCACCACCGAACCGCGGCATCGCGACGGCTGCGCGGCGCTGTGGCGCGTGCTGGCCGACCGCGGCGAGATCTACCTGGGCGCCTACGAGGGCTGGTACGCCGTCCGCGACGAGGCATTCTACGGCGAAGACGAGGTGCTGACCCGGCCCGACGGCGCCCGCGTGTCGCCGTTCGGCTCGCCGGTCGAGTGGGTGCGGGAGCCGAATTACCTGTTCCGCTTATCCTCCTGGGGGGACCGGCTGCTGGCGTTTTACGACGCCAACCCGGACTTCCTTGGCCCGCTGTCCACCCGCAACGAGATTATCAGCTTCGTGCGCGGCGGCCTGAGCGACCTGTCGGTCAGCCGGGCCAGCCTGCGCTGGGGCGTGCCGGTCCCGGGCGACCCGGACCACGTGATGTACGTGTGGCTGGATGCGCTGGCGAACTACGTCACCGCGCTGGGCTACCCGGACACCACCGGCGAGCGATGGGCGTTCTGGCCGGCGGACATCCACTTCGTCGGCAAGGACATCGCGCGCTTCCACACCGTCTATTGGCCGGCCTTCCTGATGGCCGCCGGGCTGCCCGTCCCCAAGCGCGTCTACGCCAATGGATGGTGGACGGTCGAGGGCGAGAAGATGAGCAAGTCGGTCGGCAACGTGGTCGACCCGCGGGACCTGGCGGACGAGTTCGGACTGGACCCGCTGCGCTACTTCCTGTTGCGCGAGATGCCGTTTGGCAACGACGGCGACTTCAACCGTCGCGCGATCATCGCGCGCATGAACAGCGAGTTGGCGAATGATCTTGGCAACCTGTCGCAGCGTTCGCTGTCGCTGATCGCGCGCAACTGCGACGGCAAGCTGCCAGCCCGCGGCGCGCCGACCGAGGACGACGTGGAAATGCTGGCGCTGGCCGACGCGCTGCCAGCCGCGATGCGCCCGAAGCTGTTGCGCCAGGCCTATGGCGAGGCGCTCGACGAGGCGTGGCGAGTGATCCGCGCCGCCAACGGCTACATCGATCGCCAGGCGCCGTGGGCGCTGCGAAAGACCGACTCGGCCCGCATGGCGAGCGTGCTGCGCGTGCTGGCTGACATGCTGCGCCCGGTCGCCACCTCGTTGCAGCCGTTCATGCCCGGCAGCATGTCCGCGATGCTGGACCAGTTGGGTGCGCCGGCCGACGCACGGGACTTCGCCGCGCTGGCTACGCCGCTGCCGGCCGGCCTGGCGTTGCCGCCCCCGCAGGGCATCTTCCCGCGCTACATTTCAGACGTGCCGTAACGCACGAATGCTGATTGATTCACACTGCCATCTCGACTACTTCACCGACGAACTGGGCGGCATCCTGACGCGAGCTGCGGAGGCTGGCGTGGCCGAGATGGTGACGATCGGCACCACGATGGACCAGTCGCTCGTCATCCGCGGCCTCGCCGAGGCGCACCCGAACGTGTGGTGCACCGTCGGCGTTCACCCGCAGAGCGCGGCCAAGGCGCCCGTGCCCACGCCCGAAGCGATCGCCACGCTGGCGGATCACCCCAAGGTGGTCGGCATCGGTGAATCGGGCCTCGACTACTTCTACGACACGGCGCCGCACGACGTGCAGCAAACCAGCTTCCGCAACCACATCCGCGCCGCCCGGTTGGCCGGGTTGCCGCTGTGCATCCACGCGCGGTCGGCGGATGACGACATCGCGGAGATCCTGCGGCAGGAGCGGGAGGAGGGCGGTCCCTACGACTTCCTGCTGCACTGCTTCTCGTCGGGCCGCGGACTGGCCGAGGCGGCGCTGGCGATGGGCGGCTATATCAGCTTCTCCGGCATCCTGACGTTCCCGAAATCGATCGAGAACCGCGAGATAGCGCGCGACGTTCCGGCCGACCGGCTGCTTGTGGAGACGGACGCGCCCTACCTGGCGCCGGCGCCATATCGCGGCAAACGCAACGAACCATCCTACGTGGCCAAGACGGCCGCCGTGCTGGCGCAGATCCGCGGACTGACGCCGGAGGCGCTGGCGGCGCTCACCACGGCCAATTTCCGCCGCCTGTTCCGCCGCGCGGCCTGATGCGGGTCACCATCATGGGCTGCGGCGGGTCCGCGGGGGTGCCGCAGATCGGCGGCGCCGACGGCCATGGCGACTGGGGCGCCTGCGATCCGGCGGAGCCGCGCAACCGCCGCACCCGGGCGTCGATCGTGCTGGAGGCCGCAGACGGCCGCCGGCTGCTGGTGGACACCGGCCCCGACATGCGCACGCAGCTGGTGACATGCGGGATCCCCCGCGTGGATGCGATCCTGTTCACCCACAGCCACGCCGACCACATCACCGGCATGGACGACGTGCGCATCCTGAACCGGATTGCCGGCACGCCATTGCCGGGCTATGGCACGGCCCGCACGCTCGAGGACCTGACCCGGCGGTTCGACTATGCGTTCAAGCCATGGAAGCCGCCTGGATTCTACCGCCCCGTCATCGTGCCGCGGCCGTTCGCGTATGGCGACCGGCTGGCGATCGCCGGATTCGATGTGGCGACGTTCGAGCAGGACCACCGCGTGTTGCCGACGGTCGGGCTGCGGGTTGGCGCGTTCGGCTACTCGACGGACGTGGTTAACCTGGACGATGCGGCCTTCGCGGCGTTGCAGGGCATCGACACCTGGCTGCTCGGCTGCTTCCAGCGCGCGCCGCACTCGACCCACGCGCATGTCGACCGCGCCGTCGAGTGGGCCGAGCGCCTGGGGGCGCGGCGGACGATCCTGACGCATATGGGGCCGGACCTGGACTGGGCCTGGATGCAGCGCCGGCTACCGTCCGGCGTGGAGCCGGCGCACGACGGAATGGTGCTGGACCTGGCGGGCTAGAGCCTACCCGGTTCGAGTTGGGTCGTTAGAAATCCCTTGTTGTGCCAGCGGCCAACACAACCCTCCGTCATCGCGAGCCGCAGCTTGGCGGCGCGGCGATCCAGGACGGCGAGTGTGGTGCTGACGGCTGGATTGCCGCGTCGCAAGCGCTCCTTGCAATGACGATGGTGGGGTGGCGAGAAAGTCAGCGTTCGGCTGGTGTTCCCAAGCAATTCGGCTACGCTTCAGCCGCAGCGTTTTGCGTCAGCCGGCCCGGGCCATCGCCCACAGCGCGAACGCCTGCACCAGCGCCGGCTCGCGCAGGTGCTCGAAGCGGCCGGACCGCCCGCCATGCCCGGCCGTCATCACGATGCGCAGCAGCATCGGGGCCGCGCCCGTCGTGCGTGCGCGCAACCGGGCGATCCACTTCGCCGGCTCCCAATAGGTGACGCGCGGGTCCGACAGGCCGCCCAGCGCCAGCACCGGCGGGTAGTCCTGCGCGCTGACCTGCTCGTACGGCGCGTAGCTGGCGATTAGATCGTAGGCGGCCGGGTCCAGGGTGGGATTGCCCCACTCCGGCCACTCCGGCGGCGTCAGCGGCAGGCTGGTGTCCGACATGGTGTTCAGCACGTCGACGAACGGCACCCGCGCGGCGATCCCCGCCCACAGCTCCGGCCGCAGGTTCGCCACGGCGCCCATCAGCAGCCCGCCGGCCGACCCGCCGGACGCGACGATGCGGCCCGGCTGCGCATGGCCAGCGGCAACCAGGTGGTCGGCGCAGGCGATGAAGTCGGTGAAGGTGTTGGGCTTATGCGGCCCGCGCCCGTCGAGGAACCAGTTCCAGCCCTTCTCCGACCCGCCGCGGATATGCGCCGTGGCGTAGATCCAGCCGCGGTCGACCAGGTTGAACGCCTGGGTGGCGAAATGCGGCATGGTCGGCAGGCCATACGCGCCATAACCGTACAGCAGCGTCGGGCATGGCCCGGCCGCGAACGCATCGCGCCGCGCCAGCAGGGTCAGCGGCACGGCGGCGCCGTCGGGCGCGGTGACGCTCAGGCGTTGCACGATGTAGTCCGCCGGGTTGTGGCCGGACGGGATCTCCTGCGTCTTGCGCAGGGTGCGCGCGCCGGTCGCCATGTCCAGGTCGAACACCTGGCGCGGCTCGCGCGGGCTCTCGTAGACGTAGCGCAGGCGGGTGGCGCCAAACTCGTAGCCGCCGGACAACGACAAGCAGTATGCCGCCTCGTCCATCGCGAGCGGCGTCGCGGTCATGTCGGCGCGCCGGGTGATGATGATGCGGTCGTTGGCGTCCACCCGCTCGACGTGCGCCAGGTAGTCCGCCATCAGGGTGAAGCCAACGATGAAGCGCCCCGGCGTGTGAGGAACGAGGTCCTGCCAGGCGGCAGGGTCGTGCTCCGCGGCGGTGACGAGCTTGTAGTCGGTGGCGCCGTCCGCGTTGGTGCGGATGACGAACCGGTCGCCCCAGTGGTCGACGCTGTAGCGCACGCCGGGCCGCCGGGCGGCGACGAGACGCGGCGGCGTTTCGGGCGCGTCCGCGGGGACGAGCCGGACCTCGCTGGTCTCCTGGTTGCCGGCGCTGATGACGATCCAGCCGCGCGAGTTGGTGATGCCGACGCTGAGGAAGAAGCCGGCATCCGCCTCGCGGTAGACCAGCGCATCGTCGGCCACGCCGCCGCCGACCGGCCGGCGGAAGATGGCGGTCGGGCGGCCGTTGTCGTCGCGCAGCGTCCAGAACACGAAGCCGCCGTCGGCGGAGAACGTGAAGTTCCCCGTGGCGCTCTCGATCGGCGCGCCCAGGATTTGCCGCGTGGCCAGGTCCATCACGTGGATGACGTAGACCTCGGCGCCCTGCCGGTCCTGGGCCCAGCCGTAGCGGCGGTGGTCCGCGCTGTGCTTGGCGCCGGACACGTCGAAGTAGTCGTGCGGCGCGGCCATCGCCGCCACGTCGAGCAGGATTTCCTCGCCATCCTCGGCGCCGGTCGGCCGGCGCGCCAGCAACGGGTGCTGTGCGCCCTCGTCGTAGCGCCGGTAGTACTCCCAAGGCCCGTCGGGCGAGGGCACGGTGCTGTCGTCCTTGCGGATGCGGCCCACCATCTCGTCGAACAGCGTGGCCTGCAGCGCCTCCGTGTCGGCCAGCACCGAAGCGGTGTAGGTGTTCTCGGCCTCCAGATGCGCGCGGATGTCGGCGCGCAGGGCGGCCGGGTCGCGCAGCACGGTCTGCCAGCCGGGGTCCTTCATCCAGGCGTACTCGTCGGTCCTGGTGCGGCCGAGTTGCTGGATGTCGACGGGCTCGCGCCGCGGGGCGGGTGGGTTCGGAGTCATAGGCGCATGTAGCACATCGGCGCCGGCGAACCGCGCGGTCGCCGCCACGTTGTGCCGCTGAATCCGGGATCCCCATCATGACAATCGAACTCAGCCTGCTCGCGTGGGCCGTCGTCCTCGGCCTCGTCCACGCCGTCGGGACGGGGCAGTTCACCACGCTGCAGCACGGGATCGCCTACGGCCTGAGCCCGCGCGACGAGAAGAAGCCGCTCACGGGCATCGGCGCGCGCGTGGAGCGGGCGTTCGCCAACTACATGCAGACGTTCCCGTTCTTCGCCGCGGCCGTGCTGATCGCCCACGTCGCGGGCCGGCACAGCTGGCTGACGGTGCTCGGCGCCCAGCTCTACTTTTGGGCGCGGCTGGTCTACGTGCCGCTGTATGCGTTCGGCGTCCCCGTCGCGCGCACGGTGGCGTTCCTGGTTGCGTTGGTCGGCATCGTGATGCTGCTGGTTGCGCTCACCTGACGCGCCGGCCCAAACTGGCGCCAAGATGATCCAGCACTCCATCCCAGCCGTCTTCATGCGCGGCGGCACCAGCAAGGCGCTCGTGCTGCACGCGCGCGACCTGCCTGCCGCGCGGGACGACTGGGCGCCGCTGTTCACCGCCGCGATGGGCACGCCCGACCCATACGGGCGCCAGCTCGACGGCATGGGCGGCGGCGTGTCGTCGCTGTCCAAGGTCTGCGTCATCGCGCCTTCGGAGCGGGACGACGCGGACGTCGACTACACCTTCGCGCAGGTGATGATCCGGGAGGCGCGGGTCGACTACAAGGGCAACTGCGGCAACATGAGCTCCGCCGTCGGGCCGTTCGCGGTGGACGAGGGGCTGGTGCGGCCCAACGGCGCTGCGGCCACGGTGCGCATCTACAACACCAACACCAGCAAGGTGATCCACAGCACCTTTCCGGTCGAGGACGGCCGCGCCCGCTATGATGGCGACCTGGCCATTCCGGGGGTCGGCGGGACCGGCGCGCCGATCCGGCTCGACTTTGTGCAGCCCGGCGGCGCCTCCACCGGCAATCTGCTGCCGAGCGGCCAGGCGCTCGACCGGTTGGAGGTCCCCGGGCTTGGCGCGATCGAGGTGTCGCTGGTGGACGCCGCCAATGCCGCAGTATTCATCCGCGCCCGGGATGTCGGCCTCAGCGGGCTCGAGCTGCCGGACGAACTGGAGGCGCGGCCGGAGGTGTTGGCGCTGCTGGATGCGATCCGCGGGCAGGCCTCCATCCGCATGGGCATCGCGCCGGACGCTGACAGTGCGCGCCGCATCACCAGTGTCCCGTTCGTCTGCGTGGTGAGCCCCCCGGCGGACAGCCCGACGCTGCAGGGCGAGACCGTCCAGGCCGGCGACATCGACCTGGCTGCCCGCGTCATCTCGAACGGGCAGCCGCACCGGGCTTTGCCGCTGACGGTCTCGCTGTGCACCGCGGTTGCCGCCCGGATCACCGGAACCGTGGTGGCGGATGCGCTGTCGCCGTTGGCGGGGTCAGCCGGGCCGTTGCGGCTGGGGATGCCGTCTGGCGTGCTGACGGTGGGCGCCGACGTCGCGCACGAGGCAGGCGCCTGGGTCGCCCGCGCCGGCTCGTTCTATCGAACCGCGCGGCGGCTGTTCGATGGCCGGGTGTGGGTGCCGGGCCGTAAGCCTGTCGATCACCGTCAATCCAGGGCTTGACCCTGGCCTTCACGGGGTCCGGCAGGCGACATCGGCGCTTCTGGACGCAGTTTGGACGGCCAGCACCGGTGGGACGCCCTAGATCTAAAGTCGAGCCCTGGCATGACCGGCTTTGTTGCTGCTTCAATCAAGCGTCTCCGCGAATAACGCCTGCATCGCCGCCCAGGACTCGGCGTCGGCCACGGGGTTGTAGCGGATCGCGTCGGGCATGTTGCGCTTCGCCGCCTCGGTGTTGGTGAAGCTGTGCACCGTGTCGCCATACAGGTGCATCTGCCAGTCCGCGTCCGCCTCGCGCATCTCCGTCTCGAACGCGGCGCGCTGGTCGGGCGGGATCATCGGGTCGTCCGCGCCGATGCAGACGAGCACGCGCGGCTTCACGACGCCGCGCGTCGCCTTGGCCGCCGAGCCCAGGCCGCTGTGGAAGCCCACCACCGCCTTGAGGTCCGCGCCGGCGCGGGCCAACTCCAGCGACATCGTGCCGCCGAAGCAGAACCCGATCGACGCGACCCGGCCGGCATCGACCTCCGGGCGCGCGGTCAGCGCCTGCAGGCCGCCGCCGGCCCGCGCGCGGGTGCGGTCGGGCGCCTCGAACAGCGGCTTGAGCAGGCCGATCGCCTCGTCCAGCCCGTCGACGACGCGGCCCTCGCCGTGCAGGTCGCAGGCCAGCGCCACATAGCCCATCGCCGCCAAGCGCTCGGCGCGGGAGATCGCGTGGCTGCCCAGCCCGAACGCCTCGGGGAACACCAGCACGCCGGCGCGCTTGCCGGAGGCGGGCTCGAAGAACAGCTGGCTGCGCATCGTCAGGCCATCGGCCTCGTAGGTGAGCGTTTCGTGGCGCATCGGCGTCGCTCCAATATTTGCGGGCGGACGCTACACCAGGGGCGAGCGGGGCGTCACCCGGCCAGCTGCCACTCCTTGAACTTGCGGCTGGCGTCGGCGAGGTTGGCGGTCCACCAGGCATCGTCCTTGATGAAGACCTTGTCCTTCAGCGCCGGACTGGTGGGCAGGGTGTCCAGCACGGCTTGCGGCACCAGGGCCAGCGCGGCGGTGTTCGGCATGGCGTAGTTGGTCGCCTCGATGTAGGCGGCGTCCCCCTTGGTGTCGGTCAGCATGAAGTTCAGCAGCTGCATGGCCTCGCGTTTGTGGGCCGAGCTCTTGATCACGCAGTACGGGTTGCCGCTGACGGCGCTGTACGCCGGATTGTAGCCCAGCTGCCCGCCCGCCCGGTTCGCCAGGATGACGCGGCCGTTGAATGCGGTGGCCAACGGGACGGCGCCGGAGGTGAGCTGCTGGATCGGCTCCTGGTTGGTCGAGTGCCAGATGATGTTGGCGCGGCCCAGCCGGTCCAGGCTGCGCAACGCCCGATCCACATCGAGCGGATACAGCTTGTCGGTCGCCACGCCGTCGGCCAGCAGCGCCAGCTCCAGGATGCTGCCATCGGACACGTTGGAGTACAGCGAGCGCTTGCCCTTGTAGCGCTGGGTGTCCCAGAACTCGGCCCAGGTCTTGGGCGCGTGGTCGTCGGCGATCTGCCGTTTGTCCCAGCACATGGAGAACAGGTACAGCGACAGCTTGATGCCGTAGGGCTGCTTGTAGACCGGCGGCACGT
Organism: uncultured Acetobacteraceae bacterium; assembly: GCA_964242925.1. Taxonomy (GTDB): domain Bacteria; phylum Pseudomonadota; class Alphaproteobacteria; order Acetobacterales; family Acetobacteraceae; genus LMUY01. The sequence goes on from CAXTBW010000050.1 coordinate 13,140, forward strand.
TGCTGGCGTCGATAATGCTGTAATCGTAGGGCTCGATCAGCCCTTGTTCGCTGGCGGTGAGCAGTTCCGCGCCGGTCAGCACCACGATGTCCCACTGCGCCGGGCCGCCCGACGCGGCTTGCAGCTTGGCGAGGGCCAGCGAGGCGTTGGAGCCGAAGTTCACCTTGATGCCGGTCTGCCGCTCGAATGGCTCGCCGAACAGCCGGGTCAGGTAGTCGTTGAGCACCCCGCCATATCCGGCGACGTTCAGCGTGACCGGCTCGGCCCGGGCGCGGCCCAGCAGGGCAGGGGCGGACAGCGCGCCCGCGGCGGCGCCCAGCAGGGTCCGCCGGCCGACGACGTGGGCCGTTCGTTTCGATGCCATCAACCAATCCCCCTCGCTTTGCCGGCCGCCCCGGTAATCCTACGCCATGCTGCACCGCGGTGGCGGATCGCGCCATGGCGCGAGCCAGCCTTCTCCCTCTCCCGTTTTTCACGGGAGAGGGAGAAGGCATGGCATAAGCCTTGCAGCCGTCGCAGCCGTGGAAAGCAGCATTGCCGGCGCAAAGCCTCGACCCCGCCTGGGCGCGTCCATCCTGCTGTTGCCGTCGGGCGTGCTGTATGGCGGGCTGATGCTGCTGCCGGCATTGGCCATCCTGCGTGAGGGCTTCGCCGACGGCGGGGCGCGGCTCGCCGCTGTATTGCAGAGCCGCCTGTTGTGGCGCGCTGCGCAGAACACGCTTGCGGTCAGCCTGATCACGACCGGTATCGCCGTGCTGCTAGGCTTCCTGCTGGCCGCGGCGCTGTGGCGGTCAGGGCCCCGGCAGCGCAGCGTGCTGCTGGCGTTCATCCTGCTGCCGTTCTGGACGGCGGTGCTGGTCAAGAACTTCGCCTGGGCCGCGCTCCTGCAGGACAACGGCGTCGTCAACACGCTGTTGCAGGCGATCGGACTGACCAGCGCGCCGGTGACCCTGCTGCACAACCGGCTCGCGGTGGTCGTCGGCATGGTGCACTACGTGCTGCCCTACGCGGTCTTCCCAATTTACACCGCCCTGCGCGGCATCGACCCGCGTGTCGAGCGCGCGGCCACCAGCATGGGCGCGCGGCGGCTGGCCGTGCTGCGCTGGGTGGTGCTGCCGGCCGCGATCCCCGGGGTGGCGAACGCGGCGCTGCTGGTGTTCATCATCTCGGCCGGGTTCTTCATCACCCCTGTCATCCTAGGGGCGCCGTCCGACATGATGGTGTCCAACCTGGTCGACTACTACGTGCGCGAACTCGTCGATTTCGGCAGCGCGGGCGCCCTGGCGACGCTGATCGCCGCCGCGGTCACGCCGCTCGTCGTGGCGCAGCAGGCGCTCGCGCGCCGGGGGCTGCATGCCGACGGCTGAAACCCGTGCGCGGCGCACCCGGCTGGCGCTGCTCGCCGCGTGCGCCCCCGTGCTGGCGTTCCTGCTGCTGCCGTCGCTGATCATCGTGCCGATGGCCCTGACCAGGGGCAACCTGATCCAGTTCCCGCCGGACTGGATTTCCGTTCACGCCTTCGCCGACTACGCGAACGACAAGCTGTGGCGCGCCTCGACGCTGCTGTCGTTCCAGGTGGCGGCGGTCGCCGTTTTGGTGGCGTGCGTGGCGGGCGTCACCGCCGCGATCGCCCTGCATGGACGGCGGTTCCGCGGCAGGGGGCTGATAGCCGGGGTGATCATGGCGCCGATCGTGGCGCCGCTGGTGGTGCTGGCGCTGGGCGAGTACCTGGTGTTCGCGCCCGTCGGGATGGTCGGCAGCTGGATCGGGATCGGGCTGGTGCACGGGCTGCTGGCGACGCCGTACATGTTCATCTCGGTGCAGACCAGCCTGGTGGCCGAGCTGAATCCGGCGCTGGTCCGCTCCGCCCGCAGCATGGGGGCCGGCGCGTTGTCCGTTGGGCGGCACGTCGTCTGGCCCGCCATCTGGCCCGGCGTGCTCGCGGGCGCCGTGCTCGGCTTCGCGGTGTCGTTCGACGAGGTGGTGGTGGCGCTATTCCTCCAGGGCGCCGGGTCGGTCACCCTGCCCGTGCGCATGTACGCCGCGGTCCAGTATGAGCTGACGCCCAAGCTCGCCGCCGCCGCTTCGGTGTTCCTCGGCTTTGGCGTGCTGGCGCTGCTGCTGCAGGCCGCCACCCGCCGTGGCCCCTTGCCGCGATGACCCGCCACGTCGAGGTGGACGGGCTGTGGAAAAACTACGGCGGGGGCGGCTACGCCGTGCGCGACGTGAGCTTCGCGTTGGCGCCGGGGCAGTTCCTGACGCTGCTGGGGCCGAGCGGGTCGGGCAAGACGTCCACGCTGATGATGGTGGCCGGCTTCGAGACGCCGAGCCGCGGCGCCATCCGGGTGGACGGACGCGATATCGCCGGGCTGCCGCCGGAGCGGCGCAATTTCGGCATCGTGTTCCAGGGCTACGCGTTGTTCCCGCAGATGACCGTGCTGGAGAACGTCGGCTTCGCGCTGCGGATGCGCGGCGTGGCGGCGGCGGAGCGGCGGCGGCGCGCGCTGGACATGATCGAGAAGGTCGGCCTCGCGCCATTCGCTTCCCGCCTGCCGCGGCAGCTGTCGGGCGGGCAACAGCAACGCGTGGCGCTGGCCCGCGCGCTGGTGTTCGAGCCGGACGCGCTGCTGCTGGACGAGCCGCTGGGCGCGCTGGACCGGCGGTTGCGCGAGGCGTTGCAGGCGGAGATCAAGTCGCTGCAACGCCGGGTTGGCATCTCCATCCTGTTCGTCACGCACGACCAGGAGGAGGCGATGACCATGTCCGACCGCATCGCCGTGATGGACCAGGGCGCCATCGCGCAGATCGGCGCGCCGTCGGAGGTGTATCTGCACCCGGCCACGCCGTTCGTCGCCGGGTTCCTGGGGGACACCAACCTGCTGCCCGGGACGGTGTGCGGCCGGGAGGGCGGGCTCGCCATGGTGCGGTTCCATGGCGGCGCCACCGGGCCGGCGCGGCAGCCCGCCACCGGCGCTGCGCCCGCGGTGGGGGAGCCGGTGCTCGTCTCGGTCCGGCCGGAGCGCATCCGGATCACGCCAGCGGGTGGCATCGAGGCGGTCGTCGAAGGCTGCACCTTTCTGGGCCGCCACGTCCGCTACAGCGTCCACGCGCTGGGCCAGGCGGTTGCCGTCAGCACCACCGAGTGGTCTGCTGCCGCATCGTTCGGGCCCGGCAGCGCCGTCGGCCTGCAGTGGAACGGCGACGACGCGCAAATCCTGGCCGCCGCGCCGGTCGAGACGGAGGCTACGCCGGCATGACACGCCAGATGCACTTGGGCGCCTTCTTCCACCCGACCGGCAATCACGTCGCCGCCTGGCTGCACCCGGAGTCGCAGGTCGACGCCGGCACCAACTTCCGCCACTACGCGCAACTGGCGCAGACGGCGGAGCGCGGCAAGTTCGATCTGATGTTCCTGGCCGACGCGTTGGCGACCCGCGACGGCAACCTGGAGTCCCTGAGCCGCTGGCCGCAGTACATGGCGTATTTCGAGCCGATCACGCTGCTGTCGGCGCTCGCCGCGGTGACCAGCCGCATCGGGTTGGTTGCGACCGCGACCACCAGCTACAACGAGCCGTACAACGTCGCGCGCAAATACGCCTCGCTGGACCACATCAGCGGCGGGCGCGCCGGGTGGAACATCGTCACCTCCGCCAACCTGTCGGAAGCGTTCAACTTTGGCCGCGAGGCGCACTTCGAACACGGCGAGCGGTATGAGCGCGCGGTCGAGTTCACCGACATCGTGCAGGGGCTGTGGGACAGCTGGGACGATGACGCCTTCCTGCGCGACCGGGCCAGCGCGCGTTATTTTGACCCGGCCAAGCTGCATTTCCTCAACCACAAGGGCAAGGATTTCTCGGTGCGCGGGCCGCTGAACGTGGCGCGCCCGCCGCAGGGCCATCCGGTGCTGTTCCAGGCCGGGTCGTCGGAGGCGGGCAAGCGGCTCGCGGCGCGGTTCGCCGAGGCGGTGTTCACCTCGCTGCACACGCTTGGCGCGGCCAAGGCGTTCAGCGCCGACCTGAAGGGTCGCCTGCAACAGCACGGCCGGACCGCGGACGGCGTGAAGATCATGCCCGGGCTGAACCCGGTCGTTGGCCGCACGGCGGAGGAGGCGGAGGAGAAGCATCAATTCCTGCAGTCGCTGATCCACCCGGATGTGGGGATCGAGCTGCTGTCCAATGCCCTGGGCGGCTTCGACCTGACCGGCTGCGACCTGGACGGCCCGTTGCCGGCGGCGGTGTTCGAGACCACCAGCCAGGCCGGCACCAGCGCGTTCACCAACGTGCTGTCGTGGGCGCGCGACGAGGGGCTGACCATTCGCCAGCTCTACCAGCGCTACGCCGGCGCCCGCGGCCAGCGCACCGTCAAGGGCTCCGCCTCGCAGGTCGCCGACGAGATGGCGACCTGGTTCATCGAGGGCGCGGTGGACGGTTTCCTGATCCAGCCGTCCTACCTGCCGGGCGGCCTGGACGACTTCGTCGAACTGGTGATCCCGGAGCTGCAGCGGCGCGGTCTGTTCCGCACGGAGTACAGCGGGCCGACGCTGCGGGACCATCTAGGCCTGAGGCGCCCGGCGAGCCGTTACGCGTAGGCGCTGTCGTAAGTCATCGTCACAATTTCCCGTCTTGGCCGGACTTGATCCGGCCATTCACGGCGTCCCGCTCGCACTTGCTAAACGGCTCTAGCTCTAGTTCCGCCAACACCCGAACCCCCTGTCCGCACGAATTGCGTGGGTGGCCGGGTCAACCCTGCGCAGTCATTCCACCGGCTTCGCCGTCGAAACCTTGAGGCGGCTTCGCCCGGCCATGACGGTTGGTATGGTGAAGCGCCCGCCGATCCCGCTTGAACGGTGGGCGCCGCCCCTATAGCGTGACTGCAACGAGGCGGCGAGCCGAATGGCGCGAACGTCCGAATGCGGGGGAGTCTGAGCGTGGCGCAAACGACTTGGCCGTCGGCCATCTGCGCGACCCCGTCCTGACGGGCGCGCCACCGCTGCTCGAGGTCGTGGACGTCGCGATGCGCTTCGGCGGCATCGTGGCGCTGGCCGGCGTGTCGTTCACCGTGGCGCCGCGGCAGATCTGCGGCCTGATAGGCCCCAATGGTTCCGGCAAAACGACGCTGTTCAACTGCGTCAGCGGCATCTACCGCCCGAACGCGGGCGAAATCCGCCTCGCCGGCCGCGACCTGCGCGGTGTCAGCCGCCACGGCATCGTGGAACTCGGGTTAGGCCGCACCTTCCAGAACGTGGCGCTGTTCCGGTCCATGTCGGTGCGCGACAACATGCTGGCCGGCGCCCACCATCTGGGCCGCTCCGGCTTCCTCGCCAATGCGCTGCGCCTCCCGAACGCGCTGCGCGAGGAGCGGGCCGCCGCCGCCGGCATGGAGCGGCTGCTGGACTTATTGGAGTTGCGCGCCGTCGCCGATGCGCCCGTCAGCGCGCTGCCGTTCGGCACGCAGAAGCGGGTCGAGATGGCCCGCGCGCTGATCGGCCAGCCGAAGCTGCTGCTGCTGGACGAGCCGGCCGGCGGGCTGAACCACGCCGAGGTCGACCACCTCGCCGAACTGATCCGTCACGTCAGCGAGGCGTTCGACATGAGCGTGCTGCTGGTCGAGCATCACATGAACCTGGTCATGCGCGTGTCGGACAAGGTCGTGGCGCTCGAGCAGGGCCGCAAGATCGCCGACGGCCTGCCCGGCGCCGTGCGGAACAGCCCGGACGTGATTCGCGCCTACCTCGGCGAGCCGCTCCACCATGCTGCTTGAGGCGCCCCTACTTGAAGCAACCGGCCTGCATGCCCGTTACGGCGAGGTGCGCGTGCTGCACGGACTGGACTTCAGCGTCGCGCAAGGCGGCATCACCGCGCTGCTAGGCGCCAACGGCGCCGGCAAGACGACCACGTTGCGAGCCCTGAGCGCGATGGTGCGCACCACCGGGCAGATCATGTTCGACGGCGCCCGCATCGACGGCTGCCGCACGGAGGACATCGCCCGGCGCGGCGTGGCGCACGTGCCGGACGGGCGCGGCACCCTGATGGAGCTGACGGTCGAGGAGAACCTCCGCCTGGGCGCCTACACCCGGCCGCGCGACGAGGCGGCGGCCGGGACCGAGCGCGTGTTCGGCTACTTCCCCAAGCTGAAGCAGCGCTACCGCCAGCAGGCCGGCACGCTGTCCGGCGGCGAGCAGCAGATGCTGGCGATCGGCCGCGCCCTGTTGCTGCGGCCCAAGCTGCTGCTGCTGGACGAGCCCTCGTTCGGCCTGGCGCCGCTGATCATCCGGGAGATCTTCGCCATCATGCGGCGCATCCGCGACGACGACGGCGTCAGTATTCTGCTGGTCGAGCAGAACGCCAGCCTGGCGCTCGACGTGGCGGACCATGCCTGCCTGCTCGAGACCGGGCGCATCGTGGCCAGCGGCGCCGCGCCCGACCTGGCGCGCGACGAGTCCGTGCGCCGTTCGTATCTGGGGTATTGAGCGATGGAGGGGTTCGCGCACCAGCTGCTGTCGGGGATCGCGTCGGGCGGCATCTACGCAAGCGTCGCCTTGGCGCTGGTGATGATCTTCCAGGCGACGCACCAGGTGAACTTCGCGCAGGGCGAGATGGCGATGTTCTCGACGTACATCGCGCTGGCGTTGATCGGCGCCGGCGTGCCGTACTGGGCGGCGTTCGTCATCACCGTGGTGGCGTCGTTCGCGATCGGCGTGGCGATCGAGGTCGTGCTGCTGCGCCCGATGACCGGCTCCCCGGTGCTGGCCAGCGTGGGGGTGTTCATAGGGCTGCTGCTGGCGTTCAACAGCCTGGCCGGATGGCTGTTCACCTATCAGCTCAAGCCATTCCCGACGCCGTTCGAGGGCCCGCCGCTGCTGGGCGGCTTCGTCACCCGGCATGACCTCGGTTCCACCGGGGTCACGCTCGCGGTGCTGCTCGCGGTGTGGGCGTTCTTTCGTTTCACCAAGCTCGGGCTTGCGATGCGGGCGGCGGCCTACAACCCCGTGTCCAGCCGGCTGATGGGCATCCGGGTCGGCGCGATGCTGGCGCTGGGCTGGGGGCTGGCGGCGGCGATCGGCGCCGTGGCGGGGATGATGGTGGCGCCCGTGGTGTTCCTGGACCCGAACATGATGAGCGGCGTGCTGCTGTACGCCTTCGCCGGCGCGTTGCTCGGCGGCATCGCCAACCCGCTTGGCGCGGTGGTGGGCGGCTTCGCGATTGGCATCATCGAGAACCTCGCCGGCACCTACATCGTCGGCAACGAGCTGAAACTCACCCTGGCGCTGCTGATCATCGTGGGCGTGCTGACGGTGAAGCCGGCCGGGCTGTTCGGCCGCACCGTGGTGAGCCGGGTATGAGGTGGCCCCTAATACTGGTGGCGCCGATGGCGGCGCTGGCGTTCCTGGTCAGCGACTATCACCTGTTCCAGCTGACGACGGTGGCGATCTACGCCATCGCCATCCTCGGGCTGGCGATGGTCACCGGGTTCAACGGGCAGATCTCGCTCGGGCACGGGGCGTTCTACGCGGTCGGCGCCTACGTGACGGCGGTGCTGATGACGGCGTACGACGTGCCGTACTGGGCGACGCTGCCCGCCTCCGCGGCGGTGTGCGCGGGCATCGGTTTCCTGGTCGGGCTGCCGGCGTTGCGGCTGGGCGGATTGTACCTGGCGCTCACCACGTTCGGGCTCGCGGTCGCCGCGCCGCAGCTGTTGAAGCACAGGCTGCTGGAGGGCTGGACCGGGGGCGTGCAGGGCATCGTGGTGGACAAGCCGGACCCGCCGTTCGGCCTGCCGCTCAACGCGGACCAATGGCTGTACCTATTCGCCCTGGCAGTCGCCGCCGTGCTGTTCGCGCTCGCATCCAACCTGGTGCATGGCCGCATCGGGCGCGCCATGCGGGCGGTGCGCGACCAGCCGATGGCGGCCGAGGCGACCGGGATCGACGTGGCGCTGTTCAAGACGCGGACGTTCGCGGTCAGCGCGATGGTGACGGGGATCGCCGGGTCGCTGAGCGCGATCACGGTGGGGTTCGTCTCGCCGGACAGCTTCACGGTGCTGCTGTCGATCACGCTGTTCACCGGGTTGGTGGTGGGCGGTGTCGCATCGATCGCCGGGCCGGTGTTCGGGGCGCTGTTCATCACCTTCCTGCCGAACGTGGCGGAACAGGTCAGCAAGGCGGCGCCCGGCGCGATCTACGGCGCCGTGCTGATCGGGTTCATGTTCTTCCTGCCCTCCGGCGTCGCCGGCGGCCTGGGCCGGCTGTTCAAGCTTCCTCTCTTCTCCCTCTCCCGCTTGCGGGAGAGGGTCGGGGTGAGGGTGGTTCTCTCGAGACATCGGCCGCCAGGGCCACCCTCACCCAACCCTCTCCCGCCAGCGGGGGAGGGCTTTTGAGGTGCAGTAAAAACTTAACGGAGGACATCGCATGCATCGCCGGACCCTGCTTGCCGCCACGCTCGCCACTCCCGTCATCCTGCGCCGGGCCTGGGCCGCCGAGACGCCAGGCGTGACGGCGACCGAGATCAAGATCGGCAACACCGTGCCCTATAGCGGGCCCGCCTCCGCCTACGGCGCGATCGGCAAAGGGCTGACCGCCTACTTCAAGCAGGTGAACGACCACGGCGGCATTGCCGGGCGCAAGATCGACTTCATCAGCTACGACGACGGATACTCCCCGCCCAAGGCGGTCGAACAGACCAGGCGGCTGGTGGAGCAGGACGGCGTGGCGTTCACCATGAACGCGCTGGGCACGCCGACGCAGTCCGCCGTGATGCGCTACATGAACCAGAAGAAAGTGCCGCAGATATTCGTGTCGACCGGCGCCGACAAGTTCAGCAACCTCAAGGAGAATCCTTGGACGATCGGCTGGCAGCCGAGCTACCGGACCGAGGGGCAGATCTACGCCAAGTACATCCTGGCCAACAAGCCGGCCGCCAAGGTCGCCGTGCTGTATCAGAACGACGACTTCGGCAAGGACTACATCGCCGGATTGAAGGACGTGCTCGGCGACAAGTTCGCCAAGCTGGTCGTCATCACCTCCAGCTACGAGGTGACCGACCCGACCATCGACAGCCAGGCCGTCGCGATGCAGGCCTCCGGCGCCGACACGCTGGTGTCCGCCGCCACGCCGAAGTTCGCGGCGCAGATCATCCGCAAGATCTACGACCTGAACTGGAAGCCGCTGCACATGGTGACCGATGTGTCGATCTCCGTCGGCGCCGTCATCAACCCGGCCGGGCCGGAGCGCGCGCTGGGGCTGATCGCCGCGTCCTACCTCAAGGACAACAGCGACCCGCAATGGAAGGACGATCCCGGCATGAACGATTGGCGGCAGTTCATGAAGGACTACATGCCGGACGCGGAGTTGTCCGACAGCAACTACCCGTATGCCCACGGGGTGGGAACGTCCTGCATGCAGGTGCTCAGGCAGTGCGGGTCAGATTTCTCGCGTGAGAACATCATGGCGCAGGCGAAGGCGATGACGGAACACCAGCCGGCGACGCTGCTGCCCGGCTGCGTGGTGAGCACCAGCGCCACCAACTCCCACCCCATCCGTCACATGAACCTGCAGCGCTGGAACGGCACGCGGTGGGAGCTGTTCGGCGGCGTGATCGAGGGGGCGGGGATCTGAGGAGGTTAGGCGCCCACACCGTCATGCCAGGGCTTGAACCTGGCATCCACGGGACGCCAAGGTCACGGACCTGGCGGGAGAAGCCTGTGCCGTTGATACGGCGTGGACACCAAGGTCAAGCCCTGGCACGACGGCACGTTACTAGGAAGCGACCCTCGGCGGCATGGACACGGCGGTGCGGCCGCCGTCCACCGCCCACGCGGCGCCGGTGACGCCGCTCGACAGGTCCGAGAGCAGGAACAGCACCGTGTTGGCCACCTCGTCCACCGTCAGGTAGCGGCCGAGCGGGATGACCGAGGTGAACCGCTCGGACGTGGCGCCCGCCTGAGCCGCCAGCGAGTGGATCATCCGCGTGTCGGTCGGCCCCGGGCAGACGGCGTTCACCCGGATGCCGGCCGCGCCGGTCTCCGCCGCCGCGGTGCGGGTCATCCCCAACACGGCGTGCTTCGACGCGACGTAGGCCGACAGACCCGGCGAGCCCTGCAGCGCTGCAGTCGATGCGGTGTTGACGATGGCGCCCCGGCCGGCCCGCAGCATGACGGGCAGCACGTGGCGCAGCCCGAGGAACACGCCCTTCACGTTCACGGCGATGACGCGGTCGAACATCGCCTCGTCGTACTCGGCCGTGGGCGTCACGGCGCCCTCGATGCCGGCATTGTTGAAGAAGCAGTCGATGCCGCCCCATGCCTCGACCGCCGCGGCAACGTAGCCCTGCACGTCCGCCGACTGCGTCACGTCCGCGGCGACAAAACGCGCCAGGCCGCCGCTCCGCTCGATCGCCTGCGCGCATGCCGCGCCGGCCGTTGCGTCGCGGTCCACGACCAGCACCTTCGCGCCCGCTCGACCAAGCTGCTCGGCGACGGTCAGACCTATGCCATTGGCGCCGCCGGTGACGATGGCGACCTTGCCCGTGAAGTCCATCGCCGCGTCCTCCCAGCCTCAGCCGAAGGCGGACAGCCCCGTCTGCGCCCGGCCGAGGATCAGCGCGTGCACGTCGTGGGTGCCTTCGTAGGTGTTCACCGCCTCGAGGTTCATCACGTGGCGGATCACGTGGTACTCGTCCGCGATGCCGTTGCCGCCGTGCATGTCGCGCGCCTCGCGAGCGATCGCCAGCGCCTTGCCGCAGCTGTTGCGCTTGCACAGGCTGATCATCTCGGGCGCCGCGCGGTGCTCGTCCATCAGCCGGCCCAGCCGCAACACGCTCTGCAGCCCGATGGTGATCTCGGTCTGCATGTCCGCCAGCTTCTTCTGGATCAGTTGCGTGGCGGCCAGCGGGCGGCCGAACATCATGCGGTTGAGCGTGTAGTCGCGCGCCGCGTGCCAGCAGAACTCGGCGGCGCCCAGCGCCCCCCACGAGATGCCGTAGCGCGCGTTGTTGAGGCATGAGAATGGCCCGCGCAGACCCTTCACGCCGGGCAGCATGTTGGCCTCGGGGACGAACACCTCGTCCATCATGATCATGCCGGTCTTGGACGCGCGCAGGCTGAACTTGCCCTCGATCGCCGGCGTGTCGAACCCCTTCATGCCGCGCTCCAGCAGGAAGCCGCGGATCACGCCGTCATCCGTCTTCGCCCACACCACCGCGACGTCGCACAGCGGCGAGTTGGTGATCCAGGTCTTGCACCCGCTCAGCAGATACCCGCCGTCCACGCTCTTGGCGCGCGTGCGCATCGAGCCCGGGTCCGACCCGGCGTCCGGCTCGGTCAGGCCGAAGCAGCCGACGAACTCGCCGCTGCGCAGCTTGGGCAGGAACTTCTCGCGCTGCGCCTCCGAGCCGAACGCCCAGATCGGGTACATCACCAGCGAGGACTGCACCGAGAACGCGGAGCGGTAGCCGCTATCCACCCGCTCGACCTCGCGCGCGATCAGCCCGTAGGCGACGTAGCCGACGCCGGCGCAGCCGTAGCCCTCGAGCGTGGCGCCCAGGAAGCCCATCTCGCCCATCTCGTTCATGATCTCGCGGTCGAACCGCTCGTGGCGGTTGGCGAGCAGCACGCGCGGCATGAGCTTGTCTTGGCAGTACGCGCGCGCGGCGTCGCGAATGGCGCGCTCGTCCTCGGTTAGCTGGTCTTCCAGCAACAGGGCGTCGTCCCAGCTGAACGGCCCCATCGGGCGGTTCTGCGGGGCCGGGCCGGGCGGCGCGTCGCGCAGCGGCTCGCCTTCGGCGGCTTCCGGGAGGTCGATCGGCGCGACGACGTTCATGCGGTTTCCTCCGTTTGGCGCGGTTCGGCAGCGCGGTTCGGCGAGCGTATCAGCATGAAGGCGGGCACGTCATCGCCAAATCCTTGCACCGACGGCCCGAGATCGTCGTCGCGGCCGCGGCCCTCGCGGCGCAGCGGACGCTCGCGGGAGCGGTCCATCTCCCGCGGCCGCTCGCTCGCACGCGGCGACGCAGCCTCCCGGGGACGGACGGCCTCCCTTGGCCGCCGCTCAACCGCCGTCTCCACGACCGCAGCCTCGACGGCCTCGGCGCGGGGCTCACCCCTGGGCGCGCGGGTCCGGCGCGGCCTGGCGGCCACCTCCGGCTTCGGCGCATCCTTTGGAGCCGCTTCCGGCTTCGGCTCGCCGCGGCGTGGCCTCGCTTCCGGCTTGGCGGCCGCCCGGCCGCGGCCCCGCCGCTTGCGCCCGTCGCCCTCGGCCCATTCCACCGGGTCCAGCCCGTCCACGCTCAGCCGGGGGATCGGCGCGCTGATCAGCGACTCGATCGCCTCCACCGCCAGCCGGTCCTCGGGCGTGGCCAGCGTGAAGGCATGCCCGGTCAGCCCGGCGCGGCCGGTGCGGCCGATGCGGTGCACGTAATCCTCCGCATGGTGCGGCACGTCGAAGTTGAACACGTGCGACAGCCCGCTGATGTCCACCCCGCGCGCCGCCACGTCGCTGCACACCAGCAGCCGCAGCTCGTTCGCCTTGAACCGCGCCATCGTCGCGGTCCGCTCCGACTGCGACAGATCGCCGTGCAGCGCGCCCACATCGAAGCCGTGCTTGCGCAGCGACTTGAACAGCACGTCCACTTCGATCTTGCGGTTGCAGAAGATCAGCGCGTTCTGCACCTGCTCCGACCGGATCAGCCGGCGCAGCGCCTCGCGCTTGTCCGTTTCCGCGACCAGCGCCAGGCCGGCCACGATGGTGGTGGCGACCGACGCCGGACGCGACACGGTGATCAGCTTCGGGTTGGACAGGAACGCGTCGGACAGCCGCTTGATCTCGGGCGCCATGGTGGCGGAGAAGAACAGCGTCTGCCGGGTGCGCGGCAGCATGGCGACGATGCGCTCCACGTCGGGGATGAACCCCATGTCGAGCATGCGGTCCGCCTCGTCGATCACTAGGATGCGGGTGTCGGTCATCAGCAGCCCGCCGCGCTCGAACAGGTCGATCAGGCGGCCCGGCGTGGCGATCAGCACGTCCACGCCCTTGTTCAGCGCCTCCTTCTGCTCCGACATGCTCTCGCCGCCGATCAGCAGGGCGTGGGTCAGCTTCAGGTTCTTGCCGTACTGCACGAAGTTCTCGGCGACCTGCAGCGCGAGTTCGCGTGTCGGCTCCAGGATCAGCGAGCGCGGCATGCGGGCGCGGGCGCGGCGGCCGTCCAGGATGTCAAGCATGGGCAGCACGAACGAGGCGGTCTTGCCGGTGCCCGTCTGCGCCACGCCCAGCACGTCGCGGCCCATCAGCACGACGGGGATCGCCTGCTCCTGGATCGGCGTCGGCAGCAGATAGCCCATCGCGGCGACGGCTTCCACGAGGCTCTCGGACAAGCCCAGATCGGCGAACGTGGCGCGCGCCGGCTCGGGTTCGATCTCGGACGCAGTCTCGGGCTCGGGCTCGATCTCGGACGGGATCTCAGCTTCCGCCTCGGGCTCGTGGACCTGGACTTCGTTCGCGGTCTCGGGCTCGACCGCGTTGGCGAGGGCGCCGCCGACATGCATCGAGGGACCCTCGTCGAGGCTGACGACCTCGGCCGGCGGCGCCGCGGCTGCATCCGGTTCGGCGATGGCGGCAAGCGAGGGCTCTGTAGCGGCCGGTTCGTGGCCGAAATCGTCGTCGGGGTGCAAGTTGGTGTCCGCCGGGGCGGGTGTCATTTCGTTCAACAAGGGATTCCGGTCACTTACGAGGGTGCCGGCAGGTTGCTGCGCCGGCCAAAGGCGCCGCTCCGGCGCCGGGCGCGCACGCGAGCGCCGTAACGCGGCATATCTGCAAACAAAGCGCAAAAGTCAAGGAAATCACGACGCGTCGCCGTGCTACGTTCCAGGAAGCGCGCGCTTAGCAACGAACCAGAGGAGCAATATGCGATGCCCGATGCCGACCAACCGCTGCCAATCGAGGATTACGGGCTGATTGGCGATTGCAGCACGGTCGCGCTAGTGGGTCGCAACGGCTCGATCGACTGGTTGTGCCTGCCGCGGCTGGACAGCGGCGCCTGCTTCGCCGCCCTGCTCGGCACCTCCGACAATGGCCGCTGGCGCATCGCCCCGGCCGACGCCGGACAGCAGGCCACCCGGTCGTACCGCGATGGCGGCCTGATCCTCGAAACTGTGTTCACCACGCAGACCGGCAGCGTGGCGGTGATCGACTTCATGGCGCCCGAAGCCGAGAACTCCTCGGTCGTGCGGATCGTCGAGGGCCGCGAGGGCGCGGTCGACATGGCGCTCGATATCGCGCTGCGGTTCGACTACGGCGCGAACGTGCCCTGGGTCACCCGGGAGGGCGACGCGCTCGTCGCGATCGCCGGGCCCGCGCTGGTGGTGCTGCGCTGCGACGTCGAACTCGAAGGCCGCGACATGCGCACCACCGCGCAGTTCACCGTCGCAAAGGGCCAGCGCGTCCCGTTCGTGCTGACCTACGGACCCTCCCACCTGCCGCCCCCGCCCGCGCTGGACGCAGAAGCGGCGCTGGTGCGAACGAGTGAGTACTGGTCGGAATGGTCCGGCCGCGGAACCTACAAGGGCCCGCACGGGCACGCGGTCAGCCGTTCGCTGCTGGTGTTGAAGGCGCTCACCTACGCGCCGACCGGCGGCATCGCGGCGGCCGCGACCACGTCGTTGCCCGAGCAGCTGGGCGGGTCGCGCAACTGGGACTACCGCTACTGCTGGTTGCGCGACGCGTCGCTGACGCTGTTCTCGCTGATGCACGCCGGCTACTACGACGAGGCCGCGAGATGGCGCGACTGGCTGCACCGCAGCGTCGCCGGCAGCCCGGACCAGGTGCAGATCATGTACGGCATCTCGGGCGAGCGCCGGCTGGATGAGTACGAGGTGAAGTGGCTGCCCGGCTACCAGGGCGCTTCCCCGGTGCGCATTGGCAACGCCGCCAGCGAGCAGCTGCAGCTCGATGTGTTCGGCGAGCTGACCGAGGCGCTGCACCGCGCCCGCAACGGCGGCCTGAGCTTCCCGCCGGAGAGCTGGCGCCTGCAATGCGCCATCCTGGAGCATCTCGAGGCCATTTGGCGACAGCCGGACGACGGCATCTGGGAGACCCGCGGCGGCCGCCAGCACTTCACCTACTCCAAGGTCTGCGTGTGGGTCGCGTTCGACCGCATGGTGGACGATGCCATGGCGCACGACCTGCCTGGCCCTGTCGAGCACTGGAAGCGGATCCGCGACGAGGTGCGCGATGAGGTGCTGACGAAAGGTTTCCACACTGGGAAGAACAGCTTCACCCAGCACTTCGACACCGACCAGCTGGACGCCAGCCTGCTGCTGATCCCCGTGACCGGCTTCCTGCCGTTCGACGATCCGCGCGTGCTCGGCACCACCGCGGCGATCGAGCGGGAACTGCTGCAGGACGGTTTCGTGCTGCGCTACTCCACCGACGACAGCAAGGACGGCCTGCCGCCGGGCGAGGGCGCCTTCCTGGCCTGCTCGTTCTGGCTGGTCGACAATTGGCACATGCAGGGGCGCCAACCGGAGGCGCAGGCGCTGTTCGACAAGCTGCTCGCGCTGCGCAACGACCTCGGGCTGTTGAGCGAGGAGTACGACCCGCGCGCCAAGCGCATGACCGGCAACTTCCCGCAGGCATTCAGCCACACCGCGCTGATCTCGAGCGCGATGAACCTGGCGCATGACGGCCCGGCGCAGCAGGGCGCCAGCGAGGCTACGCCGCCAGCCTGAAGTTCTTACTACGCCTCGGGCTTGAAGTCCTTGATGTCGCGGAACGTCAGCGCCTCGTTGGCGTCCGTCACCCGGCGCAGGCTGAACGTGGAGGAGGCGAGGAACACCGGGTCGCCATCCACGTCGTCGGCCATGGCGGTGCGCTGCGCCTGGCAGAACCGCTCGACGGCGGCCCGCTCCCCGCTGACCCAGCGCGCCAGGGCGTAGGGCACGCCTTCGAAGCCGATGCCCACGCCGTATTCGCCGGCGAGCCGCGCGATCAGCACGTCCAGCTGCAGCGTGCCGACCACGCCGACGATGGGCGGGCTGCCGTCCTGCGGGCGGAACAGCTGCACCACGCCTTCCTCGGCCAGCTCCTGCAGGGCGCCGCGCAGCTTCTTGGCTTTCATGGCGTCGTCCAGCCGCACCCGGCGCAGGATCTCGGGCGCGAAGTAGGGCACGCCGACGAAGTTCAGGTCCTCCTCCTCGCTCAGCGTGTCGCCGATGCGCAGGGTGCCGTGGTTCGGGATGCCCACCACGTCCCCGGCGAACGCCTCGTCGGCGATCTGCCGGTCGCGCGCGAAGAAGAACTGCGGCGCGTGCAGCGGGATCAGCTTGCCCGTGCGCACCTGGCGCAGCCGCATGCCGCGCTGCAGGCGGCCGGAGCAGATGCGGGCGAAGGCGATGCGGTCGCGATGGTTGGGGTCCATGTTCGCCTGGATCTTGAACACCAGCGCGGTCAGCTTGTCCTCCTGCG